>DUVX01000069.1 GCA_012840855.1 Bacillota bacterium | reverse complement strand
TTTCCCGTGATGGGAAAGGATAACGGTGCCCTGGAACCCGCCTTCATCGGGATCAGCAACAACCTTTACCATGATAATATTCGCCGGGGCTACGAGAAAGTTCTCGGCGCCCGCCTGTCCGACGCCCGTTTCTTCTACAATGAAGACCGCAGGGAGCGCCTCGATGCTTACGCGGCGCAGCTCACCGGGGTGATCTTCCACGAAAACCTCGGCACCATGGCTGAGAAACAGGAGCGGCTTATCAAACTGGCGGGAGCAATCGGGGAGCGCCTGGGTGCACCCGAAATTGTCATCGCCAGGGCAAAGCGCGCAGCGCAGCTCAGCAAGGCCGATCTGGTTACCCGCATGGTCCGTGAACTGCCCGAGCTGCAGGGGGTGATGGGGCGCGAGTACGCCATCCTGGGCGGCGAAGAGCCGCAGACGGCGGCGGCGATCTACGAGCAATACCTGCCGCGCCATTCCGGAGACGGCACCCCCGCCACCGTTGAGGGCGCCCTGCTCTCGCTGGCCGATCGCGCCGACACTCTGAGCGGCTGCTTCCTGGCGGGGATCGAGCCGACGGGATCCCAGGATCCCTATGCTTTGCGCCGCCAGGGTCAGGGGATTATCGCCATCCTGATGGCCTTCGAATTTGAACTCACCCCGGCAGCCCTGCTCGACGACGCCCTGCAGGAGTATCTCGAGACGAAGCCGCTCCCCCTGGAGCGGCAGAAGCAGCTGCGCGGCGCCCTGCGCGATTTCATGACTCACCGGCTTCGTTTCGCCCTGCAGGAGAAGGGCTTGAGTTACGATGTTATCGAAGCGGTCCTCGGCGTCCCCTACCGCTCGGCGGCTGAGCTTTACGAGCGCGCCGCCGCCCTGGAAGAGCACCTGCGGACGGAGCTGCTCCGGGATATCAGCGCCGCCTATATCCGCGTGGCCAACCTTTCCCGCCGGGCCGGCGGTGAAGCGGTACAGCGCGCCCTCCTGGGCGAGCCGGCGGAGCAGGAGCTCTACCATCGCTTCCTCCAGATCGAGCCCGCCCTAGAGCAGGCGCTGCAGCAGCGCCGTTACCGTTCCTGTTTTGAACACCTGGGGCTGCTGAAGAAGCCGGTGGATCGCTTTTTTGATGAGGTCATGGTCATGGTTGAGGACGAGCAGCTGCGCCGGAACCGGTTAAATCTGCTGGCATCGGTGAAAGGGCTTTTCAATCGGCTGGCTGATTTTGCACTGCTGCAGCTGACTCCATGATCGGCGGCAGCGGTGGCGTACCGCCGGGCTGCCCGGCCGATGCGGGGGGTGGAGTAGATGAACCTGAGCCAGAGGCAGAAGAAGATTCTCGAGATTGTCAAAGAATCAGGGCCCATATCCGGTGAGGAGATCGCCTCCCGGTTGAGCGTTTCCCGGGCTGCATTGCGGCCCTGCCTGGCGGTTCTAACCATGGCCGGGCTGCTCGACGCCCGCCCGCGCGTGGGCTACAGCTATGCCGGCAAGGAGGCGAAGAACCTTTTCGCCGACTACCTGAAGCGCTTTACAGTGGGTGAGGTGAAGGCGGTACCGACGGTGATCCGGGAGGAGAGCTCGGTCTACGACGCCATCGTCTCCCTCTTTGTCGAGGATGTGGGCACCCTCTTTGTTATCGATGAAGGGGGTTTTCTGCAGGGGATCCTTTCGCGCAAGGATCTGCTGAAAGCGGCGATCGGGGGCAGCGATCTTCTGCGGATTCCCGTGGCGGTGATTATGACCCGGATGCCGAACCTGGTTACCGTGGAGCCGGATCAGGATGTGGTGGTGGCAGCCAAGAAGATCGTCGATTACCAGGTCGATGCTCTTCCGGTGGTGCGCAAGGTGGAAGGAGATAAGTTCAAGGTGATCGGTAAAATAACCAAAACCACGCTGGCCCGTCTGCTGGCGGAGGTAAGCAGCTAGGGAGGAAAAGGCGTATGGACGTTCCTTCGAAACCGGTGGTCTACATCATTTCCGATTCCATCGGTGAGACCGCGGAGTTCGTGGTCAAAGCAGCGGCGAGTCAGTACGATTCCGAGGAGATGGAGCTGCGCAGGGTTCCTTTTGTCAGCGACAGCGCTAGGATTGTCGAGATCATGGGCGAGGCTTCCCGGGGCAATAGCATGGTCGCCTACACCCTGGTCCGGCCGGAGCTGCGCCGGGTTGTCGAGACAGAGGCGGCGCGCTACAATATTCCCACGGCCGACATCATGGGGCCGGCGATGGGCGCTTTCTCACGGATCATGAAGCAGGAGCCCCATCTGGAACCGGGGCGGGTTCGCCGGCTCGATGAGGACTATTTTCGCCGCATCGCGGCCGTCGAATTTGCCGTCAAATACGATGATGGAAAAGACCCGCGGGGGTTGCGCCTGGCGGAGGTGGTTCTCATCGGCATCTCCCGCACCTCGAAGACGCCTTTGAGCATGTACCTGGCGCACCGACGGGTGATGGTGGCTAACCTGCCCCTGGTCCCCGAGGTGGAGCCGCCGGAGGAGCTCTACTGGGTTCCCTCAGAGAAGATCATCGGCCTGATGATCGATCCGGTCCAGCTTCGCTCCATCCGGCGGGAGC
>DUVX01000068.1 GCA_012840855.1 Bacillota bacterium | reverse complement strand
GAACGTGGCGCAACCGGGTGGGGCTGGGCCGCCCGAAGCGATTGGCGCTCGGTGCAGCGATGGGGACCCCGGCGGAGCGGATAAGGCGCAAAGCGACGGGATGGGCCGGCATGCGCACCGCCACCGTAGGGAGTCCTGCGCTCACTTCCCCCGGCAGCGCAGCCGAGCGGGGCAGCACCAAGCTCAGCGGCCCCGGCCAGAAGCGGCGGATCAGCTCCCGGGCGCTGCCGGGCAGGGCGGAGACGACCTGCTCCACCTGCTCCAGATCGGCCACATGCACGATCAGCGGCCTTCCCGCCGGCCGCCCCTTCGCCGTAAAAATACGGGCCACCGCCGGCCCCTGCAGGGCATCCGCACCGAGGCCGTAAACCGTCTCCGTGGGAAAAGCGACGAGCCCACCGCGGCGGATCAGCCCGGCGGCGGTAAGGATAGCATCGCGGCGGGGGGGGAGAATGAGGGTCCCGTTGATCGATAGCTCTCCTGACATCATCTATGCTCCACCTGCCGCCGACGGCCTAAAATTCTTCCACTACGAGCTGGGCCACATTGGTGGCATGATCGCCGATCCTTTCCAGGTTGCTTAAAACATCGAGATAGATCACTCCTGAGGGCGGAAAACATCTCTTCGTATTGATCCTTTCTATATGGGCTTTGCGCAAAACCTTCTCCATAAGATCGACCTCGTCATCCCCCACCATGACCATGCGCGCCAGCTGCTTATTCTCCGTCTCGAAGGCTTCTGTGGCCTGCTTCACCGCCATATCGACCTGGTCGTAGAGCAACCGCAGCTCTTCCAGGGCCTGTTCGGAAAAGGGAAGCCTGTCCTCCACTTTTACCTCGGCCAGCTGTGTAATATTATGGGCATGATCGCCGATCCTTTCCAGATCGTTCGCCGCCGACATGAAGCTGCTGACAATCTTGGACTGCGCCTCGGTAAGCGAGCTCTGGGAAAGATCCGCCAGAAAAACATTGAGCGACTTCTCCATCCCGTCGAGAAGCTCCTCCATCTGCTCGATATTGGCTACTTTTTTAAGGTCGTTTCTGATAAAGCAGCTCAGCGCCTCGCCGACCATGTCGCGGGCAATTACAGCCATGCGCAGGAGTTCTTTTTTGGCCCCCCCGATGGCCGCCGCGGGGGTGGGCAGCATCCGCTCATCCAGATAGGTAGGCCCGATCTCGAAGCCCACTTCTTTGCCGGGAACAATGGTGGTAACCAGCCTGGTAAAGTAAGGCAGGGCCAGGATAAATATAACGGAGTTAAAAACATTAAAAATGGTGTGGGCGTTGGCAATCTGGCGGGTCACCGTGGGGGCAGTCTGCAGAACCAGGGCGGTAAAAGGCCTCAGCACGATGAGACAGAAGAAGACCCCGATAACATTGAACAGCAGATGGGCCACCGCCGTCCGGCGGGCCGTCAGGTTGGTTCCCACGCTGGCGATAAAGGCGATCACGCAGGTTCCGATATTGGATCCCAGAATGAGCGGCAACGCCTGGTCGAGGGTGATCATCCCCTTCATGCTGATAGCGATGATCATGCCGGCGAAAGCGCTGCTGCTCTGAAGAAGAGCCGTGAAAAGGGCACCGCCGAGCACCCCTAGCAGGGGAAAAGCGCCAAATTGTGCCAGGAGGCTTTTGAAAGCCGGCAGATCCTTTAACGGGCTTAAGCCCGTCGCCATCGTCGAGATCCCGAGAAACAGAAGGCCCGTCCCCAGGATCGCCTCGCCAAGGTAACGATACTGCCTGCGCCTGCTAAAGAAGATGATCAGGCCGCCGAGACCGATGGCCGGAAAGGCGATCACTTCAATTTTAAGAGAGATGATCTGCGCCGTCACCGTGGTGCCCACGTTGGCTCCGATAATCACGCTGATAGCCTGGGAGAGGCTCATCAAACCGGCGTTGGCGAAACCGACAACCATGACCGTGGTGGCGCCGCTGCTCTGAATGAGCATGGTAATAACCAGCCCGGTGAAAAGACCGGCGACAGGACTGGTAGTCAAAGCCTCGAGGATCCGTCTCAACCTGTCCCCAGCAGCTTTCTGCATCCCTGAAGCCATCATCTGGATGCCAAATAAAAAAAGCCCCAGTCCGCCGATGGAAACAAGGATGCTGTGCAAATATTCTCCCCAGTACACCTGCCAACCCCCCGGGACAAACAGGGATATCCCCTGAATTAGTGGTCAAGCCAGTTCAATTATAGAAGATCTCCTCCACCTTTTCAACGATATATTGCCCCGGACGCCGGATTAGCTCCCAGAAAGCGCTACGCCAGCGGATAGCGCCCTCTGTTTCTTCCTTTCCGGAGGGGGCATTGTCATCAGCAGAAGAACCGCCCCCCGTTGGTGTGGAGCGGTAAGCATCCGGGATAACTTTATCGTCACTTTCCGTTACTGGGGGGAGGCAGAGCGGCGGGAAGAGGAGGCACCACCAGTTTTCACCAGAACCCTCGCCCACGGTGATCACCAGGGCGGTATAGCGTCCGGCAGGGTAGATCCGCCGGCCGTAGGTGCGCAGAGGAAAATACTCCTGCCCCAGCTCTACTGCAATGGCGCCTTCCTCCCCGGCCCCGTCGGCAAAACGCAGCATCTCTTCCCTCAGCCCCGGCAGGGAAGCCCGCAAGGAATCCAGGTAGGTGCTGCAATCGCCGCTTTGAGAAAGCGCCCTCCCGGCCAGGTGCTCCTGAACCCGGGAGACAAGGGCCATCTTGAAACTCTGCTCTTCCGGACTATCTCCTGCGGCCCGCACATGGAGTCTGATCACGGGCGTACCTTTCTGCACCTGCCAGGCGCAGCGGCGATCCTGGGAGAGCAGGAGAAGGAGCAGGAAAGCCGCCGCGATCACTATAAGAACGGCGGCGTAACGGCCGGCGCTCTTAACGGTTGCCATGCCCTTCATCCCCGCTCTCCTCCCGCTGCGGCTCCTGCTTATAATGACGGCGGATCATCTCCAGCGCCGCCTTTTCGATCCGTGAAACCTGGGCCTGGGAGATGCCCACTTTTTGCGCTATCTCCACCTGGGTCTTTCCCTCGAAAAAGCGCGCCTCGATAATCTGTTTCTCCCGCGGTTCAAGCTTCCCCAGCGCCTCCTGCAGGGCGATATTCTCCAGCCATTTTTCCGTGCTATCGGACTGATCACTGATCAGATCCATGACATAGACCGGATCGGTGCTGTCATGAAAGACAGGATCATAGAGCGAAAGAGGCTCCAGAGCAGCGTTGAAGGCAAAGACCACCTCCTCTACGGTCATCTCCATCGCTGCAGCGATTTCGCTGAGCTTCGGTTCACGATGACTCTCTTTCAGAAGCTTTTCTCTGGTCTGGAGAACCCGGTGGGAGAGGCTCTTAATGGAACGGCTGATGTGAATACTGTTGTTGTCGCGCAGGTAGCGCTTGATTTCGCCGATGATCATCGGCACAGCATAGGTGGAGAAATTGACCCCCTGTTCGAGCTGGAAATTATCTATCGCTTTGAGCAGGCCGATACAGCCAACCTGGAACAGATCATCCAGGGGCTCCCCCCGGTTCTTAAAGCGCTGGAGAATGCTCAGGACCAGCCGCAGGTTGCCCCGAACCAGGGCATCCCGGGCCCCGACATCCCCCTGTTTAACCCGGCCAAAGAGCTCTTTCATCTCCTCGGTGGAGAGGACGGCCAGCTTGAAAGTGTTTACACCGCTGAGCTGAACCCTGTTCTGTAACACTGCTCTTCCCTCCTCACCCCTATTATTGCCATAATCTGTATCCCTTAGACATTAAATCCTTCCTGGAGATGAGAAGCATTAGTTGTTATAATTAGAATTAGCCTCACTGCCCGGCAGGGCAAGGGAACAGGGGCATTTTACGCTCAAGGGAGCAGGGAGCCCCAGAAGGAGGGAATATGGCTAAAATAGTCCGTTTTGGAGTCTCCATCGATCAGGAGCTTCTCGATGCTTTTGATCAAAAGATTGTCAGCCGGGGCTATGCCAACCGCTCGGAGGCGATCCGCGATCTCATCCGTAATCAGCTGGTGGAGATGGAGTGGTCCCATGATCATCAGGAGGTGGCGGGGACGATCACCCTGGTCTACGATCACCATGTCCGCGGCCTCAGCGATCAGTTAATGGAGCTGCAGCACCACTATGTAGAGCTGATCGTATCGACGATGCATGTGCATCTGGCTCATGATCGCTGCCTGGAGGTGCTCCTGCTCAAGGGGCCGGCCGGCGAAGCGAAGGAGATTGCCCATCGTCTGCTGGCGATCAAGGGGGTCATCCACGGCCGCCTCACCGCCACCTCCACAGGCGAAAGGTTAAAATAACCCCGTAATAATGCGGGGGAGTGATCGATAATCCCGCAGCAGGTCCAGCTGATGAAAAAGATCCAGCTCCCGGCAGAGCGCGAGAAGGGCGCTGCCCTGCCCGGAGCCGATCTCGAGAGCCATCAAACCGGGCCTTTCAAGATAGCGGGGCAGCGCCGCCAGAATGCCCCGGTAGGCAGCCAGGCCGTCGGGACCGCCGTCGAGGGCGAGCAGCGGCTCGTAATTGCAGATCGTTGCCGGAAGCTCTTCCAGCTCTCCTCTCTCCACGTAGGGCGGGTTGGAGACAATGAGGTTGAATCGGAGCAACGGCTGTGGGAAAGCGGGCGCCTGCCGGAAATCGCCCTTCACGAAACAGACCCTTTCGTGAACACCGTGCCGCAAAGCATTAGCCTTCGCCAGCTCCAGCGCTTCCGACGAGAGATCGACGGCGCAGAAGGTTGCTTCCGGAAGGTGATAGGCCAGTGTTACCGCCAGGTTGCCGCTGCCACAGCCCAGATCGACGCCTGTGATCTTCCCTTCCCGTTTCCGGGCCCATTCGAGGACGGCGTCGATGAGCAGCTCCGTCTCCGGGCGGGGAATCAGAACAGCGGGGCTTACCGCAAAGGGCAACCCGTAAAATTCTTTCTCTCCGGTGATATAGGCTAGGGGCTCGTGGCGGGCGCGCCGCTCCACGGCGGCGCTGAAGGCTGCTCCGGAGCCCGCCGGCAGCTCTGAGGATCGCTCCAGGAAGAGTTTCAATCGGCTCCAGCCCAGTAGATGCGCCAGTAGGATCTCCGCTTCGTCGCGCGGCTGCTCCAAGCCGGCTTTTCGCAGACGCAAAGAGGCTCTTTGCAGAGCCTCCCCCACGGTAAGCCTCCCCGCTCTGTCCACAGCTGCTCAGCCGCCTGTGGATTCCAGCTGCTTCGCCCTCGTAGCGGCGATGAGCGATTCGATGATCTGGTCGATCTCACCGTCTAGGGCCAGGTCGAGCTGGTGCAGGGTCAGCCCGATCCGATGATCGGTGATCCGGTTCTGGGGAAAGTTGTAGGTGCGGATACGCTCGCTGCGATCACCGCTGCCGATCTGGGAGCGCCGCGTCTCCGCCAGCTCCGCCGCCTGCTCGGCGATATAATGATCCATCAACCGGCTGCGCAAAACCCGGAGCGCTT
>DUVX01000067.1 GCA_012840855.1 Bacillota bacterium | reverse complement strand
TTTGCCTCCAGCTTCCTTCAGATTCCACCTCGCAGTGGACACCCTTGCCTTCGGCTATGTGCTTGGCACTATCAACCCGCACTAGGGACTTTCACCCATTAGACTGCGCCCATGCCGGGCGCACAATTAAAGCCCCGCTCCCCTGGAAGGAGCCGGGCCAAATATTTTATCCGGTCCGCAAAAAACCGCGCTACCTCCTTTCCAAAAGGGAGGCTTGAAAATTTCTTTTCAAACCCTACCGTCTGCCCGCCGTGGCCCCGGGGCTTTAGGTCAAGGCAGCTCGGAGGAATATAAATTTTGTCGTTAAAAGAACTATTGGACATCGGCAGGTTCAGTTCCTGCCTTCATAGAGAATGCTGCCGCCCCCGGGCGGCTCATTTAAATTATTTGCGGGGTTGACAGATGGGCATCGATGTGATAGGTTTTTTTCAAACTGATGAAGCGGGAGTAAAACCGCCGCCAGCCGTACAGAGAGCCGGGGCTGCTGAAAACCGGCCGGTGATGGGGTGGATAAATGGGCCGCTGAGGGCGGAGCGAAAGAGCAACAGTTCGAGTAGCCTCCGACGCAACGCCGGCGTTAGCAGGCGAAGGGTGTGATGGCACCCTGCAGAGTGGATGCATGAGCAATCATGCATCAATCAAGGTGGTACCGCAGACGAATAGCCTGCCCTTGTCCAGGGGCAGGCTGTTTTGGTCTAAGCAGCCCCTTGAAACTCAATCCAGCCGCGGATGGAGCGAGACTGCAGGGAAACCCTCAAAAGATCATTAAAAATGAGGAGGAACCCTGAGATGAAAAAGTGTTTTATGGTATTCTTGGCGATCTGTTTGCTGATGGCGCTGCTCTCTTTGAGCGCCTGCGCCCCGGAGGGCGGTGATGGAAAGGTGGAAACGAAAACGGTGGGCATCGTCCAGATTGTAGAGCATCCTTCCCTGAACACAATTCGGGAATCGATGATCGATGAGCTGGCCGCGCTGGGCTATGCCGATGGTGAGGCGATCACCATCGATTACCAGTGTGCGCAAAACGATCAGAGCAACCTGAAGACGATCTGCCAGAAGTTTGCCAACCACAATTACGATCTCATCGTCGCTATCGCCACGCCGTCGGCCCAGGCGGCAGCGGGGGAGACAAGCACGATCCCGATAATATTTTCCGCCTGCACCGACCCCGTCGGTTCGGGACTGGTGGACAGCCTGGATAAACCGGGCAAAAACATTAGCGGCACCTCCGATGCCGTCTCGGCGGAGCAGATCATGGAGCTGGCAGTGCGGATCACCCCGGGAATCAAAAAGATCGGGGCGCTCTATAATTCCAGCGAGACCAACTCTGTCTCGGTGATCGACGACCTGAAAGCATACGCCGCCCGTAGCGGTCTGAGCGTGATTGAAGCCACGGTGACGAACTCCTCGGAGGTGCAGCAGGCAGTCCAGTCCCTCGTGAGCAAGGTCGACGCCATCTTCTCGCCCATCGATAATACCGTCGCCTCAGCGATGCCGGTGGTTACAGAGGTGACGAGAAAAGCGCAGATCCCAATTTACGTAGGCGCCGATTCCATGGTCAAAGAAGGCGGCCTGGCTACCTACGGAGTCAACTATGTTACCCTGGGACGGGAGACGGCTAAAATGGCTGCGGCGGTTCTTGGCGGAAAGAAGGCGGGCGAGCTGCCCGTGAAGACGATCACCGATTTTGAAGTTTACCTTAACCTAGAGACGGCTGAAGCGATCGGGGTCAGCTTCCCTGATGATGTGCTTGAAGAAGCCGTGGAGATCTTTAGGAAGTAAAAATTACAAGGAGCTGCAGGATACATTGATGAACCTGGCAACGGTCCTGAGCTCGGTGGAGCTCGGAGTAATCTACGCAATCATGGCCCTGGGCGTTTTCCTCTCTTTTCGCACGCTCAACATGCCCGATCTAACTGTTGACGGCAGCTTTGTCCTCGGGGCGGCGTTCTCGGCGGTGCTCTGCACCGCCGGCCGCCCCCTGGCCGGTATCGCTTTGGCCCTGATCGCCGGCGCGCTGGCCGGCTGCATCACAGCGCTGCTGCATACAAAGCTCGAGATACAGCCTATCCTGGCCGGGATCCTGACGATGCTGGCGCTCTATTCGATCAACCTCAAGGTGATGGGCGGCCGGGCCAATATCCCCCTGCTAAACCGGGATAGCCTTTTCTCCCTACCGGAAGGGCTGCCCGGTGCGGAATACGCCGCGCTGCTCATCTCCTTTGCTCTGCTGCTGGCGGTGCTTTTTCTGCTCTATCTTTTCCTGAAGACCAGGCTCGGCCTAGTTCTTAGAGCCACAGGCGACAATGAGCAGATGGTCCGGGCGCTCGGTGTGAGTACCGATATGACCAAGGTGATCGGACTGGCCCTGGCCAACGCCCTGGTGGCCCTGTCGGGAGCGCTCATCGCCCAGTACCAGTCTTTTGCCGATGTCGGTATGGGTATCGGGATGGTCATTATCGGTCTGGCCTCGGTCATTATCGGTGAGGCTGTCTTCGGTACTGCCAGCCTGCTGCGCCGGCTCATCGCCGTTGTTCTGGGGGCGATCCTTTACCGGCTGGTGATCGCCCTGGCTCTGGAGCTGGGGATGCCGCCCACCGATCTGAAGCTCATCTCGGCGGTAATTGTCTGCCTGGCCCTGGCGATGCCAGCGCTCAAAAAGCGCTACCACTCGCTGAAAATAAGGGCCGCCGGTGCCGCCAACAAAGGGGTGTCTCTGTAGATGCTCAGAGTTAATTCCATCAGCAAAACATTTGATCCGGGCAGCACCAACGAAAAAAAAGCGCTTCACCGATTCACTCTTCACCTTGAGGAAGGCGAATTTGTTACCGTTATCGGCGGCAACGGGGCCGGTAAATCGACCCTGATCAACTGTATTGCGGGCGTTTACGATGTCGATGCCGGCAGCATCGCCCTCGACGGCTGCGACATCACCTTCAGCCCCGAGCACAGGCGTTCGCGGCTCATCGGCCGGGTCTTCCAGGACCCGCTGCTCGGTACCGCCTTCGATATGACCATTGCCGAGAATCTGGCCATCGCCTGGGCCAAGGGGAAGGCGCCGGGGCTCACCGCCGGCATTACCGGGGCCGATCGGGCCCTGTTCCGGAGGCACCTGGCCCTGCTGGATCTGGGCCTGGAGGAGAGGATCAATCAGAAGGTGAAACTTCTCTCCGGGGGTCAGCGCCAGGCGCTGACTCTGCTCATGGCCACCATCGCCCGGCCCAAATTGCTGCTGCTCGATGAGCATACCGCCTCGCTGGATCCGGCGATCGCCCAAAAAGTGCTCTATCTGACCCGTAAAATTGTAACCGAGGAGAAACTGACCACACTGATGATCACGCACAATATGAAGGATGCCCTCGAATACGGCAGCCGCACGATCATGATGCATGAGGGTGAGATCGTTCTCGACCTTGACGGAGAGGAGAGGGCGGCGATGACGGTGGAGCGGCTGATCAGGCACTTCGAGGAACGCAGCGGCACTCGCCTGGAAAACGACCGGATGCTACTCAATTAAAGGGAAAGACGTCTCAACAGGGAAATAATGACGGTTGCCTGAACACCTAGAGGCCCCGCTTCTGTAATCCCTCAGGATGTCGGCGCTTCCCCAGGCAAACCCCGCCGGGCTTTTTTTCTGCTCTGGCGATAGAATTTCTTCACTTCTTTCAACCGGCGCCCTTCAACAAAGTAGGCTGCAGCAGCCTGCCCCATCGCCCAGGTGGCCCCGGCGGCGACAGTGCCGGAGATGAT
>DUVX01000066.1 GCA_012840855.1 Bacillota bacterium | reverse complement strand
GGAAGATAATCGACCTCCGCCCCCAGCTTCACCCTGACCCTGTTTTGGCCTTCCCCCAGCGCCCTGATCTCGCTGATATAGCCGGGCAGCTCTTCGGGATCCATACTCACCTTATTTTTCGGCTCTATCCCTAACAGACCCAGGGGGTAATGATCGGCAAAGCCGATCTCGAGCAGGCCCTGTCGGCAGGCTTCGGCCAGGTATTCTGCGGGCTCGCCCAGGGCGTGGTGGCAAAGGGGCGTATGCATATGGTAATCAATCAACGCCGGCGCACCCCCCGGGAGCGCTTTTTGGTTCACAGAGCGGTTTGTAGAAGCAGGAATAACGGCCCGTATGACAGGCCACCCCCGCTCCCTCGAGCTTCACTCTTACCAGTAGCGTATCGGAATCGCAATCGGCGAGGATGGAGCGGACGGTGAGGATGTTGCCGGAGCTTTCCCCCTTCAGCCAGTATTTTTTGCGGCTGCGGCTCCAGAACCAGGCCCGACCATCCTCTAAGGTCCGCCGCAGCGACTCCCGGTTCATGTAGGCAACCATCAGGACCGCCCCGGTGCTTTCGTCCTGGATCACTGCGGGGATCAGCCCGGCATCATCGTATTTGAGCTGATCCGGGGAAAGTGGCGCGATCTTTTCTCCGTTGGTGTTGTCATTCCCTGTCATAAGAATACCCCCTGTTATGCTCCCCCTGCTCTTTTGATAAGGGAGATTTCATGGATTGAGCGATCTGCTGAAGGGATCAGGATAGGGCGGCGATCGCCTCCGGCAGGGTAAATCGGCCGGCGTAGAGAGCCTGCCCGATGATCACGCCGGTAAGGCGTGGCGCATAGCCCTTGAGCACACGGAGGTCATCGAGTGAGGAGATCCCGCCGGCGATGATCACCTCCAGCGAAACGGCATCAAGGATCTGCTCCAGCCCCCGGCAGTTCGGTCCGCCGAGGGTGCCGTCTTTCTCGATATCGGTATAGATGATCCTTCTGAACCCCCATTGCTCCACCTGACGGGCCAGCTCGACGGCACTGATCTTGCCCTCGCCGGTCCAGCCCTCCGCCTTCACTATCCCGCTGCGGGCATCGATTCCGGCGATGAGGCTCTCTCCAAACGATGTAGCCAGCTCAGCGGCCAGTTGCGGCTCCCTGATCAGGAGCGTCCCCAGGATCACCCGGGAGGCGCCCGCCGCCAGAGTCCGCTCTAAGTCCTCGCGCGAACGGATCCCGCCGCCCACCTGGAAGGGGATCTGCACAGCCTCGCCGATGGCCGTGACCATCTCCCTATTGGCCGAGTGGCCAGTGAAAGCTCCGTCAAGATCGACGAGGTGCAACAGCGGCGCCCCCAGCCGCTCCCACCGCCGGGCCGCAGCCACGGGATCGTCGCTGTAGACGGTTTCACGGTCGGGATCGCCCTGGTAGAGGCGGACACAGCGTCCTTCTTTTAGATCAACAGCAGGGATAGCCAGCGGTGCGCCCATCTATTCCAGCCTCCCTTTCGTGGAAAGGGGGCCGCGCAGCCCTTCAAGCCCGGCGCAGGCTTCATTCAGGGCGCGGCCTACCGCCTTATAGGAGGCTTCG
>DUVX01000065.1 GCA_012840855.1 Bacillota bacterium | reverse complement strand
TGGTGCGGGCGAGAGGATTTGAACCTCCAAGGGATAGTCTCCCACTGGATCCTAAGTCCAGCGCGTCTGCCGATTCCGCCACGCCCGCATACCTTTAGCCTCTTTTTAACATTCGTTCATCTCTTTGTGGTATATTAATTATAATGTTTTTCTCGAAAATAGCAAACTGCCGTTTGCTTAGAATCCGGGACATGATTGGTTACGGCGGGCCCGGTTTAACTTTCGGAAAGCGGGGAGTGCTGATGGAGAAGAAGTTGCAACAGTTTCAGGAGAGGCGGAACCTTGCGCTATCGGGTGGGGGAGCGGAGAAGATCAAGCAGCAGCATGAAAGAGGGAAGGCTACCGCCCGCGAGCGCATCGAGAAGCTTCTGGATGAGGGTAGTTTCACTGAAATCGGGCTCTTTGCTGGATCGGATCCCGGGGGGGAGATGGAAAACCCCGCTGAAGGTGTTGTCACCGGTTGCGGTACTATCGGTGGGAGGCGGGTCTATCTCTTTGCCCAGGACTTTACCGTGGCCAGTGGCGCCGTAGGCGCGATCCATGCTGCGAAGATCTGTCGCATACTGGACCTGGCTGGTGAGAATGGGGCGCCGGTGATCGGGCTTTACGACTCTGCAGGATTGCGGGTCGGTGAAGGGCCTGGCGCCCTTGAAGGGTACGGTTCCATTCTATCCCGCCAGGCTCTCTATTCCGGGGTGATCCCCCAGATCGCGGTGGTGATGGGGCCTTGCGCGGGCGGGGCGGCCTTTTCACCGGCACTGGCCGATATAGTGGTCATGGTCGAGGGGAACGGCACTGTCTTTGTTAGCGGACCCCAGGTGATTGAGGCGGTGACAGGGGAGCACGTTTCTATGGAAGAGATCGGTGATGCCCGGGTTCACGGTTCCATGAGCGGGGTGGCTCACCTGCTTGCCGGTGATGATACTGCGGCCTTGAAAAGCGTCCGCACTCTTTTGGGCTACCTGCCGCCAAACAACCTGGAGGATCCGCCGGCAGCGGAGGCGGGAGAGGCCGGAAGCGATGGGGAAGAGCTGCTCCAGATTGTCCCTGGTGGAGGCAAACCCTACGATGTTCGAGAAATAATCGGGCGCATTGTTGACGGGGGCTCCTTTTTGGAGATGCATAAGGATTACGCGAAAAATGCGGTGATCGGCTTCGCTCGCCTTGGCGGCAGGGCTGTCGGTATCGTCGCCAACCAGCCTCTGGTGAAGGACGGTTGCCTCGACATCGATGCTGCCGACAAGATTGCGCGCTTTGTTCGCTTTTGCGATTCTTTCAACCTGCCCCTATTTACCTTTGTCGATCTTCCCGGGTATCTGCCGGGGGTGGCGCAGGAGCAGGGCGGAATTGTCCGGCATGGGGCCAAGATCTTCTACGCCTACGCCGGGGCGACGGTTCCCAAGATTTCGCTTGTCCTGGGCAGGGCTTACGGGAGCGCTGCTGTGGCGATGGGCTCTCGCTCTCTGGGAGCGGATTTTTGTCTGGCCTGGCCTTCGGCTGAGATTGCGGCGCTGGGGCCGGAGGGAGCGGCGAAGGCCGGGGGTGGGGCAGCAGGCCCATATGCAGCTGCTGCCCGCGGCTGGATCGATGAGATCATCGATCCGCGTGAGAGCCGCGATCATCTGCGGCGGGCCCTGCTGGCGGCCGGCAATAAGAGGAGCACGCGGCCGCCGCGGAAGCATGGTAATATTCCGCTGTAGGGGGCGGT
>DUVX01000002.1 GCA_012840855.1 Bacillota bacterium | reverse complement strand
GGCGGCGTTGCAGGATATTCTTACCACAGTGCAGCAGCGATTTCCTTATGTGCATATGGTGGTGGCGGAGAGCCTGGTGCAAGGAGAGGGCGCTCCGGCAGATCTGGTCCGGGCTATAGAGAGGCTGAATGAGCGCGAAGATCTCGAGCTTATCATTGTCGCTCGTGGCGGCGGCTCTTTGGAAGATCTTGCCCCCTTTAATAGCGAGGTGGTGGCGCGGGCGATCTTTCAATCGCGGCTGCCGGTGATCTCGGCCGTGGGCCACGAAACCGACTTTACCATCGCTGATTTCGCCGCCGATCTGCGAGCGGCCACACCGACGGCGGCGGCTGCAGCGGCGCTGCCCCGCTACGATGAGCTGAGCCGGCGGATCGAAGAGCTGGGGGAAAGAAACAGAAATGCCCTGCAGCAGCGGCTGCTGCGGGAAAAGCAGCTTCTCGACTATACCGTCACCGCCCGGTTTTACCGCCGTCCCCGCGAGCGGCTGTCCCGCGCTGCCGGGGAGCTGGCTTCAGCGGCGCAGCGTCTGCAGCAGGCAACTTTGCAGCGGCTGAAACTGGGCGGATTGCAGTTGGCTGCGCTGGAAGATAAACTGGAGGGGACCAGTCCGCTTAAAGTGATGAGCCGGGGTTATAGCTTTTGCCGCGACGAAGAGGGCCGGGCGGTCCGCTCAGTAAGCGGCCTCAAGGTCGGGCAGCATCTGCGGCTGCACTTTCGTGACGGCGCCGCTCGCTGTCGTATCGAAGAGCTGGAGGAGGGTCCTGAACTTGTCTGAGCTGTCCTATGAAGAGGCGGTGAAGCAGCTGGAAGAGATTGTCCGGCGGCTGGAAAATGAGGATATCCCCCTGGAAGAGGCGCTGGGATCATTTAAAGAAGGGGTGCGCCTCTCACGTTACTGCCGTGAAAAACTTGCCGAGATTGAGTTTCAAGTGGAATACTTGCTCAAGGAAGAGCAGGGGAAGGAAGAAAATGGGGTTTCACCTGAGGAGACAGGGGAAAACGATGAGTCGCTCTGATCCCCGTTTCCGCCTGGAGCGGCAGCGCCGGGAAGTCGATCGCTACCTACTGCAGCTGCTCGAGAAGGGTGATGAACCGCCTTCCCTGAGAGAAGCGATGCGTCACAGTGTGGCAGCGGGGGGGAAAAGGCTGCGTCCTCTGCTGGTGATCGCCGCGGCGGAAACATTTGGTTACCCCGCTGGGAAAGTGATGCCGGTGGCGGCGGCCATAGAGCTGGTCCATACCTACTCGCTGATTCATGACGACCTGCCGGCGATGGACGACGGCGTGCTGCGTCGGGGCCGGCCCACCTGCCACCGCATCTACGGCGAGGCGCTTGCAATTCTGGCGGGAGATGCGCTGTTGACCCTTGCTTTTGAAGAGATCGCCTCTTTTGGCCTCAGTGAAGGGCAGGCGGGGCGGGCTCTCCGGATCAACCGGGAGCTGGCCCGGGCTGCCGGGAGAGAGGGGATGGTGGGGGGCCAGGTTCTTGATCTTCAGACTGAGGGGCGGCAGATCACCCTTCCGGAGCTGGAGAAGATCGACAGCCGTAAAACCGGCGCGCTGCTACAGGCGGCGGTGCGTTGCGGCGCCATCGCGGCGACAGCGGGAGCGGAGGCACTGAAAAATTTGAGCGATTACGGCACCTGTCTGGGGCTGGCCTTTCAGATCACCGACGATCTCCTCGATCGGGAGGGCGAGGCCGCGGCGCTGGGGAAGGATACGGGCGCCGATGAAGCCCGGGGCAAGGCGACCATGCCCGCTCTAATCGGCGCTGCGGAAGCGCGAAGGCGCGCAGAAGGGCTTTACCGGCGGGCGCTGGGCCATCTTGACGCGCTGGGCCGGCCGGCGGAGTCCCTCGCGGAACTCGCCCGCCAACTTGTTTACCGCAATAGCTAGCAGAAAGCGATCAGCTAAGAATCAGATGAGACCGCTGTGTCGGCGGAGAGGATTAATCATATAAAGGAGGCTCTCTTTTCATGGCGATGTCGTCGAACAGTTGTGATTATTTCCTGGATCAGCTTGCTTCAAAGGCGCCCACTCCCGGGGGCGGCGGTGCTGCCGCAATGGGCGGCGCTATCGGGATGGCCCTTTCCAATATGGTGGGCAATCTCACCGTGGGGAAGAAAAAGTACGCCGATGTTGAGGATGAGGTTAAGAAATTGCTCGGGGAAGGATACGAAATCATCGATCGTTTGAAAAAGATGGTGGACGAGGATGCCGAGGCCTTTGCCCCGCTGGCCAAGGCTTACGGCCTACCCCGCTCCACGGAAGAAGAGAAAGCTCATAAAGCAAAGACTTTAGAAGAATGCTCCAAGGTAGCGCTTTCCGTTCCCCTGGAAATCATGCGCCAGGCTTTCCGGGGGATCAAGATCCACGAGCGCATGGGGCAGATCGGCTCCATGCTGGCGATCTCGGATGTAGGCTGTGGGGTGGTTTTTTTAAAAGCGGCCCTGCAGAGCGCCCATCTCAATGTACTGATCAATTTGGGCGCAATCAAGGATAAAACCTTTGTTGAAAGTGTGACCCGGGAGATGAATCAGCTCCTGGAGGAGGGCGGCCGGATTGCCGATGAAACCCTAAAATTGGTCATCGGCAAGATCGGTTAGTAGAAAAATAAGGACAGGAGGTTGGGACGATGGCTGAAAGATTGAGAGGTAAACCGGTAGCTGACGCCATGAAGGAAGATCTGCTCAAGCGTGTTGAGCAGCTAAAAGCGAAAGGTCTCACTCCCAAGATCGGGATTATCAGGGTGGGCGCCAATCCCGACGATCTTTTTTACGAGGGCGGGATCAAGAAAACCAGCGATGGAGTGGGGATGGCTTACGAGATCTTTGAGCACCCCGAAGATATCGGCCAGGAAGAGCTGGAGAAGGCGGTTCGGGCGGTAGGTGCGGACAGCGCGATCCACGGTATCCTGATGTTCGCTCCTTTGCCCAAGCATCTCGATGAGAAAAAAATACGTTCTCTCATTCCTGTGGAGAAGGACGTGGATTGCATGACCTTGGGCAGCGCCGGTAAGGTATTCGCCGATGATGTGACCGGCTTCCCGCCCTGCACCCCCACCGCCTGCATGGAGATGCTGCGGTTTTACGATGTCCCCCTGAAGGGGAAAAGGGTAACCGTCGTCGGCCGCTCCATGGTCGTGGGCAAGCCGATGGCGATGCTGCTGTTGCGCGAACATGCCACGGTGACGATCTGCCATTCCCGCACCGTCGATCTGGCGAAAGTCTGCGCCGAGGCTGATATTCTCGTGGCTGCAGTAGGACGGCCGCGGATGATCGGCAGGGATTACGTCAGGGCGGGGCAGATTGTCTTCGATGTGGGGATCAACGCCGATCCCGACAACCCCGGCAAATACTGCGGCGATGTCGATTACGACGCTGTAGAGCCCGTTGTGGAGAAGATCACTCCCGTACCCGGCGGTGTGGGCTCTGTTACAACGATCATGCTCTGCAAACATACGGTGATGGCCTGCGAGATGCAGCAAGAATAGCTGCCCGAAAGCAGGGATGATGCTGGGGCCGCCCGGTGGCGGCCCCAGTTTTTGTGCTTGCCTATCCTTGAGAATTGAAAAAGGTTGTGTTATAATTTTTTTCACCGAGAAGCGTAAGTGGTGCAGTATTCTAGTTGGCTCACCCTCCTCGAAAACGGGCCTAAAAATCCGTTAAGGGCACATCGATGAAGTTCCTGGTGGCGGCCGCCGAAGCCCAGTCGGGGGCCGGTGCTGGGAGTTAAGAAGGACGGGGCGATCTACAAAGGCATGTAGGCGTTGACCCTGCCTTCGTGGAGACCCAATGATGGTGGCTGGACGCCTGCGGGCTACAGCTACTGCTTGGGAATGAACCTGCATGCGGTGAAAGCTGGGTGCAGCGTAGCCTGCCTTGAGGTGGGGTGGGCGGAGGAAGCGAAAGCTTCTGAAACCCCTCCTGCAAAAGAGGCTAGAGGTAGGATCGGGGCCAGGGAGGAAATCTCCTAGACTGCTCTCTTCGGAGAAGCGGACCAGGGATTAAAGTGCGAGCTAAGTGGCGATCCAGTTCCGCCGGTGGTGACAGGGCGGGAATAATCTGAAAAGGGAACTGCCTTATCGGTGACGAAAGGTGATTATTCGGGAAAACCTGCTGGACCTAAGCCGCAACGTTTACCTGTTTCGTTACCACTTACGTTTTTTAGATCCCTGCAAGACCCGGCAGCTGTATGCCCGGATGGGTTTATGATTAGACTAAAATTTGTGGGGGTAGCGCTGCTCAGCGGTGCGACGGGGTGATAGAGTGAGTAAAAGCAAGCGTAACCGTCCCCCGGGGCGGTGGGCGATAAGGGCCACCGTCTGGTCCTTCGTTCTGGCCATTGCCATCGGTATCGTCACGCGACTGCTGCTCGATGCGCTTTTCTCCCTGCTGCTCTCCTTACTTATCCTGTTGTCGGTGATTCTGCTGGGCGTGCTCTTCGATATAATCGGCACCGCCGCTGCCGCGGCGGAGCTGGCGCCGCTCAACGCCAAGGCCGCCCGTAAAAGAGACGGCGCCCGGAGGGCGGTGGAGCTGGTGCAGCAGGCCGATCGTGTCGCCAACATCTGCAACGACGTGGTGGGCGATATCAGCGGTATCATCAGCGGAGCGCTTGCCGCGGTAATCGTCTCGCACCTGGCGATGGCTGATCCGGCGGTGCCGGCAGAGCTTTACGGGGGGATTTTGTTAACAGCGCTGGTGGTCGCCTTGACGGTGGGGGGCAAAGCCTGGGGAAAAAATATAGCGATCAACCGCTCCACCGAGATCATCCTTTTTGCCGGGAGGGCGCTGACCCGGTGGGATGAACTGTGGGGCTGGCTATTTTCGGGAAACAGGACGGGGTGAAAGGGATGGAGCGATATCCCGGCCGGCTAAGGCTGCCCGAGGATCTACATAATCTATCGATTGCCGAACTGGAAGAGCTGGCGGAGGTCATCCGCCGCCATATGATCGAGACGGTGGCCGACAGGGGGGGACACCTGGCGCCAAATCTGGGCGTGGTAGAGCTGGCCCTGGCCCTGCACAGCACCTTCAAGAGCCCCCGGGATCGGATCATCTGGGACGTGGGGCACCAGAGCTATCCGCATAAGCTGCTCACCGGACGCTGGGAGCGCTTTCATACCCTACGCCGCCACGGCGGCCTCAGCGGCTTTCCCAAAGTTACTGAAAGTGTTCATGATCCCTTCGGTACAGGGCACAGCTCCACCTCCATATCGGCGGCTCTGGGCCTGGCGGAAGCGCGCGATCAGCGGGGAGAGCGGGCTAAGATTATCGCCGTTATCGGCGACGGGGCGCTGACGGGGGGGATGGCCTTCGAAGCGCTGAACCATGCCGGCCATCTCAAAAGTGACCTCATGGTGGTACTGAACGACAACAAGATGTCGATCGGCACCAATGTGGGGGCCCTGTCGGCCTACCTGGACCGGATTCGTTCTGATCCGGCCTACTCGCGTCTGAAAGAAGAATTTGAGCAGCGGGCCCGCCGCGTTCCGCTGGTGGGACACAGGGTGGTGGACTCCGCCGAGAAGATCCGTAAGGGCCTGAAATCGTTGATCAAGCCGGGGCTGCTCTTTGAGGAGCTCGGCCTGGCCTACTTCGGGCCTGTTGACGGCCACAATATCGCTGCGCTGAAGAGCGCCTTTCGACAGACGGCGCGGGTAAAAGGGCCGGTGTTGCTCCATGTACTTACGGAGAAAGGGAAGGGCTACCGCTATGCTGAGGCGGCGCCGGAGCGCTTTCACGGCATCGGCCCCTTCGATCTGCAAAACGGACTGCCGCGCGGCAAAAAGAGCGGCCTGTCCTATACCGGGGCCTTCGGGCAGACCCTGGTTCGCCTGGCCGCCGGGGACAGCCGCATCGTGGCGCTGACGGCGGCGATGACCGCGGGGACGGGCCTGAAAGAGTTTGCCTCGCGCTACCCGCAGCGTTTTTACGATGTCGGTATCGCCGAGCAGCATGCCGTGGGGATGGCCGCCGCTCTCGCCGCAGGGGGGCTGCGGCCCGTGGTGGCGATCTATTCCACCTTTCTGCAGCGGGCCTATGATCAGATCATTCACGATGTTTGTATGCAGAATCTGCCGGTAATCTTTGCAGTCGATCGGGCCGGAATTGTCGGCGAGGACGGCGAAACTCACCAGGGCATTTTCGATCTCTCGTACCTGCGCAGCGCACCGCAGATGGCGCTGATGGCGCCCCGGCATGAGGATGAGCTGCAGCATCTGCTCTACACGGCGGTGCAGCGCGGCGCCGGCCCTGCAGCGCTGCGCTATCCCCGGGACAAAGGCGAAGGGGTGGGACTCACCGAGCCGCGCCTGCTGCCCTGGGGCAGGGGCGAGGTATTGCGCGAGGGTGATGACCTGCTCATCATCGCCGCGGGGCCCTGCGCCAATGCCGCCCTGGCTGCAGCAGAAAGACTGGCGGGGGTGGGGGTGGAGGCGGCGGTGATCAACGCACGCTTTATCAAGCCCCTCGATGAAGAGCTTCTCCTAAAATGGGCTCGCCGCTGCGGGCGGATCCTGACGGTGGAGGAAAACAGTATCGTGGGAGGCTTCGGCAGCGCCGTGCTGGAAGCTCTTGCACGGAACAATCTGGCCCTGCCGGTGAAGCTTCTCGGCATCGAGGACGCCTTTGTCGAGCAAGGGCCGCGGGACCTGCTCCTTTCGCTCTGCGGCCTCGACGGCGAAGGGATCTTTAAGGCGGCGCTCACCTTCAGCAGCGCCGGGATCAGCGAGGGTGTTATTTGAAAGAGAGAAAAAAACGTGAGCGGCTCGATCTGCTGCTGATGGAGCGCTATCCCGGGCTCACCCGCAGCAGAGCGCGCGCGGAGATCATGGCCGGCCGGGTCTACGTAAATGGAGAGCGCTGCACGAAACCGGGGATGGCTTATCCCCCGGATGCGGCGATCGATCTCCAGGAGCGGGAGCTGCGCTATGTTAGCCGGGGCGGGATCAAGCTGGCCGGCGCGCTGGCGGATCTCGATCTGCCGGTTAAGGGGCTCTCTGTACTGGATGTGGGCGCTTCCACGGGGGGCTTCACCGACTGTTTGCTGCAGCACGGCGCCCGCCGGGTCATCGCCCTCGATGTGGGCTACGGGCAGCTGGCCTGGGAGCTGCGGCACCACCGGCAGGTAACCGTGCTCGAGCGCTGCAATGTCCGCTACCTCCAGCCCGGTGATCTGCCCTGGGAGCCCCATCTTGCCGTCGCCGATCTTTCCTTTATCTCGCTAAAGCTGGTCCTGCCGGTATTGAAAGAAAACCGGATTCCTGCTGTTCTCGCTCTGGTTAAACCCCAGTTCGAGGTGGGACGTGATGCGGCGGGCCGGGGGAAGGGTGTGATCCGCGATCCACAGCTGCACCGTGATGTGCTCAATGGGCTCGCTGCTTTTGCCTGCGGTATCGGTTACTGCATCATGGGCTGCAGCTACTCGCGCCTTCCCGGGCCCAGGGGCAACCTGGAGTATTTTGTTCACTGGAGACTGCAGGAGGAGGGTTGCGCCTGTCCGGAGGGCCTGGAGGGAGAGCTCGACGCGATTGTCGGGAAGGCCCACCGCGAGCTGGCAAGATAGGGCGCTGGTAAAGGAATTACCCGGGATCCGGCGAATATAAGATATAGTTCAGTGCCGGGTGGTGATCACTTGCGCCGGCAGGATTATTTGTGGTTGTTGCTTCTGTCCGGATCTTATCTGCTCTTCTATCTATTTAATCGAAAAGGTAAAAAAAGAAAAAAATCGGCGCGCCGCGTTGATCGGCCGCTCACCCGCAGGGAACAGAAGGCGTGGCATGAGCTGCAGTCCAGCGGCTTTTCTCTCGCCGAGATCCACCCCGCCCTGCCGGTGACGATGACGGTGGGGGGGAAAGAGAAGAGTTTCAACTATGAGGGCAATTTTCTTGTTACCCGGGGCGGTAAAACTTATCTGGTAAAGGTGGTCAGGGGGGAGGGGCCGCTCCACTGGCCCACCCTGCGCCGCGAGCTGCTACTGGACCACCTTTTCTTTCAGACAGACGGTATCTTTTTCTACCAGGAACAGAAGGGGCAGCTGCAGGAGATCAGCTTCTCTTTTCAGGGCGAAGCGGGGCCGCGGGAGCGCCTTCTTCGCCGGGCGGCTCTGCTGGTTATCTCCCTGGGGGCGATCTATCTCGGTTACCTGATCCTAAAAGGCGTTATTCTGTAAAGGAGGGGCCATGCGCGGCATCGGACTGATTCCAAACTGGCAAAAAGAGAACTCGGCCCTGGTGGTGGAAAGGATCTGCGACTTCTTTGAACAGCGCGGGGTGGCGATATTGACGGCCGCCCCGGAGCAGACGGATTACCTGGCCGGAGGCTCGTTGGGGGAGAGGCTAAATTACTGGCGCAATCGCGTTGATATCTTCATCGTTGTCGGCGGCGACGGAACGATCCTGCGGGCGGCCCGCGATCTGGCCGCCTGGGAAGTGCCCATACTGGGCATCAATCTCGGTCACAAGGGCTTTCTTGCCGAGATCGAAGTAGAGCAGATGGATCGCTACCTGCAGTATGTCCTCACGGGGCGCTATCAGTTCCTGGAAAGGATGATGCTTCAGGCTGCCGTCATGAGAAAAGGGGAGATGATGGGACAATTTATTGCGTTAAATGATATCGTCATCTCGCGGGGCCCTTTTTCCAGAATTCTTACCCTCAACACCACCATCAATGACAATTTTCTAGAAAGTTACTCCGGCGACGGGGTGATCATCGCCACGCCGACGGGATCTACAGGCTACTCCCTTTCCGCCGGCGGCCCCATCGTCAACCCCTCCCTGGAGCTTATCGTGATCACCCCGATCTGCCCCCACAGCTTGAATAACCGCGCCGTCATCGCCACCGCGGAAGAGCGGATCTGCATGCGCGTCGATACCCGCCAGGCGCAGGTTGTTCTCACCGCTGACGGGCAGGTCGCTTTTTCCCTGGAAGATGGTGATGAAATATTTGTTCAAAAATCGGAGCAAAAAGTAAAACTGGTTCACTTTGGGGACAACTTTTTTTACCGCCTGCTCCATCAAAAACTGAAGGATTGAGAGCGGGCGGCCGAAGGAGGCTCTCAGCGGATGCTTGGCGAGATACGCGTATCCAACTTTGCTCTCATCGAAGATCTCACTTTAAGGCTGGGGCCGGGGCTGAATATCCTCAGCGGGGAGACGGGGGCGGGTAAATCTGTAGTGATCGGTGCGATCAACTTGCTTTTAGGGGAGCGGGCTGATATCGATCAGATACGCCAGGGGGAAGAGAACGCTTTTGTCGAGGGTATCTTTGAATCCGCCCATCGCTTTTTTCCCGAGATCGGGGAGATGCTTGCCGGAGCGGGGATCGAGGACGGGGAGACATTGATTGTGGCCCGCGAGCTCTCCCGGCGCGGCCGCAGTGTCGGAAGAGTTAACGGCCGGGCGGTGCCGATCGCTTTCCTGAAAGAGCTGGGGGAGATGCTCGTTGATCTGCACGGGCAGCACCAGCACCAGTCGCTTCTGCGTCCCGATTACCAGCTGGCGCTGCTCGATGCTTACGGCGGTGAAAAGATCACTGCCGCCAGCAAAGAGGTGGCGGAACTTTACCGGGAGCTGGGGAAACTGAAGAACAATTTAGCCGCCCTGGGGCGCGACAGCGCCGAACGGGAGCGGCGCATGGACATTCTTTCTTTTCAGACAAAAGAGATTAAAGAAGCCCGGCTGGAGCGGGATGAAGAGGAGGAGCTGCTCAAGAAAGAGAAGATTCTCGCCCATGCCGAAAAGATCACCGCACTTGTCGAGGACAGCTACAACGAGCTTTACCGGGGCGATGAGCGCCGTGCGGCCCCCGCGGTGATCGACGCTCTGGCAGCCTGCCGGGATCGCCTGAAGGAGGCGGCGCAGATCGACCCGGCGCTGGCTTCCCTGGTGGGGTTGCTGGAGAGCGCTGCCGCGCAGCTCGAGGAGATCTCTTTTACCCTGCGCGATTACCAGGCTTCTTTTGAGTACAATCCCGCCGAGCTGGAGGCGATCCAGAAAAGGCTGGAGCAACTGCTCGCATTGAAGAAGAAATACGGATCCACGGTGGCGGAGGTGATCGCTTTCGGCGAAGCAGCGGCTGAGAAACTGGACCGCCTTCGCAACAGCGAGAGCCTCGCCCGCGAACTGGAGGCTAAGATTGCGGAGCTCTCCCAGCGCCTCACCGGGGCCTGCCGCAAACTCACCCGGCTGCGCGTCGAGGCTGCCGCCTCCATGGAACCGCTACTGGAGAGCGCCCTACAGGAGCTCGCCCTTCCGCGTTCCCGCTTTCGCGTCAGCATATCCGAGCTGGAAAGCTGCACGGCGCGCGGCGGCGATCGGATCGAATTCCTCTTTTCAGCCAACCCCGGCGAAGCGGTGAAACCGCTGGCGAAGATCATCTCGGGTGGGGAGATGTCGCGAGTCATGCTGGCGATCAAGGCGATCTTTGCCGGGCAGGAGCGGATTCCCATCCTCATCTTCGATGAAGTTGACGCCGGAATCGGCGGGGCACCAATTCAGGCCGTTGCGGAAAAGCTGGCCCTACTGGCAAAGCACCACCAGGTGATCTGTGTTACCCACAGCCCCCAGATTGCCGCCATGGCCGACCATCATATCCGGCTCTACAAAGAACTCTCCGGGGAGCGCACCCAGACCCTGGCGGAGATGCTGGAGTCCGCAGAGCGCCGCATGGAGATTGCGCGTATGCTCGATGGGGCCTCGGTAGATCGTGCCGGCCTGGAGCATGTAGACAGCCTTCTCGAGAGAGCGGAGCGCTTTAAAGAAAAGAGCAGGTGAACTACCTACAAAGCATAAGGGGACAGGCCGATAAAAATTGGCTGTCCCCCGGTGGCTTAGCTCTACCCGGATCAGTTGAAAGCCGTATACGATTCCTGGTTAAGGCGAAGATGATCGGCAATCATGGCAATGAATTCGGAGTTCGTCGGTTTGCCCTTTTCCGCATCGATAGTATAGCCGAAGAATTTTTTGATGATATCCACATTGTTGCGAGACCAGGCCACCTCGATGGCATGCCGGATCGCTCTTTCCACCCGGCTGGAAGTGGTGCTGAAAAGTTCGGCGATCTCGGGATAGAGAACCTTTGTAATTGAACCGAGCAGATCGATATCCTCGACGACCATAAGGATGGCGTCGCGCAGGTAAAGATAACCCTTGATATGGGCGGGGATTCCGATCTGATGCAGGATTCCGGTAACCTCCTCGTTGAGCGGGCGCTGACGCTGTTTCTCTCTGGCCGTTACCGCCGCGGCGGCCCCTGAGAGCGAGGGCAACGGCGTCTCTGTGCCGTTGATCTGGCGTATCCTGTCGGAAAGCAGATCCATGTCAAAAGGTTTCAGGATATAATACGAAGCACCCAGCTCTACTGCCCTACGGGTAATGTTTTCATGGCCGAATGCCGTAAGCATGATCACATGTGGTTTATGTTCTGAGCCTGCCAGCGCTTCCAGCACCCCGATGCCGTCCAGATGGGGCATGACGATATCGAGGATCAAAACGTCGACCTGGTGATCCTTGAGGATCTTCAAAACCTCTTTTCCGTCGTACGCATTTCCGACAACCTCAAAGTCGGGTTGCATGGAAAGGTAAGAGGACAGCAAATCATTTAACTCGCGGTTATCATCGGCCACAACAATCTTCAATCTCTTTGACCTCCTCAAAATGTATTGTGATTATTCAAGCCCTACAAAATATTCGACATATGGATTTAAATTCCTTCTTTGTAACAAATAAAATATTCAATTGCTGGCAAATATTTCAGATTCCTGATACATCCACTCAATAAAGATGCCATAGCCCCGGGTGGGATCGTTGATAAAGACATGAGTGACCGCCCCAACGAGCCTGCCGTTCTGGATAATGGGGCTGCCGCTCATCCCCTGGATGATCCCACCGGTGCTCTGCAGAAGCCTTTCATCGACAACCCGGATAACGATACCCTTCCCTGCCGGATCAGCCTGGTAAGCGATCTTCTCGATCTCCACGGCGAAGCTGCCGATAGTCTCGCCCTCGATGACAGTGAGGATCTCGGCGGGCCCTGTTTCGACCTGGCTGGAGAGCGCCATCGGTAGGGGGCTGGAGTAGGGCGCCCCCGTTTTCCGGAAATCATCAATATTCCCGAAGATACCGTAAGGGCTGTTTCTGGTAATATCACCGTAGATGCCGTCGACAAATATTCCCGTTTTTTCGCCGGGCTGCCCCTTCTGCGCTGCTTTTATATCAATTATTTTTGCTTTGACAATAGAGCCTTCGCTGAGGTTGATCGGCTGATTGGTGTCGGAATCGAGGATAATATGCCCCAAGGCCCCATAGCGGCCGCTCCGGGGATTGTAGAAGGTGAGCGTGCCTACACCTGCTGCAGAATCGCGCAGGTAGAGACCGATCCGGTAAGCGCTGTCGGCGGGCGAGTAGCGCGGCTGCAGGGTGAGCCGGATCTTTTTACCGCGGCGGTTAAGCAGAAGCTCCACCCTGTTACCCGCTTTCTTTTCCAGGAGGCGGGCTGCATCGAGGGCGTCATCGACCCTTTTTCCCTCTATCTCGAGGATGCTATCCCCGATCTTTACCCCCGCATCCCGCGCCGGCGAGAGGCTTTTGCCGTTGATATTAAGGTAATAAAATCCGACAACGTTGACGCCCTGGGAACGCAGCTTGATCCCGATGGAGTGTCCGCCGGGGATGAGCCTTACCTCCGGCAGGACATTCACCGTGATCTGCCGCAGAGGGATCCATCCAAAGAGGGAGAACTCCAGCCTCACCTGCCCTAAATTCTGCCCTTCCAGACTGATGGGGGCGTTCACCCGGCTGCTGCCAGGGGGCGCAGGGTTGCCGTTGAAGAGGAGGACATCCCGGCGGTCTACACGGACATATAGAAAGGGGATCTGTAAGTTTACATAATGCGAGTCGCCAAGGTTGATACGAATATGGTCGATGATATTTGCCTGCAGATGCCATTCCGTAAGAGCCATGGAGACGATCAAAAGAGCAATAATGATGACTGCTATATATCTGAAGCGTCGTAATTTCATGATCGGGCCAGCCTTTCCGAGGGATTTCTAAATATGTTGTGCTGCAGAAGCTTTTTTAAATTGTCCGCTACGGCGGAATTTATGCCTCCTTGTTGACATAAAGGGGCAACATTAATTTGTCAGCTTATCGCCTTTACGGCTAGATTGGGTTGAATTGTTTTATATGTCAGCCGCTCTTTGGGGAAAGATAAAGAAGGATGCTATGGAGAAAACCATCTTTTTTTGGACGCTGAAGCGAAGAGAAGATAACCTCCTGGTGGGCAGGGTGCGCAAGGATCGCTCCACGAAGGAGCTCCTCCAGCGGATCCGTCCCGGAGAGATCGCCCTGGTTGCGCACCGCGATCTCGATTGGACCGCCGCAGAAGGGCTGGTCCGCTGCGGGGTAAGGGTGGTATTGAACCGCGATCCCTTTTGCAGCGGCCTTTTCCCGCCGCTGGCGCTGCAGTACCTGCTGGGACGCGGCCTTCATCTTGTGGAAAGCCTGGGAGCGCCATTTTTTGAGAGCGCCCGCGAGGGTGAGCTCATCGGGGTGGCCGGTGGGAGGGTCTACCGCCGCGGTTATGAGCCCGCCCGGGGGATTCAACTCACCGAAAACAGCTGCGAGGAGATCCATAAAAAAGCGCTGCGCCGGCGGGGGGGGATCATTGAACAATTTGTAGTCAACACACTCGATCACGCCTATCGAGAGCGCGGGCTGGTGACGGGGCAGATCGAGCTGCCGCAGGTGAAGACAGATTTCCGGGACCGGGAGGCGGTGATCGTCATCCGGGGAAAGGGTTTTCGCGAAGACCTGCGGGCGATCAACAACTATCTGCGCGAAAAGAAACCGGTCCTCGTTGGAGTAGACGGGGGCGGTGACGCCCTCCTTGAATGCGGCTTCATTCCTGATCTGGTCATCGGCGATATGGACAGCGTCAGCGATGGGACCCTGCGGCAGGCGCGGGAACGGGTGGTGCACGCCTATAGCGACGGCCGGGGGGTGCCGGGGCAGGAGAGGCTGCAGCTTCTCGGCCTGGACTACCATCTTTTCAGGGCGCCGGGGACCAGCGAAGATATTGCGATGCTCCTGGCCCACGATCTGGGGGCGGCGCTGATTGTCGCCGTGGGCGCGCACTTTTCGGTAACGGAATTCCTGGAGAAAGGGCGGCGGGGCATGGCCAGTACTTTCCTGGCGCGGCTCAAGGTGGGGGATCGCCTCATCGATGCGAAAGGGGTGAACCGGCTCTACCAGCCGCGCAGTGCGGGTCTGCTGCTTCCTCTTTTTATCGCCGCCGGCTTGACTCCGCTGCTGACGATGATCTTCTTTTCTCCCGTGGTTCAGCACCTTTTCCGTCTCTTCATTTTCCGGTTGAAACTGCTGCTCTGAGCAGCAGAGGGGCGAGCATGATCAGCTTTGCTATTCCCTACCCGGATGGAGGGGGTTGATCGATCATCTTCAATTTCCGTGAATATCTCACCGCTGTCACCGCCGTATTCATCGCCTTGGCCCTGGGCATCCTCATCGGGGTCTCTTTCGGCGACAGTGTGCTTGTGGCCAACCAGCGTGATGTTATCCAGCTCATGGAAGAAAAATTAGCGCGTCTCCGCGCAGATAAGCGGCGGCAGGAGGCGGAGCTACAGCGGTGGGAGATGCTTAAAACGCCGATCCGGCGCCATTTCGACGGATCGCTAAAAGGAAAGTCGATCATGATCTTCTGCGCCCGCAAGCAGGAGCGCGCTTCGCTTGAAGCTTTGCTGAAGGGAGCGGGGGCGGCGTTGGCGGTTATCTCGCTCCCTGAACCCGCTCAAACAGGTGAGGGAACAGAGGAGCAGCGGGAAGCGGCGGGAGAGCTCGCTGCTCTCCTGAGCGGGCCCGAAGAAGAGTTAGCGGCGGCGCTGATTGAAGGGGGTTTGCTCTCCCCCGAAGCAGGCGCTTCTTTTCCGCAGGAGCCGCCGGATTGCACCCTTCTTCTGCTGGAGGGAGCTGATTTCAACGCCGCCTGCCACTTTGCGGCGCTCTGGCAGGCGCTGCAAGAAAGAGGAAAGCGGGTGATCGCCCTTTTCCCCTGGCGTGATGAGGGCCACTTGGAGGGAATTCCGGAAGGGGAGGGCCTTAGTCTGGTAGACAATATTGATACCTTCTGGGGGGAGATGGCTCTCCTGAAGATGATTGCCGGCGATATCAGCGGACATTACGGTTTTGGCCGGGGAAGTGATGGTCTTATCCCGGCTCAGGAGGAGGGAGAGGGGACGCATGGAGATTGATGCCCTTATTCCTGCCTACAACGAGGCTCGTTCCATCGGTAGCACCGTCTCCGCGCTCCTGAGGCTTTCGCAGATCAGACGGGTGCTGGTTATTGATGATGGCTCCGGCGACGATACGGCGGCGAGGGCGGCCCTGGCGGGGGCGCAGGTAATCCGCCTGCAGCGCAATATGGGCAAGGGTGGGGCGGTTCTCTACGGGGCGCGCTTCGCCACCGCTCCCCATATTGCCCTCATTGACGCCGATCTGGACTGCTCGGCGGCGGAGGTGGTGCGCCTGATGGCGCCGGTACGCCGGGATGAAGCTGCGATGGCCGTAGCTTGCTTTCCCCAAAGAGAGCGGCGCGGCGGCTTCGGTCTGGTCAAAAGAGCGGCGGCCTGGGCGATCTACCGCTGCACGGGCCGCCGGATGAGGGAGCCGCTCTCTGGGCAGAGGGTTCTACGTCGTGAGCTCCTGCAAGCGCTCTCATTTCCACCTCGAGGTTTCGGCCTGGAACTCGCCCTGACCCTTGATCTTTTGCAGCAGGGGTGCACCGTAGTGGAGACGCCGACGGCGATGCATCATCGCGAAAGGGGACGCGATCTCTCCTCAATCCTGCACCGGGGCCGCCAGGGGTGGGCCGTTTTCCGCGAGCTCTGGCTGCGGCGCAGGCGACTGTTCGGGAGAAGAGGGGCGTCGCACCGATGATCCCGCTGCCTGCCGCCGCCATAGCGCTGTTGCTCACCCCATTGGGGAGCGCCGCCATCGGCCGCTGCATCATCGATTTTTATCACCGTTTGGGGGCGTCCAGGCCAAACTACCGGGGCAAGCCCCTGCCGGCGGCCCTGGGGCCCGCCCTGCTGCTGGGTTACCTGTCCGGCGCAGCGGCAGCGCAATGGCTGGGCGGGGCGGCCCCTCCCTTTGCGGTCCTATTTCTCTGGGCCGGCTTTGCCTTTCTCGGCCTTTGGGATGATCTCATCAGCGAAGAGATAAGGGGCTTTAAGGGTCATTTTGGGGCTCTTTGCCGGGGCAGGTTGACCGCAGGCTTTTTGAAAGCTTTTATGGCTCTGCTGATTTCGCTCCTTTTCGCTGGAAGCCTGCCCCTACCGCCGGGCCGGCGATTGGCGGCGACGCTGCTGATCCTGCTCAGCGCCAATGCGCTGAACCTCTTCGATCGCCGCCCCGGCCGGGCCTTGAAGGTGTTTTTTTTCGGGGCGCTGCTGGTGATATTTCTGGCGCGGACACCCGGCCCCGCCGCGCTGCTGCTGCTTCCTCTGCTCATCGGGGCCCTCGCTGTTGCTCCGTTGGATCTGGCGGCGGCGGCGATGCTCGGGGACTGCGGCGCTAACCTGCTGGGAGCCGCTTTGGGGGTAGGCGCAGCGCTTCACCTGCCGGCATCCCACCGGGCGCCACTGCTTATGATCCTGGTTGCCCTCCATCTCTTCTGCGAGTTCTCCTCGCTCAGCAAGGTGATCGAGAAGAGCGCAATTTTGCGCAGGCTTGATCACCTGGGTCGCTTCCGTGAAAAATATGGCTAAAGGCGCGGGAGCGGTGGAGCAAGCCTATTTTCCGGCAAGGATTATCCGGCGGTTTGTCGAAGAATATGGAAAGGTGGTCGGCAGATGATCCGTCATCGCATCGGCAGAGTCAGCGAGCTGCTTTCCCGGCGGGAGGATGTGAGCGAGCTGCGCGTCATCGTCGAGGGCGGCGAAAGCGTTGCTCTGAACTATGAGCGGCTCACGGGCCGCGCCGGCCCCGGCGATCTGCTTCTTCTCAATACCACTGCGATTCACCTGTCCCTGGGCAGCGGGGGGCTGCATTTTGTCGAGTTTAATTTTAGCCGGCCTCCTCCACCCTTTCGCGGCTGTGGCCATATCATGAAGCTGCGCTATACGCCCTGGCAGATGCGGGTGCTCAGCTGCGAGGAGAGAGCTTCGGGCCACCGCCCTCGGTTGGACCGCTTTACGGGTCTCGCGGGGATGCCGGTGCTCATCGGTGAGCTGCACAGTATGGTGGCACCGGCCGCGGCAGTGCTGAAATATTACCGCCCCGATTGCCGGATCGCCTATATCATGACCGATGGAACGGCGCTACCGCTGGCATTCAGCCGCATCGTCGCCCGGCTGAAGGAGAGAGGGCTGCTCAGCGGGACGGTCACCAGCGGCCATGCCTTCGGCGGCGACTTCGAAGCAGTCAATGTCTACTCCGCCCTCGCCGCCTGCCGGGAGCTAATCGGGGCGGATGCGGTGATCATCGCTCCGGGACCGGGCAGCGTCGGCACGGGTAGCAGGCTTGGATTCAGCGGGATGGAGGCGGGCGAGCAGGTCAATCGCGTCAGCGCTCTGGGGGGGGCGCCCCTGCTCATCCCCCGCCTCAGCTTCGCCGAAAGGCGGCGGCGCCACTTTGGCGTGAGCCACCATACCCTGACGGCGCTGGAGCTGGCGGCGCTGGCCCCGGCGCGTCTGGTGCTGCCGCTGATGCCGCGGTTGCGTCTGTGCCTGCGGCAACTGGCCTCAAGGGGGCTGCTTCTGAGGCACCGGCTGCAGGTGCGCCCCGCCCCGCCGCTACCGGCGATCATGGAGCGGCTGGGGCTGGGGCTTGAAGCGGTAGAGAGCATGGGGCGGCGCTACGACGATGATCCCTCTTTTTTCGATGCCGCCGCCGTCTCTGCCGTCGCAGCACTGGAGATGCTGGAGGGAAACGGGGAAGGGAGAGAAGACAGCGATGGAAGAGATGGAAAAAGATCTTTGGGAGAAGACGGTTTCAACAGAGTACCTTTACCGGGGAAAGATCGTCAATCTGCGCCGCGATCGGGTGCTTACGCCCGGGAGAGGGGAGCCGGCTTTGCGAGAGATAGTGGAGCACCCCGGGGCTGTCGCTATCCTGGCGCTCGACGGGCGGCAGCGCCTGGTGCTAGTAAGGCAGTACCGCCAGGCGGTGGGCGGGATCCTGCTGGAGGTGCCGGCGGGGAAACTTGAAGCGGGCGAGGAGCCGCTCACCTGCGCCCGGCGAGAGCTGCTCGAGGAAACGGGCTGCAGGGGGGGAGAGTGGCGGGAGCTGGCCTGGTATTACAGTTCACCAGGCTTCTGTGATGAGAAGATTTACCTTTACCTGGCCCGGGGAGTCACCATCGGCGAAGCGGTGCCTGCGGAGGATGAGACCGAGGTGCTGGAGCCGCTTTGGATGGATCTGGAGGAGGCGCGGCAGCTCGTATTGGACAAAAAGATAAACGATGGCAAAACGATTATCGCCCTGCAGCTGGCCGGGCTCCTGAGCTCATAAACATGTACGGCGCCGCATAAGGATAAGCGTATCTCTGGCCGGGGGGCGCAGGCTTGGAGGAGAGGCGGCGCAAAATAGAGGAATATTTTCGGAATAATATGGGGATCTATATCCTCATCGCCGCCCTTTTTACTGGCGGCGTCCTCGCCGGGGCGCTCTCTCTGCGGGGGCTGGGAGAGGAGCAGCTTTTGCAGCTCAACCGTTACTTCATGGTTCTGGCGGAGGGATTACAGGATTGCAGCGGTACCGAACAGGGCGCTATTTTTCGGCAGTCGCTACATATAAATTTTCGTTATCTGCTGTTGATATCCTTTCTTGGGCTCTTCCCCTTCGGTTTCCCGCTTATCGCCGGGCTGGTGGGGCTGCGGGGCTTTTCCCTGGGGTTCACGGTGGCTTTCCTGGTGAGGCGAAATTCGCTGCGCGGCGTTCTATTTGCTGCCGGTGCGGTCCTGCCCCATAACCTAATCCTGATTCCTGCGGTGATCCTCGGCAGCGTCACCGCTTTTTCGCTCTCCTGGTTCCGTTTGCGCTGCGCCTTGGAGCGGCGGCCCCGTCCTTTGCGTGAACAGCTGGGGCCTTATCTGCTCATCCTTCTCCTGGCAGCAGTGCTGATGGGGGCGGCAATTCTGGTAGAAGCCTATATCTCGCCCCTTTTTGTAAAATGGTTGATTCCGGCAATCCAATAATTACCCGTTATTGCAGGAAAAAAAGGATTTGACAATCCTATTGTGGAATTGGTAGTAGAATTTGCATAAAGATGATGGGAGTAGCTACCGCATGAATTCTTGGATCGAACAGTTTTCGCATTACCTGACCGTGGAGAGAGGGCTGGCTAAAAATACGGTAGACTCCTACCGTCGTGACCTCAATAATTTTTTTGAGTTTTTGGGCCGGGAAAAGGTTTCCTCACCGGCAGATGTTAAACGAGAGCAGATCACCCGCTACCTGATGGGTTTAAAAAAAACCGGACGGGCTGCCTCCACCATCTCGCGCAATGTGGCATCGATACGCTCATTTTTTAATTTCCTGGTGCAGGATAACCTGATCGACAGCAACCCCTCCCAGCTCGTTAAATCGCCGCGCATAGAGAAAAAGCTGCCCCGCGTACTCACCACCAAAGAGGTGGATCGGTTGCTGCAGCAGCCGCGCAATGACGACCAGGCGGGGATGCGCGACAAAGCGATGCTGGAGCTACTCTATGCCTCGGGGATCCGTGTCTCTGAGCTGGTCTCCCTGAATGTGACCGATTTCAGCCCGGAAGCAGGTTTTTTGCGCTGTCGGGGTAAGGGGATGAAGGAGCGGATCGTCCCCGTGGGCTCCGTAGCGGTAAAGTATGTTCGCGAATACCTCTCCCTTGGTCGCCAGAAGATGCTCAAGCGCAGGGATGAGCATGCGCTCTTCCTCAATCACCATGGACGCCGCCTCACGAGACAGGGATTCTGGAAAATTTTAAAGAAATATGCGCGCCAGTCGAAACTGAGTGACGAGGTTACCCCCCACACCCTGCGCCATTCTTTCGCCACCCATCTTCTTGAAAATGGTGCCGATCTTCGCTCTGTTCAGGAGATGCTGGGTCATTCCGATATTTCCACCACCCAGATCTATACACAGATTACCCGGCGCAAGATCCGTGAAGTCTATGACAAAACCCACCCGCGAGCCTGAGAAAAACCCACTTTTGCAGCGGCGGGCGATCATCGCCCTGCTCGACGGGGCTGGCGTGGGGGCCCTTCCCGATGCCGCTGCTTACGGTGATGATGGGGCGAATACACTACTGCACGTATTATCAAAAGAGGGACCGCCCCGGTTGCCTCACCTGATGGATCTGGGCTTGGGAAAGATTTTGCAGCTTTCGGACCACCGCTTCCCAGCCGGCGGACCTTTAGCGCCCGGTAAGGCGGGATATTACGGGCGCCTGGCCTCAAAGGCCGCCGGGAAGGATTCCACAAGCGGCCATTGGGAGCTGGCGGGGGTGATCACAGAACAGCCCTTCCCGGTCTATCCCGACGGCTTTCCAGCGGAGATTATAGCCGCCTTCGAAAAGGCGATCGGGCGGCCCGTTCTCGGAAACCTCGCCGCATCGGGAACGGAGATCATCGAGGAGCTGGGAGAGCTCCATCTGCAGACCGCTTCGCCCATCGTTTACACTTCGGCGGACAGCGTTTTTCAGATCGCCGCTCACGAAAAGATCGCCTCCCCGGAGGAGCTTTACCGCTGGTGCAGCGTTGCGCGGCAGATCTTGCAAGGCGATCATGCCGTGGGCCGGGTTATCGCCCGCCCCTTCGTGGGAACCCCCGGCGCATTTAAACGCACCGGGGGACGGAAGGACTTCTCGCTTTCGCCGCCCCGCCGCACCCTGCTCGATGGCGCCTCTGAAGCGGGCTATCCTGTGGCAGTAATCGGGAAGGTTGCCGATATCTTTAATCACCGCGGCATCACTGTTCACCGGCCCGGCGGGGACAATGAGGCCACTGCCGCCGCCCTTGTGGAGCTCACTGAAGAGATCCCCCGGGGGCTGCTCTGGGCCACCTTCGGCGACACCGACACCCTTTACGGACACCGCAATGACAGCGCCGGTTTTGCCGTTTCCCTGGAGCGCTTTGACCGCTTTCTGGGCGCACTGCTTCAGCGGCTCCGGCCCGCAGATCTTCTATTCATTACCGCCGACCACGGCTGCGATCCTACCCGGCCGGGCACAGATCATAGCCGGGAATATGTTCCCCTTATCGCTATAGGCCCTGCCATAGAGCACCCTGTCGACTTGGGGACGCGCGACACCTTCGCCGATCTCGGCGCCTCCGCCGCTTCCTGGCTGCAGCTTCCTCCTCTGGAGAAGGGCAAATCATTCCTTCACAGCCGGTAGTACCATCCCCCGGGCGGCGCTTAATCAGCGGCGCGGTATGATTTCATTCCCCCACGGAGAAAATAGTAAAAAATGAAGGGGGACTGGCGCGGTGAAATTTTTACGAGGGATTATCCCGCTGCTTCTGTTTGCCGCTCTGATGGGGCTGCCCGATCCTGGGGTTTTTGTGAAAGCGGAAACTGAACCTGAAACCGGACCTGGGACCGAAGAAGAAGCGGGGTTCAAGCTTGAAGCCGAAGCGGCGCTGTTGATGGAAGTAAACAGCGGCAAGATCATCTGGGAGGAGAACAGCCGCAAAAAACTATATCCGGCCAGCCTGACGAAAATCATGAGCCTGCTCCTGGCGCTGGAGCATCTGCAGGAGGGGCGGATCGCCCTGGACGACAGCGTGCGAATCAGTGCAAGGGCCTCCTCGATGGGCGGTTCGGAGATATTCCTCAGCGAAGGAGACCGGGTTTCCCTGGAGGACCTGCTCATCGGGATGGCAGTGGGCTCGGCCAATGACGCCGCTGTGGCTGTGGCCGAGCATATCAGCGGCTCCGTGGAGGGGTTTGCCGAGCTGATGAACGAAAAAGCGGCCTCCCTGGGATTAAAGAATAGCCACTTCTGCAATCCCCACGGCCTTCACGCCCCCGATCATTACAGCTGCGCTTACGATGTCATGCTCATGAGCCTGGCTCTGCTGGAGTACCCGCGCATTCACCGCTGGGCCACCATCTGGATGGATGAGCATTTCTTGAAGGGGAAGATCCGCTCCGGCGAGGTCTTCCTGAGCAATACCAACCGGATGATTGTCGATTACCCCGGCTGCGATGGTTTGAAGACGGGCTATACACGCGAAGGGGGTAACAGCATCGCCGCTACGGCTCAGAGGGGGAAAAGCCGTTTCCTGGCCGTGGTGATGGGCTCTCCCACGGAGAAAGAGCGCTTCGATGCGGCACAGATGCTCCTCGATCACGCCTTCAGCAACTACAAAAGCGTACCAGTGGTGAAAAAAGGAGCGGAGGTGGCCGTCATCCCGATGAATAAGGGCGCCCCACACGAGGCAGCGGTAGTGGCCGCAAAGAACCTGAGCCTTCTCTTGCCGCAGGGCGCAGAGGAGGATTATACAAAGGAGCTCAAGATATTTCCCTTTGAGTTGCCGCTGAAACGCCACCAGAAGGTGGGGGAACTGCGAGTCAGCTATGGTGATGGGGAGAGGGCTGCCGTGGACTTAATTATCGAGGAGAAGGTCAGGCGCGCTCCCGTGGGGACGCTCTTCCTGCGGATGCTGCATCGGCTGCTCCGCTTCGGACGCTAGCTGCCTGCATCCCTTCTCCCACAGCGGGAAAGGCTTCCTCCTATATTCCCTCTCCCCCCGTGGTGATCCTTACCCATACATGACACCGGGGGGGGGAACCCGGCCCTCGCTTACTCCCAGGACCGTCGCCAGTTCATTACTCTTCCAGCTGTCAGGCTTCCCTCCTATATTCCCTCTCCCCTCGTGGAAAAAGTTTTCACCCACGAACCCTCTCCCCCCGTGGGAGAAATTTTCTCCTATATTCCCTTTCCCTCGTGGGAGAGGTTTTCTCCTATATTCCCTCTCCCCTCGCGGGAGAGGGGCAGGGAGAGGGGGAACCCGGCCCTCGCTTACCCCCAGGACCGTCGCTAGTTCATTACTCCACCTGCTGTCAGGCTTCTGTCGAGCTTCTTCGCGGGAAAGGGGAGCGGCTCAGCTGCAGCTCTGCGCCGGACTGC
>DUVX01000064.1 GCA_012840855.1 Bacillota bacterium | reverse complement strand
TCGCGTGCAGTCTCGCGACAGCCCGCGCATGACTCGGGGCCATAATGGTGCAGCTAATCCTTTTATGTGGGGCTCTTTCATCCCCTCCTCCATGCCGGTTTATCCCGGCGATTCTCACCGTCCCCCTGACTCAAGACTTTTTCAGTGGTTTCGGACCGGCCCTGCTGTCCCACTGCTGTCTCGCCTCAGGCGGAGCTGGAATAGTATGACCGGTTGATGATATCCTTCTTCATCTCATCGGAGAGGTTGATGAAGTACTCGCAGTAACCGGCTATGCGTACCAGGAGATCGGGGTACTTTTCCGGATTCTTGTATGCATCGAGCAAAATATTGCGGTCAAGAACGTTGGGCTGGAGCTGCATGCCCCCCTCTGTGAGGAATGTCTTAAAGAGAGCAGCCAGATTTTTAACGCCTTCGCGGCCGGGGAACAATCCGGCGTCAATACTCAGCGTCGCCGTGACCCCGTTTTCGGCATGCTCGGCAAATTCAGCGCCGGCGACGGCGTTGAGGGCAGAGAAAAGATCGTTTTGCCGCATACCGTAGTGCGGCATGATACTGTTGGCCAGGGGGACACCCTTCAGCCGCCCCGAAGGGAGAGCCGGCGTGTTTTTACCGAAGATATTGGCCAGGTTCAGGGCATAGTAACCGGCGGAATACCTGCCCTTGCGGGGGTGGTTCTTTACCGAATCGAGAGCGCCGTTGAAGATCTCCATGACCCGGTTTACCCAGGCGGTAGCTACGGGTGAGGAGTCGTCACCGAATTTGGGCACCGCCAGCAGCGCCGCCCTGATCTGTGCGCCCTTCTCGCCTGCAAAATTATCGTCCACGGCGGCGATGACCTCATCAATGGTGAACTGCTTTTCCTTGAAGACCACCTCATCGAGGGCGTGAAGGGAGTCGGCCACATCGGTGATACCGACAGCCTGGATACCGCTGCTGTTGAAAGTGGTCCCGCCCTCGGTGGCATCCTTCCCGCTCTCCAAACACCCCGTGTAGAGAGCAGACGCCAGAGGGGTCTGGAAGTTGGTGCAATGCTCTTTTTCCATCCGCTGCTGTTCCGCAAATTCTGATCGGGCCAGCGCATTTAGACGTATCTGAAAGCGCTCCAGAAGCTCGTTCATACTGGCTGGCGGGCGGCAGTGATGAAGCCCCTTCCTCATCTCGCGCTTCTTACGGGCCCTGTCGCAGCGGGCTTGCACAAGATCGGTCATTTTACCTTTATTCTTGAAGATATGGGTGAAAAAGTTGATCAACAGATAGGCAGTGCGATCTCCGGGCCCGTAGTTCCACAGATCATGCTCCTGCCCTTTCAGAGCCTGTAGAAACGGTATCGCCAGGTTCATATTGGCGCAGTCGGTGTTGCCGAAATGATCGTTGGAAGCCACCGGTTCAACGCAGCCCACGATGGAATAATCCCGGGCATCCTCCAGGGTAGCAGGGTAATGCTTTAGCAGCGATTCGATATAGACCTCATCGCTGAAGAGCTGGGGTAGGGGGATCCCCTTGAGATAAATCCGGGCGATCCTTTCCATATATTCGGGTGGACTGCCTTTGTGAATTCGCGCCGCCGGATCTGCGGAGCGGGGATGCAGCTCGCAGGTATCCAGCAGCATATAGGTCAGATCGTTGGTTGCATCGCGGCCCTCCCGATCCACGCCGCCAAATGTGTAGGCCTGGTCCGTAGAGACGGTCTCGAAGAGCTTGAAAAGCTCCGGGAAGCTCTCGCCGTTGTTCACTAGCACGAGCTCCTCCATCTTGAGAATGAAGAGGCAGAGAAGCTCTTTAGCCTTTTCGTAGGTGATCCTGCCCTCTTCCAGATCTTTCTTGTAATAGGGATAGAGGTACTGATCGAGACGGCCAAAGGAGATGGCATTCTCGTTGGCCTCCAGACAGAGAGCCACATGCAAAAACAGCATGCTCTGCAGAGCCTCATGAAAGCTGCGGGCAGGGTATCGCGGCACACGGCGGGCTATTGCAGCCATTTCCGCCAGCTCGGCGCGGCGCCCGGGATCGCTCTCCCCTGCGCTCATCTCCTCCAGCAAGGCAGCGTATCTTTGCCCGAAATCCTCCAGTCCCTGGAGCACGATAAGAGCCCCTTCGTAGAAGTCCCTGTTGTTTTCGGGCCTCTCTTCCCGGAGCGCTTCGATTTTTTTCCGAAGGCCCTCCGTCCCCAGCTTGATTATAACTTCGTAATTGGCGATATAATGGCCGATGCCGATGTTGTTGAAGTTCATGCCCAGCTTGAAATCCGTGATCCGGGCGGTGGCGGCGATCTTATCCGACAGCCTCGGCAGAACCCCCTGCAGGTGGCTGTGGTGCAACCAGTAAGGCGTCACCCGGGTCAAGTATTTGAGCACATCGCGGGTAGAGCACTGGAACGGAACCGGCGTCCGGCGATTGGCGCCGAGAACCTGGGCTACACCGAGAAAGCCGAGGTACTCCGTCCAGACCCTGCCGCCCACTCTTTTGGAGGTAAAATTGCCGACGAGCAGCTCCCCGGGGTAGACCCGGATCATTTTGTTCCGCAAAGTGTGCGCGAGGCATTCCGCCCGGTGTACAGGCGTAGGTTTCCTGTAAGCGCGTTTCCGGTACGGTCTCTTGAAGGCGTGCTTCCGATAGTACTCTGTCTTCAGCAGGGAGTCTTCGATACAGACAGCCTGCCGGGTTCCCCTGATCGTTTTCTGGATCTGCTTGACCCGGTCGGTAAATTCGGCCCCCGGCTCAGACTGCTCCAGGGAGGTAGTCTCGGCAGCGATGCCGCTCTTTTTAAAAAGCGCCACCCCTTTTTCCAAGGAAGCGCTGCTTTGCTCGGGGGTTATATTGAGCTTCTCGTATTCAAGGCCCAACCGTTCAGCCTTACCCTCGTAGAGATTGTGATATTTCAGCAGCTCGATGGAGCGGTAACCGAGTGATTTCAACAGCTCAGCCGTGTTCTTTATATTTTCCTCGCCATCGGTGATCCCGGGGATCATGACCATGCGGAACCTAACCCCGGCGCTCAGTTCATGCAGCCGCTCCAAGTTACCCCGGATCAACTTGCTGTCACGCCCGGTGCATCTTTTGTGGAGCTCATCATCGCCCACAATTTTAAGATCGATGAGGAAGAGATCGACATAGGGAGCGGCCTTGCTAATATTCTCCCAGGGAACATGAAAGGTCGTCTCCACGGCAACCTTAATGTTTTTCTCTTTCAGGCGCTTCAGCAGGCCGACAAGGCTGTCGCTGTCCTGAAGGAGGGGCTCGCCGCCGCTCAAAGTCACCCCACCGCCGGAAGAAAAGTAGTAGCGCTTATCTCTCGTAACGATATCGAGCAGATCACCCATAGAATATCCGGAGTCAGCCTTGAAGGACAGCCCTTCGGGGTTCTGACACCACCGGCATCTAAGATTGCATCCGCGGAAGAACACAGTAGTACGGATTCCGGGGCCGTCATGAACGCAGGTGCGCTGCACATCGAACACATTTAGGTCTGAATTCATTTTTTCTTACCCCTTCTTAGTTTTAGAATGCTAAGAACCCTACCCCTAATATAGCATATTCCCCCTTTGCAGTGAATTTAAAAGATTTTAAGGGTAAGGCTAAGGCTGAAATCATGTTATACTGGAGTAAAATAGTAGCTGCTGGGGGAAAAATGAACTTATTATTGGATAATATAAACAAAAACTTTGATAACAAGAAGGTCCTCAGAGACGCCAGCTTCTCCTTTGAAAAAGGCAAGATTTACGGTTTGCTGGGCCGAAACGGCGCTGGAAAAACAACACTTTTTAATTGTATCTACGGTGACCTGAAGTGCGACTCGGGTACAATCAGCCTACGGGGCCATGAAAACGAAAAAATAGAAGGTAAGGTGGGCTTTGTCTATACCGAGCCGCTACTTCCGGAATTCTTGACGGGAGACGAATTTTTAAGGTTCTTTATTTCTGCAAACCGGAGCAGAATTAAAACTCTTTTACCGATCGACGAATACTTCACGCTGATCAAATTCAAGGACGACGATCGCCACCGATTGATCAAGGGCTACTCTCACGGCATGAAAAACAAGATCCAGCTGCTCACGGTGCTTATCACCAGGCCGCCGATCATCCTTCTGGATGAGCCGCTCACCTCGTTTGA
>DUVX01000063.1 GCA_012840855.1 Bacillota bacterium | reverse complement strand
TAAAGCATAAGTTGGGCAGGGATAGAGGCAGTCTTGAATTGGATGATGTGATCAGGATAGAGCAATTTTTTGGCTTGAGCCGGCAAGCGATACTGTGGAGGCTGATCGATGACGGCTATTTGACCCGCAAAAAAGCAGACATGATGAAAAGGGGGGTCATAGCATCGGCCCTGAGGCTGGGTTTCGACAGCAAACTATATCTGCCCTCTCCGAAGGAAAAACAATACATTACCTTTGGTAAATACATCAATCTGATCGAACAATTAAAGGACAGGGAACTTGTTTCCAGGGGTAAATATGAAGAGCTATTGCTAGACGGCTTCAGGGGAGATATTGTGTACGGGCTTGGCGTACAAAAAGAAGAGCAGTATGACTAGTATGCTTTATTTTGACACCGACTGCTTCTCCTCCTTTTTGTCAGTAAATCAGGAGGGTATTCTATTTAGCCTTTATCCCGGAAGGATGCTGCTGCCCAAACAGGTTTACGATGAACTCTGCAATCCCTGTGTTCCCCATTTCAAGCGAAAGATCAACCGGTTATGTGCAAGCGGAAGTCTTTCCACAAAAGAAATATTGATCGATACGGAAGAATATCGTCTCTATTACGAGCTGGCGATCTCACCTCCCAGGGACAGAAAAATAATTGGTAAAGGCGAAGCAGCGGCAATTGCGCTGGCAAAAACATATAACGGAATTTTGGCCAGCAACAATTTGAAAGATATAACCAGTTATGTGGATAAATACAGGTTGAAACATTTGACTACCGGGGGAATCCTGGTTGCTGCAAAGGATACCGGATGCATCGATGAGGCAAAGGGAAACAAGATCTGGTGTGACATGATCGACCGGAACAGAATGCTGCCGGCAGATTCATTTACTGACTATTTGAAAATGACGAAATGGTAAAGGGAGCCTTACGGCCTACAGGAATAATATAATAGGAGCGCCTGCAGGAGGCATTCCTTGTTGGATTTACCTATAACTCCAATGCTATGGCAAGGACAATGATACTCCCATGGTGCATCTGGTGGTTGATTATTTGGAAGAAAAACTGGAGCAATATTTGAAGCTATTAATGTAGGGTGAGGATGCCATACTCGTGAGCAGCCATGCTCAGGGGAGGCCCGATAAATAAAGCCTCTGAAGCAGCAGTACCGCTGTTTCCGGGGCTTTTTCCGCCAGAAGTGCCTGATAACAGCGTAATAACCGATAACAGAGTAAGCCTGTTCTGGTTTAACGCACGGTTTAACGCACGCGTGCGTAAAACCGTGCGTTGACATGTTCACACCATCAAGCGCTTTGTCTGCCCCCCCTTTGAGCCAGTGGTAAAACCTGTCTAGATGCTCTTCCAGGCAGGAAGACCCATCGCGCCTGTCAAATAAGAACCATAAGATGCAGAATGTTTCCATTGCAGAATATTCATGCCGGAGAGAACAAGATGAGCCAGAACAATAACAACAACAATCACATCGAGGCGCGGCTCTGGGACGCCGCGGACGAACTGCGGGCAAACTCCAAACTGAAAGCTTCGGAGTACTCTGTTCCGGTGCTGGGCCTGATCTTTTTACGTTATGCCGACTACAGGTTTTCCGTGGCCGAGAAAGAGCTGACCGGCCTGGGTACCGGTCGCCGCAAAATCGGGCCCGCCGATTACCAGGCCCGGGGGATCATGTACCTGCCCGACGAGGCCCGTTTTTCCTCGCTGCTTCAGCTACCCGAGGTTGAAAATATCGGCATGGCTATCAATGACGCCATGCGGGCCATCGAATCGGAAAACCCTGATCTGAAAGATGTACTGCCTAAAAACTATAACCGTCTCGACAACCCCACCCTGACGGAGCTGCTCCGATTGATGAACTCCATCCCCATGGATATCGAGGGCGATGCTTTCGGCAAGATCTACGAGTATTTTCTGGGCCAATTCGCCATGAGCGAGGGGCAGAAAGGCGGCGAGTTCTTTACGCCCACCTGCATTGTTAAACTTATTGTGGGCATCATCGAGCCCTTCAGGGGGCGGATCCACGATCCGGCTTGCGGCTCCGGGGGTATGTTTGTGCAGAGCGCCCGATTTGTTGAGGAGCATCGTGAAAACGGCGGCAGCGCCATCAGCATCTACGGGCAGGAACGGGTCTCGGAGACGGTGCGCCTGGCCAAGATGAACCTGGCGGTGCACGGCCTGGGCGGGGATATCCGCCAGGGCAATACATACTACGAGGACCTGCATAACAGCACCGCCCGGGGCGGCAAATTTGACTTTGTCATGGCCAATCCCCCCTTCAACGTGAACCGGGTAGACAAGGAGCGCCTTAAAGACGATCCCCGCTTTTCCTTCGGCCTGCCGCGGCCGGACAATGCCAATTACCTCTGGATCCAGATCTTCCACAGCGCCCTGAATGACCGCGGGCGGGCCGGCTTTGTCATGGCCAACTCCGCCTCCGATGCCCGGGGCTCGGAGCTGGAGATCCGCAAGAAACTGATCGAGGCCCGGGCTGTTGATGTGATGGTGGCCGTGGGCCCGAATTTCTTCTACACCGTGACGCTGCCCTGCACCCTCTGGTTTCTGGACAAGGGGAAGAAGGAGACGGAGCGGGCTGATCAGGTGCTCTTTATCGATGCCCGCCAGATCTATACCCAGGTGGACCGCGCTCACCGTGAGTGGACTGCGGAGCAGGTGGAATACCTGGCCAATATCGCCCGCCTTTATCGAGGCGAGGCTACCGAGAACCTGCATGGCGGCGGAGAGCTTCTATCTGATCATTTCCCGGAGGGCAAGTACGTCGATGTGCCGGGCCTGTGCAAGGCAGCCACCCTGGAGGAGATCGCGGAGCAGGGTTTCAGCCTCAACCCGGGCCGCTATGTCGGAGTGGCCGAGCGCCAGGAGGACGACGGCAACTTCTACGAGCGGCTACAGGAGCTGAACGAGGAGCTGGGTCTGCTCAACCAGGAGGCGCGGGAGCTGGAGGAACGGATTGCGGAGAATGTTGTTATGCTGTTGGAGGGATCACTGTGAAATTGGGCGACGTGGTCAAGATTAATCCTGAGAATGTTGGCAAAGACTAT
>DUVX01000062.1 GCA_012840855.1 Bacillota bacterium | reverse complement strand
GCGATCTTCTGGGCAGATACGGGCTCGAGGCGGCGCTGGAGCAGCGGCTCGCAGGAAGCAAGGGCTATACCCTGCGTATCTGTAAGGACGATGGGAGCGAAAAGGCGATGATTGCCAAAAAAGATCCCGTCCACGGAGAGGACATCGCTCTCACCGTCGATCTGGAGCTGCAGCGATGCGCCGCTACAGCACTGGGTAAAAAGAGGGGGGCGGTGCTGGCTTTGGACCCGCGCAGCGGTGAAATCCTCGCCCTTTACAGCAGCCCCAGTTTTGACCCCCACACCTTTATCGCCGGGTTCGGCGCCGATGAGTGGCAGAAGATGCAAGAGGACAAAGCGCAGCCCCTCCTAAACCGGGCTCTTTCGGGCATCTATCCGCCGGGCTCCGCCTTCAAGCCCTTCACCGCCGCCGCGGCGATAGATGCGCAGGTACTAGATCCTGAAGCGAAGATCAGGATCAAGGGAGAACGTTGGCAGCCGGCGAAGTCCTGGGGGGATTACTATATCCGGCGGGTGCACCCGGAAGTGACAGAGCTCGATCTCAACGAGGCAATGAAATATTCCGACAACATCTACTTTGCGCAGGCGGGGTTGGCCCTGGGCGAAGATAAATTTATCGGCTATGGAAAGCGCTTTGGCTTTGGCGAGCAGATCCCTTTCCTGCTTCCCGCGGCACGCTCGCGCCTGGTGCGCGAAAAGATGAACACAGAGCTCCAGCTCGCCGACAGCGGTTACGGGCAGGGGGAAGTTCTGGCCACGCCGCTACAGATGGCCCTCCTTTATTGCGCCTTTGCGGGCGATGGTTCGATCCCGCAGCCGCGCCTGCTTCTGGAGGAAAAGCCTTCCCCCTGGAAAGAGGAGACGGTGGACCCCGCTGTTGCCGAGTCGGTGCACCGGGCCCTCGTGGCGGCGGTGCACGGCGTTGCCGCCCCCTCGGCGAAGGGGGCTGTTCCCGGGATTAAAGTGGCGGGCAAGACCGGTACCGCTGAGCTCGACAGCGGCGAGGGTAATATCTGCTGGTACCTGACCTACGGCCCCGCCGAGTCACCGGAGCTGGTGGTGGCGGCGGTGATCGAGGGGGGCGACTGGGCGTCCACGGAGGCCTTGCCCGTGGGGCGCACCGTGCTGCAGCGTTACCTGCAGCACGGGAAGGGACGCCGCTAGAATTTATTTAGTCTGTAAACGGAGGATGTGATAGGTTGGGCGAATTGACCCCAATGATGAAACAATACCTTTCCTTCAAGGAGCAACACCCCGACAAGATCATTTTTTTTCAGGTGGGGGATTTTTTCGAGATATTTTTTGAGGATGCCGTCGTCGCCGCTAGGGCCATGGATGTAGTTCTTACCACCAGAGACAGTAACAAGAGGAACCCCATCCCGCTGGCGGGGGTGCCGATCCATGCTGCCGATACATACCTAAATAAATTGCTCGGCCAGGGTTTCAAAGTAGCGCTCTGCGAGCAGGTGGGGGAGACCGCAGCTCAGGGGGGCCTGGTGCGCCGTGAGATCACCCAAATCCTCACTCCGGGCACGGTGACCGATCCGCAGATGCTCGAAGAGAGCAAAAACAACTATCTCGCGGTGATCAGCTCGCTGCCCGGCGGGACGGGGGGGTATTATGGCCTGGCCGCCGTCGACGTCTCTACCGGAGATTTTCGGATCAACGAATGGTCCGGTGAAGATGCGCTCCCCTTATTAGGCGATAGCTTGCTGCAGTTACAGCCGGCGGAATCGATCTGCTGTTCCCCGGAAGCGGCTCAGCAGCTGCGCCCCTATCTCGAGCCCCAGGGGCTCTCTGCAGCTCCTTATGAGTTTTCTGCCGGTACCCCGCGGGTCAAAAAGATTCTTGAAAAACAATGGGGCGAGACGCTCTGGGAGGAGCTCTCCCTCTCGCGTTACCCTGCCGCTACTGCCGCCGCTGCAGCCGCTCTGGAATACCTGAAGGGTCTGCAGCATCCGGCCCGCGGAAAGCATTTTCGCAACCTCGAGCTCTCTCTGGCTGGAGGCTGGATGCCTGTTGACGGGATCACTGCCCGCAATCTGGAGTTGACCAGGACTCTCCGTGAGGGGAAACGTAAGGGAAGCCTTCTTGACATGCTGGACCACTGCCTCACCGCAATGGGACGGCGTTTGCTGTGCCGCTGGGTGGAGCAGCCGCTTCTCGAAAAAAACCTTATCGAAGAGCGCCTGGAAGCGGTGGAGGAGCTGAGGCTGGATCCGCTGCTGCGGGGAAAAGTGCGTGATGAACTTAAGCATCTGCTCGATCTAGAGCGCTTCTGCAGCAGGCTCTGCTCCGGTCGGGTCAATGCCCGCGATCTGGTAGGTTTAAAAGAGACGCTGGAGAGAATTGCGCCCCTTGCCAGGCTTCTCGATAGCTGCCGGGCAGCGCTGCTGCAATCGCTGCGGCAGCTGCCTGATTTCTCTGCTATAACGGGTCGGATCGCAGCGGTCCTGGTCGATGATCCTCCGGCTCAGCTGCGCGAGGGCGGCCTCATCCGCGACGGCTGCAACGAAGAGGTGGACCGTCTCCGGAGCATCACCAGCGACGGGCGCGGCTGGCTACTTCAATTTGAGAAAAAGGAGCGCCACCGCACCGGGATCAAATCGCTGCGGGTGGGCTATAATCGCAATTTTGGTTACTATATCGAGGTGACCAGGCCCAACCTGGAGCTGGTTCCCCGCGACTATACCCGTCGGCAGACTCTGGTCAATGCCGAGCGCTTCATCACGGGACCGTTGAAAGAGATGGAGGAGCAGATCACGGGCGCACGGGAGCAGCTGGTCCAGCTGGAATTTGAACTTTTCGAAGCGCTTCGCGAAAAAGTGATCACCGAAGTACCGCTGCTGCAGGCGGCGGCTGTCCAGCTGGCCCGCCTCGACTGCCTGCAGAGCATGGCGGAAGCGGCGGAGCGCTACCGCTATTGCCGACCCCGATTTTCGGAAAAGGGGGAGATACGGATCAAAAAAGGGCGACACCCTGTCGTCGAGCGCAATCCCGGGGAGCGCTTTGTGCCCAATGATCTGACAATGGATGATAAGAGCTCCGTTTTGATCATCACCGGGCCGAACATGGCAGGTAAAAGCACCTATATCCGCAGCGCCGCCCTAATTGGCCTGATGGCGCAGATCGGCTCCTTTGTGCCGGCGGAAGAGGCCGAGCTGCCCCTTTTTGACCGGATCTTTGCCAGGGTAGGCGCCAGTGACGATCTTAGCCGGGGCCTGAGCACCTTCATGGTGGAGATGCAGGAGACCGCCTCGATCCTTAAGGAGGCCACCTCGCGCAGCCTCCTGGTACTGGATGAGATCGGCCGCGGCACCAGCACCTACGACGGGATGAGCATCGCCCGCAGTGTTCTCGAATATATCGGCCGTCGCATCGGGGCGAAGACGCTTTTTTCAACGCACTACCATGAGCTGACCAACCTGGAAGAGGAGCTGCCGGGAGTGAAGAACTATACTATGGCGGTAAGAGAAAAGGGAAAGGATGTCCTTTTTTTACGCCGTGTGGTCGCCGGCCGTTCGGACAAGAGTTACGGGGTCAATGTGGCCCGGCTGGCAGGGCTGCCTGCCGAGGTGCTCCTGCGCGCGGAAGCGATCCTGGCCGAACTGGAGACGGCTGCTTCCCGGGATCGGGTAAGACAGCTCAGTCTTCTGCCCTTTGTTCCCAAGCGGCCCCGGGAGGATGGCAGTGCTGGCAAGATTTTGGGAAAGCTGGAGGAGCTCGATCTGAACCGGTTTACCCCCCTGGAGGCGCTTCAGCACCTCCACGAGCTGCAGCAGCTCCTCTTTGAAGACGACGGAGCCGACAGTGAGGGTGAAGATTAGATGAAGGGGCCTGAAAACTTATCCAAGCCGATCAGAGTTTTGGATCCGCAGACGGCCGATAAGATTGCCGCCGGCGAAGTGATCGAGCACCCTGCCTCGGTGGTAAAGGAGCTGGTAGAGAATTCGCTCGATGCCGGCGCAGATCGTATCGAGATCACTGTTGCCGAAGGAGGCAAGCGAAGGATCGCCGTTGTCGACAACGGCAGCGGGATGGATCCCGCCGGGCTGGAGCTGGCCTTCTCCCGTTTTGCCACCAGCAAGCTTACAGCACTGGGCGATCTCGATGAGATCACCAGCCTCGGTTTTCGCGGTGAGGCCCTGCCGAGCATCGCAGCGGTCTCCCGGGTTACCCTGACCAGCCGCAGGAAGAATGATCTGGCCGCCTGGTGCTTGCGGCGGGAGGGCGGCAAGGGTGCTCCCCCATTGGAGAGCGGGGCTCCGGAAGGGACCGAGGTGATCGTGGAAGACCTCTTCTTCAACACGCCGGGACGCCTGAAATTTCTGCGGGGTGCGCCGCGGGAGCTGGCTCGGATCAGCAGCCTTGTGACTGCTTTTGCCCTGGCCCATCCCGGCTGCGCCTTTACTCTGATGAGCGAAAAGAGAACGGTTCTGCGAACCACCGGAGACGGTTCGCTCCTCCACACCATTGGCGCTCTTTATGGGAGGGAGGCCGCTGGGGCGCTGCTCCCCCTGCAGCGTTCCGATTCTGCCGCCGTTTCGCTGGACGGCTACCTGAGCGCGCCCCACTACAGCAGGGCCTCGCGGCGCTGGATTACCGTCGTCGTCAACGGGCGTGTTGTACGCAGTCCCCTGCTGGTGGGAGCTCTTGAAAGGGCCTATGGAGGGATGCTCGGGCGCGGCCGCCATCCCCTCGCTGTTCTCAGGCTGCAGGTTTCGCCAGCATTGCTCGATATTAACGTCCACCCGGCAAAAAGTGAGATTCGGTTCGAGCAGCCCGGGCTCTTCAATGAACTTGTGTTCCGAGCTGCCCGGGCTGCTTTGCACGCCCTGCCGCTGCAAGACAGCGGTCCCGGCTGGAGAGAGAAGCAGCGAGAGGATGGGCAGGAGCAGGGCCGGCTGGAGCAGAGGCGGCTTCTGGAGCCGCTCCGTCCCGGCAGCCCTCTGGAGGGGGAATCATTTTTTACCGGTAAAGCGGCGCCGTTACCGGCGGGGGCGGAAGAGTCCGCAACCGCCGGCTCCGGGTCCGCCGGTTACGGGGACGAGCGGGGGGGCTGCCGCCTTATCGGGCAATTTCTACACAGTTACCTGGTGGCGCAGCGGGGGGAGGAGCTGCTGCTCATCGATCAGCACGCCGCCCATGAAAGGGTTCTCTATCATGCTTTCATCTCCAGGCCTCCGGAGCGGCGGGGCTCGCAGATGACGTTACCGCTTCACCTGGAGATGCCCCCGGCCTGGCGCGAGCAGTTCGCCGGGATAAAGCCGTTCCTCGAAGAGGCTGGGTTTAAGTTGGAACCTTTTGGAGATAATAGTTATATTCTCCGGGCGGTACCTTTTTCGATTCGCGGCGGGCAAGAAAGCGAGATCTATACCATCCTGGAGCAGCTTTTTCAGGGAGAACCTGCTGCTGGTGAAGATGAGCGCGAGCGTATTCTGAAGACGGTGGCCTGCCACCGCGCCGTGAAAGCGCGGCAACCGCTGGCGCACAGCGAAGCGGAGCAGCTGCTGCGAGATTGGGAGCAGACCCCCGGTGCCGCTCATTGCCCTCATGGACGTCCGACGGTGATACGGTTTCACCGCGATGAGCTGGACCGGGGATTTCAGCGCAAGGGAGGGCGCCGCTGATGTCCCCAAAAATACCGCTGCTGGCGCTGGTGGGGCCCACGGCGGCGGGCAAAAGCGAGCTGGCCCTGCAGCTGGCGAGAGAGCTGGGAACCGATATCATCAGCGTCGATTCGGCCCAGGTCTACCGCGGCCTCGATATCGGGACGGCAAAAGCGTCCGCTGCGGAGCAGAAGCTGGTAAAGCACCATCTCATCGATCTGGTGAACCCCGATGAGGATTACAGCGTTGCCGATTATCAGCGCGATGCCCGGCGGGTGATCGCTTCACAGTGGCGACGTCGCCGGCTACCCTTCTTGGTGGGGGGAACGGGGCTTTACCTGCGGGCGGTGATCGCGGGATATGCCTTTGGGGAGAAGGGTAAGGACGAAGCCCTGCGGGCCCGGTTGGAGGCGGAAGCCGACGACGGGGGAACAGAAGCGCTGCATCAGCGCCTGGGGCGGCTGGATCCTGCGGCGGCGGCGAAGATTCACCCCCGGGATCGACGGCGGATCATCAGGGCTCTCGAGGTCTACGCCCTCGAAGGTAGTCCCATCTCCCGCCAGGTAGAAGATACGCAAAAGCGTGAGCCGCCCTACCGCCTCCTCCTCTACGGCCTGACGTTGCCCCGGCCGCAGCTCTACCGCGCCATCGAGAAGAGAACGGAGCGGATGCTGGCGGAGGGCTTCATCGAGGAGGTCCGGGGGCTGCTGGAGCAGGGCTACCGCCGCTCCTCACCGGGGCTGCAGATACTCGGCTATCGTCAACTTGCTGCCTATATTGCCGGAGAGATGGGGCGAGAAGAAGCAGTGACGGAGATCAAGACGCAGACCAGGCGCCTGGCCAAAAGGCAGCTAACCTGGTTCAGGCGGGAGAGAAATATCATCTGGCTGGATCGCACCGCCGGGCCGGAGGGTATTGTTAAGAAAATAGGCGATACCGCAAAGGAAATCTTTGGCTGAGAAGAGAATAAGATTATAAGACAGGGTAAAGACAAATGGAGGGACAATTGATGAAGGGACCGGTGAATCTGCAGGATACATTTTTAAACCAGTTGCGGAAGGAGAATATACTGACCACCGTATTTTTAGTCAATGGTTATCAGATCAAGGGTGTGATCCGCAGTTTTGATCAATTTACGGTGTTGATCGAGGTGGAAGGGAAGCAGCAGCTGGTCTACAAGCACGCCATCTCCACGGTGATTCCGCTGCGCAATATCACTTTGCAGCAGCCCGGCGGCCCTG
>DUVX01000010.1 GCA_012840855.1 Bacillota bacterium | reverse complement strand
GATCATTTCAAAAAAAGGACGGTTTTAGAAGGAACAAGCTAAAGATATGCCGAAAAACTATACCATATGGCTGTTGTTGCCTTAGATATATTAAAAGGGGGATCAACTAATTTGAGAAAAGCACTTTACCCCGGCAGCTTTGATCCGATCACCAAGGGCCACCTCGATATCATCGTCCGGTCGCATGCAATCGTCGATCATTTAACGGTAGCCGTTCTGGAGAACCCGCGCAAGCAGTCGGCATTCACTGTAGGAGAAAGGCTGGAGATGCTGAAACGCTGTACAGAAAAATATCCAGGGATCGAGGTCGATTATTTTAGCGGTCTGCTGATCGAGTATGTCAAGCGTAAGGGTATCAGCATAGTGATAAAAGGTTTACGCGCTATCTCCGATTTCGAATTTGAATTCCAGATGGCTCTGGTTAACCGGAAACTCAACCCCGATGTAGAGACGCTATTCATGATGACCAATAGCAAGTACTCCTACCTCAGCTCCAGTATTGTTAAAGAGATCGCCGACTTTGGCGGAGACATCAGCAGCCTCGTTCCGCCGGAGGTCCACGATCTTATTGTAAGGAAATTTCCCCGGGATTGAGTCACACGCTTATCATGGACCGCCTGCCCGCAGGATGAGCAGGCGGTTTTTTAAATGCGGCAGAAAAAGGGCGGCATTATTTCACGCCCATTAATGAATAATGGTATAGTAAGCATGATCTGTTCTGCACGGGCCTGCGCGGAGGTGTAAAGATGGCTGGGAATTACAAAGTGGGAGTGGCGCTGGGCGCCGGCCTGGCACGGGGCCTGGCCCATATTGGGGCGCTGAAAGCGATGGAAGAAGCGGGAGTAGTACCCGACTATATCGCTGGTACCAGTATGGGCAGCGTCATCGGCTCCCTCTATGCCTGCGGCCTGAGGTTGGAGATGATCAAACGGCTGGCCGGGCAGATCTCCAGAAGACTGTGGATGGATCCAACTTTTCCCCATAAAGGGCTTATTGCCGGCGACAGGCTCGAGGAGATGCTCTATCTGCTCACGGGAAGGCGCACTTTTTCACAATTAAAGATACCGCTGGCAGTGGTGGCAGTCGATCTTATCAGCGGCGAGAAAGTAGTGCTCCGGGAAGGTTCTGTGGCCCGGGCGGTGCGGGCTTCCTGCGCCATCCCCGGGATTTTCAGTCCTGTGAAGATGGAACAAAAAATGCTTGTTGACGGCGGGGTGCTGCAGCGCGTTCCCGCTTCCGTGGTCCGTGCGATGGGGGCAGATCTGGTTGTGGCGGTTGATGTGGGCATCGCTGCGGGAAGCTACCGCATAGATCATATCTTTGATGTGCTCTCCAGGTCCATCGAGATCATGTCCCGCGAGATCCATCAGGCCCAGAAGCAGGATGCCGACCTGCTGGTTGTCCCCGCGGTAGACGGCATCGGACCCTTTGACTTTCACCGCGTCGAGGAGGCTGTCGAAAGTGGCGAGGCGGCGGCCCGCCCGCTGGTGCTCCAGTTAACTAAAATCCTGAAAGAAGGTAAGCCTGTTGCCCGAAAGTAATAGAAAAAAGAATAGAAGAATACCGGTTGTCCTGATTATTGTTGCTCTGCTCCTGGCAGGTTTTTTTATTCGCACAGACTACATTTTGGTGCAGCCCGGCGAGGCCCAGGATCTCCGGGAAATGGTTGCCGTGGAAGGAGCGGATCAGGCCGATCGCGGTAAGTTCTTTCTGGTCACTGTTGCTCAGCAGCAGGCCAATCTGTGGCTTCTTTTATATGGTTACCTGCATCCCGATATCGAGGTGCAGCGTTATTCCAGGGTAATTCCTTCCGGCATGCAGGAGCAGGAATACCGTCAGCTGTTGGAACAGTGGATGCGGGAGAGCAAGAGCACAGCCCAGGTTATCGCCCTGCGCCGTGCTGGGTACGATGTGGAGATCATCAGCGAGGGTGTCGTTGTTGCCGATTTTCTAGAGCGGAGTCCCTCAAAGGGTATTCTTAAAAAGGGTGATCTGATCACAGCGGTAGATGGCAACAAGACTGCTCTTGCCGGCGAGGTGGTTTCGGCTGTGCAGCAGCGGCAGGCGGGCGATCCCGTCGAGCTGACGGTGCAGCGCGATTCCGGGGAGCTCAATTTAACCGTCACCACTGCCCCGCATCCCGATGATCCCAAACTAGCTGCTCTGGGAGTATATATCTCCACTCTGGAGTGGGAGCCGGTTCTCCCCTTAAGGATCGAGATGGAAACGGGCAATATCGCCGGCCCCTCGGCGGGGCTGATGTTTGTCCTCGAGATCCTGAACCAGCTCCAGCCGGGAGATCTCTCGGGGGGGCACCTTATCGCCGGTACCGGGACTATCGATGTCAGCGAAAACGTGGGCCCCATCGGCGGAGTTTATCAAAAGGTAATCGCCGCCGAGCGCGCAGGGGCGACATACTTTTTAGTCCCCGAGGAAAACTACGAAGAGGCGAAGACTGCGGCTAAAAAGGTGAGGCTGGTTCCACTAAAAACGCTGCAGGAGGCTCTCGATTTCCTCGATTCGCTTGCCGCTGCAAGCGGCGGCAGTTCTCATCACGGTGGTGAAAACGGAGCGCTTTTTCGGCCGGCGGCATGAAGGAAACAGATTTTTGACAGGTATGATGGTGCATGTTATACTGTGATCCCAACAACCGGGGAAAACCCGAGTAAGCAGGGCAGTCGCGGGAACACGGCCGCAAGGCGGTTCTCGAGGAAAGTCCGAGCTCCGCAGGGCAGGGTGCTGGGTAACGCCCAGTGGGGGTGACCCTAAGGCCAGTGCCACAGAAAATATACCGTCCGGCACTCAGCGGGAGGAAGGCAAGGTGCTTGATCGGCCAGGACGATGCTTTCTTGCCGCTGGGTGCTGGATAAGGGTGCAACGGTGCGGTAAGAGCGCACCAGGGGCCGGGAGACCGGTTCGCTAGGTAAACCCCACCCGGAGCAAGACCAAATAGGAGGGGGATGAGGTTGCCCGCCGACTCCTCGGGTTTGGTCG
>DUVX01000061.1 GCA_012840855.1 Bacillota bacterium | reverse complement strand
GAGAAAGAGGGCAAACATCCTTTCGCTGACTTATTTTTTGCGCATGCTTAGCCAACATTATCAATTCGGCTGGGCAATGACATGTTACTGCTAGCCGATAAACATAAGTTTTTGGGTTCTAATCAATAGGAGGAAATTTTGAAAATTAGAAGGGTATTGTTGTTAATGGTTGCGGTATCGCTTTGCCTGGTAACAGGGTGCAATTTTGCAGAAGACAAGGATGTGGACCATCTGGCAATAACACATGAAGCGATATCAAATCAAGACTATAAATCAGCTTCCCGCCATGCCAAGCTGGTACTAAGGAATGAACCTGGAAACAGAGAAGCGGATATTATATTATCATGATTATTGTCAGTCTCTTAAAAGAGTATGGTGCGCTCGAATAAGGTTGCACCGGGGCGTCCCAAACGGCACCATAAACAAGATAATCACGTAAATATTTAAAGCAAGAACAAGGAATTGATGGTTAAAGGTAGAATGTCGTTATTACGGCTTTCCATCTGTAATAATCTGTAAATAAGGGGAGGAAACAACCGGGTGAAAAAAGGATTTTTCGGCTTTTTTGTTTTGCTGGTACTGGTGTTGGGACTTTTTGTTTACGGTTGCGGAGGGGACGGTGCTGAGGAGCCGGGAGCGAATGGCGATGAGACCCCCGGCGGCGATGAAGAACAGGGCGTGGACGAAGAGACCGATGGTGAAGCGCTGCCGCGTTTCGAAAACTTGCAATTCCCGGACACTGTCAGCGGGATAATAAACACATTTAGCGGCTACAGGCTTAATTTTGACGGGGATATCATTGAATATAGTTACCTGGGCAGTGATGCCGTTGATGGCGAAGACACTGAAAAAATATTTTTTAGCGCTAACGACGAGGAATTCATCATCTGGATTACCGCCGACGAACGCATCAAGAAGGTCGAGAAGGATGGAGAACTTTTAAGTTCGGATCTGTATGGAGATGGAGAAGATCTTACATCCACGCTGTTGCTGATGCCCTTCATGATGGCCGGAACCTATAACATCGATGATTATGAATCTGCAGCGGGTTTGGGATACAGCTTCCGCCAGGTGGGCAGCTCTAAAGAGAAGATTGGTGACCTGAGTGCCACCGTGTACACGATGGAGATAAAAATGGGGCCTCCGATGTTTCCGGAAGAGCAAACTTATATCCAACGCATTGCCGACCTGGGCGATTTCCAGATGGTGGTTGGCATTGATGTATTCAAGGGAGGAGACGAGAAAAGCGGGACCAGGGAGTTTGAATTCGTACTGGAAGAGTTGTCTTTGCGCTAAAATGGGATAACAACTGCATTTTCAAGAGGTTGCGGGTCGGCGACTCCCGCGGCCTCTTGCATTTAATACAATCATGTATCTGTAATTCATTAGCCATATTGCGTTCAGGGCACGCGCGGACATCGCTTTATTCGCTACGCGGATGACCTGCTGATTTTCTGTAAAAGCAAAAGGAAGATGTTCTGTTCACTGGTGATAGTGCTGTGGGCACCATTCCGAATTGTTTGTTGCTCAACTATAACAAGGTAAAATTTATTGTGCCATGCCCTGCTTCAAAGTTATTTGATCAAGTTATCGGCTCTGTCACCCAAGAGGAACTGGACCGGTGCACTTTCTTCGATAAAGATGCGCTAAGTTTAAAGTAGTTGAGCGGGGGGTCTATATATATCCGCAGAACAGCTTTTGTTTAACGATAGGCGGGTGTTATCTTTTTGGTTGATTTGTTCTGCGGTTACAGGCAACTGTTTGGGGCGACCCGCCGGGTCGCCCCAAAAATTGCTGAGTCAGTGTTTCCTGACACTCCTATATCGATATTATTATTGTCCACATGTTGCCTGTTTCGATGTACTGAACCTTTACTAACCGGCTTAACGGTGTGTCTTGCTGTTTCTTCGAACCTCCAGGAAATAGTGCTCGACCTCCGGGTCAAGGTTTACTTTTGTCACACCATTTTCAGGATCAAAGCCATAGTTTTGCCGGATGATCTCTACGCCGTCCGTGTTTATAAGCTCAGCTGTCAGGTTGTCGAATGTAAGGTTGGTGCCCAGTTTCGTTACCATGTCATAACCAAGCAGGCCTTTGTTATCTGAACCGGAGCAATAGAAGTCGAAGCTTGGATCTTTTACTAATTTCACGGTTACTGTAACGCTTTCTCCTGCAGGCAGCGCCGCTTCGGAAGCAAGGTAGAAAACTCGCATATGGGTTCTGGCTTCTGAAAACATATCTTCCAGCCAGCCGGTATCGTAGCGGTCGATTACGTGACCCGAGAGCATGCCGTATTGATACATTAGTTCCGCTGTCGAACCGTAATACATCTCGAACGGAATGCCGTTGGCTGCTACATCTCCGCCGTATTGTTCCATAAATCTGGACAACAGATGGTCTACCATTTCGCCCAGCGTGGACTCATAACGAGTCACCGCAGCAGTGGCAGCCATTTCTTTTCCCTTGTCGCAGCTGCCGTCCACATAGCCCTGAATGGTATAATCGCCGATGTCGTCGCCAAGAATGATCAGGTAATTGGGTTTCCCGAAATTTGGTTCATACTCTCTGGGAATGGAAAAACTCTGCCGCATATAGCCGTTTTCCTGGTCGAAGTTTCCACCATGAAAACCGTAGCCGAGGACAATGGTCTTGTTGTAATCGAGATTGAAGCTCACCGCAAGAGTGGGGTTAACGGCTTCGCTGTGGTCATTTTTTGGATCAGAGAATTCATAAACGATCACCTGCTGGTTAAGTTCAGGATAATTTGCAAATGCCTGGGCCATATACTCGCCGCTCTCCAGAAGCGCTTTATATCCTGCCCAGGATGAGATGTTGTCAAGATTAAGCGTAGCATCGGGAGGCCCTCCGCCCCAGGCGCCCATAAAACCTCCGGAATAAGGCCCGGCATATAATTGCGCATCAGCTTCATGCCCATTGACTAAAAGCACCGGGCGACTAAAATTGGCAAAATCATCGTTAAACGGGTAAACAAGCGTCACGGTTTGATCTTCTGCAGTTGTATTGGTTAAAGTATAGCTGTCTGTAACGTTAATAGTATTGTATTCAACTGTATTCTCCAGGAAATCATAGCACAAAGCGCGCTCACTCTTAATTCCAGAGGGGCTATTCATCAATGTCATGGGGAAAACAGGACCGCCGTAGGACATGAACTCTGTGCTTTCGTCATGCCCGCCGGCACCGGTTCCCCCCATATTGTCCCGGATCAAATGCCAAACGCCATAACTGCCTATGCCGATAATCAGCAGAAGCGCTGCAGCGGTAACTCCAGTCCAGCGCCGGGGGTAACCGGGCTTTCGAAGTTTGGTTTGTTGCGCTTCATCGATGATCTCGTCACGGATTTCCGTGATCGCATGATACAGCTTTTCACCTTTTCTATCTTTCATCATATAGCTCCTTCCTGTTCAAGAGAAGCTTTCAGACGTTTACGCAAGCGGAACATACGCTGCGCCAGTTTAGAAGACTTGACGCCGTATTCCTTCGCCAGGTCCGCCAGCGCATCCCCGTTCCAATACCGGCGCACAAATAGTGCACGGTCTACACGGGGTAGGGATGTGAGCCATTTGTTGATAAGCTTTGAAAGTTCCCTTGCCTCGACAGTCTGTTCCACACTTTCGGGGGAGGGGATGCAGTCTTCCAACTCAGACAAAAGAAGCTCCATGCCGCCATACCGCTTTTGCGCATGTTTTTTGTTCCAGCGGTTAAAGGAGAGATTACGGATGATGCGGCCCAGGTAAGCAGAGAGGGAGCGAGGACGTTCCGGCGGAACAGCGTTCCATACACACCGGTATGTGTCACTTACGCATTCTTCGGCATCCTCGTGTACAGATAATATGTTCATGGCAATTCCATAGCAAAACCGGCCGTACTTCTGGTCCGTCTTGGTAATTGCTGTCTCATCCCGCTGCCAATAGAGTTCAATAATGTCTGAGTCCTCCAAGCTCATCCCCCTTTCTCAGTTATATCAGAAGGCCTTCACCAATATAGACAGGAAAAAAGTAGAGATATTTGCCTCTTGCTTGGATTGAATTAAAACATTATAGCATGTTTTATCTTCAGCCGGCGGCAGCTTCAGCTTTGCCGGTCAAGGCTGCGGTACTGGATTGCCTCGGCGATGTGGGGCGCTTCGATGGTATCCGAGCCGGCCAGGTCGGCGATGGTGCGGGCCACCTTGATGATGCGGTCGTGGGCGCGCATGGAGAGGCCCAGGCTCCGGTAAGCCTGCTGGAGCAGGCGGCGGGCTTCGCTCGTGAGCAGGCAGTGTTTGGCCAGGTGGCGGCTGTGCATCTGGGCGTTGGTGAGGATTCGCAATTTTTTGAAGCGGTTCTGCTGGAGGGCGCGGGCCTGCTCCACGCGGCTGCGGATGGCGGCGGAGCTCTCTCCGGCCCGACCGTCCTGGAGCTGCTCAAAGTTTATCCGGGGCACCTCCACCTGGATATCGATCCGGTCGAGCAGCGGCCCCGAGAGGCGGGAGCGGTAACGCTGCACCGCCGCGGGGCTGCAGCGGCAGATATGAAAGGGGTCGTTCAGAAAGCCGCACTGGCAGGGATTGGCCGAGGCCACAAACATGAAATCAGCGGGATAGGTGAGAGTTGCCGAGACCCGGGTTACCGTGACAACCCTATCTTCCAGCGGCTGGCGCAGGGCTTCGAGAATATCCCGGCTGTATTCCGGCAGCTCGTCAAAGAAGAGGACGCCGCGGTGGGCCAGGCTTACTTCTCCCGGCCGGGGCACCTTTCCTCCGCCGATGATCCCGGCAGTAGAGGCGCCGTGGTGGGGACTGCGGAAAGGGCGCCGCGTCACCAGGGGGCGCTCTGGCGGCAGCCGGCCGGCAACGCTGTGAATACGCGTTATCTCGAGAATTTCATCGAGGGTCGGCGCCGGCAGGATCCCCGGCAGGCGGCGGGCCAGCATCGTCTTCCCGCTGCCCGGCGGCCCGTAAAGTAAGATATTATGCCCCCCGGCGGCGGCCACCTCCAGCGCCCGCTTGGCCGTCTCCTGCCCCTTCACTTCGCTGAAGTCGGGTCCCGGCGCTCGCTCCTGCCGGACCAGCTCATCCAGCTGCGGCTGCACCGTGGGAATGGAGAGAAAGCCGCAGAAATGTTGGGCCGCCTCTTTGAGCGTATGCACTCCTTTTACCTGCACCTGTTTGATCAGCGCCGCCTCGGCACCGTTTGCCGCAGGAAGATAAAATATACTGTCATGCAGCTCGCCGGATCCGGCGATGGAGGCGGCCATGGCCAGGGTGCCGGGAACGGGGCGCAGGGTTCCGTCCAGGGAGAGCTCGCCCACGAGGACCGCTTTCCGCAAAATATCGTTGTAGGGAATTTGCCGCGAAGCGGCGAGCAGCCCGATGGCGATAGCCAGATCGAACGCCGGGCCCTCTTTTCTCAGGTCTGCCGGGGCCAGGTTGACGGTTACTCTTTCGGAAGGAAATTTGAAGCCGCTGTTGCGCACCGCGGCGCGGACCCTCTCGCGGGCCTCCCTGACTGAAGGATCGGGCAATCCGATAATGTCAAAAGTAGGCATCCCCCCGTGGATATCCACCTCTACTTCCAGGGGAATGCCTTGAATCCCGAGCACCGTGCAGGAGAACACTCTGGACAGCATAGGAGAGCCCCCCTTCAACAGGTTGAAAAAGATCGGCTAGCGTTTTTCTTCCCGGCCCCAGCGGAGCAGCCGGGCGGTGAGCTGCTGCCCCAGCACCGCCAGGTCCTCCGTGACCAGGTAATCGTTGGCCGTCTCGTCGAAAAGGATCATCGCCCGCGGCGGAACCTCCTTGTCCCCTTCCTCCAGGCGCAGCAGCAGCGGCAGGCGCGGCAGCGCCATGACGATAAAAGAGCGCGTCTCTTTGGCGGGCCGGGCATGGAGGCGCTTTTGAACCAGTTGTGTAAAAAGAGAGCTGTTTTTCCCAAAGAATTCCTCCAGCGGGGCCGGGCAGCTTTTCTTAAAGGCCGGGTTGAAGGTATCGCCGCCCCAAAGGTGGCGGAAAGGGATCCATTTTCCGGCGGG
>DUVX01000060.1 GCA_012840855.1 Bacillota bacterium | reverse complement strand
CTATCTATGATCAAATGGAAGTAATTATGTAGTTCCAGGCTGATCCCAAGCAATAGTCAAAGGTGGTTTTAAATTAATTTGTCTGGAACGAGGAAATATACCCGCTAAGTATTGACACAGTGGCCGGCCGTCTCCCCTTGACAGCGGTGTGATTAAGCGTTAAATTGTTAATTGTTTAACGGGTGGGAACGGCTCCGTGGGGGGCCGGTCCCGATCCCGTATTTTTTCACGATAAGGCCTTTTCAAACGCTTTTAGCGGCCGGTGGATATTTCCCGGCCTGAATAGAGGGAGATAAAGCATGACCAGGTTGGCCGGCTATCTGAAGCCCTTTGTTTTCGGAGTGATCATGGCCGTTGTTCTCCTCTTTGCCCAGGCCCTTTGCGATCTGAATCTGCCGAACTACATGTCTCGGATCGTCAATATCGGTATTCAGCAGCAGGGTGTAGAAAAGAGCACTCCGGAAGCTATCTCCGAGGAAGGCTACGCTTTTATCACCGCCTTCATGTCGGAGCAGGACCGGGCTCTGTTGGAGGAAAGCTTCACGGCGGTCTCCGGGAACGATAAAAACAGGGCCGGGGAGCGCTACCAGGAGATCTACCCCGCGGCCGCATCAAAAACGATCTATGTTTTGGACGAGGCCGTTCCCGAGGAGACGGCGGACCGGATGGATCACGCCTTCGGGGTAGCTACCTGGACGATGATCAATGTAATGAAGTTGCTGGGCGAGCAGCAAGAAGGCGGTACAGAGGGCGAAGAGATCGATATGCAGAGCGTTGATCTTACCCGGGTCTACGAGATGCAGCCGCTTATGTCTCAGCTGCCGCCATCGCTCTTTGACCAGGCCAGGCAGCAGGCGCTGGCCTTGGACCGCCCTCTGTTGACCCAGAGCGGGACCATGCTGACGGGTGTATTTTACCGGGAGCTCGGTGTCGATATGGGGGCGCATCAGAGGAGCTACATCGTCCGGGTGGGGCTGCTCATGCTGCTTATCGCGCTGGCGGGGGGCCTGGCGACGGTCCTGGTGAGCCTGCTCTCTTCTCGCATCGCCGCCGGTGTCGCCAAAAACCTGCGCTACGATATCTTCAAAAAGATCGGCAGTTTTTCCCATGGGGAATTCGATCGCTTCTCCACGGCCTCACTGATCACCCGCTCGACTAACGATGTTATGCAGCTCCAGATGCTGCTCACCTTCGGCATCAGGATGATCTGCTATGCGCCCATTCTCGGCGCTGGCGGCGTGATCATGGCGCTGAGAAAGTCTGTATCGATGGGCTGGGTTATCGCCTTGGCCTGTACGATCATAGTGGGCCTTATCGCTGTCGTCTTTTCCGCAGTTATGCCAAAATTTAAAGCGATGCAGAAATTTATCGACCGCCTCAATCTGGTGGCCCGGGAGACCCTGAACGGGCTCATGGTGATCCGCGCATTTGGCACCGGCGACTTTGAGAGAGAGCGCTTCGATGCGGCAAACCGCGATCTGACAGCGACGCATCTCTTTGTAAACAGGGCCATGGCCTTTGCCATGCCGACGATGATGCTGATCATGAATGGGGTGGTCCTGCTGATCATCTGGGTGGGGTCGCACCATGTGGCCGCATCGCAGATGCAGGTGGGCGATATGATGGCGTTCATGCAGTACGCCATGCAGATCATCATGAGTTTTCTGATGATCTCGATGGCCTTTATCTTCATCCCCCGCGCTTCCGTCTCGGCGCAGAGAATTGTGGAGGTTTTGGAGACGGAACCGGCGATCAAGGATCCCGCCTATCCGGTGCGCTTCAGGGAAGAAGCGAGAGGTTATGTGGAATTCAAGAATGTGAGTTTTCGCTATGCCGGCGCAAAAAAAGATGCCCTCAAAGAGATCTCCTTTGTGGCGAGGCCGGGCGAGACCACCGCCCTCATCGGCCCCACTGGCGCTGGCAAGTCGACGCTGGTCAACCTGATTCCCCGTTTTTACGATGTTAACAGGGGCGAGGTCCTGGTCAACGGGGTTAATGTAAAGGCGGTGGCGCAAAAGGAGCTGCGCCGCCAGATCGGTTATGTCCCGCAGAGAAGCGTGCTCATGAGCGGGACCATTGCCAGCAATATCGGATACGGCAATGAGCAGGCTTCATCGTCGGAGCTCGCAAAGGCTGCCGGGGTGGCCCAGGCGCTCGACTTCATCAACGAAAAGGAAGAAGCTTTCCAGTGGGAGATCGCACAGGCCGGGGCCAATGTCTCCGGCGGCCAGAAACAGCGTCTCTCTATCGCCCGCGCCCTGGCCGTAAAGCCGGCCATTTATATCTTCGACGACAGCTTTTCCGCCCTCGATTTCAGGACCGAAGCCCGCTTGAGAGAAGCGCTTAAAAGCTATACCGGCGGGAGCACGGTGATCATTGTGGCGCAGAGGGTGAGCACGATCATGAATGCAGAGCGGATCTATGTCATCGAGGATGGTGCGGTTGTAGGGCAGGGGACTCACAAAGAGCTTTTAGAAAGCTGTCCGGAGTATTACGAGATCGCTTCATCGCAGCTTTCACAGGAGGAACTGGGTTATGCGCAGTGAGATCGGTACAAACAGAGCGCCCCAGAGAAAAGGTTTCTTCGGCGGGGGCAGGCACGGGATGCATGGGGCGGGGGCCGTTGAAAAACCGCAGGATTTCAAGGGTACCTTCAAGAGGCTCCTCGATTACCTGGGGGGTTACAAATTTGCCATCGCTCTGGTGATCTTCTTTGCGCTTTGCTCCACGGTCTTCGCCATAGTGGGCCCCAAGATACTGGGCATGGCGACGACGAAGCTCTTCGAGGGGATCATGTCCAAGATTGCGGGAACCTCTGCGGGGGTGGACTTTGGGGCTATCGCCAGGATCCTGCTGTGGCTAGCGGGGCTCTATCTTCTCAGCACTCTGTTTCAGCTTACCCAGGGGCTGATCATGACCGGTGTTTCGAACCGGATCTCCTACCGGCTGCGACGGGATATCGATGCAAAGATACACCGGCTGCCCTTCTCTTATTACGACAGTGTTACCGTGGGCGATCTGCTTTCCCGGATCACCAACGATGTGGATGCGATCAACCAGAGCCTCAACCAGAGCATCACCCAGATCATCACCGCGGCGGCGACGCTGGTGGGCATCCTCGTGATGATGCTTTCGATAAGCTGGCAGATGACGCTCATCGCCCTGGCGACGCTGCCGCTTTCGCTCGTTGTAGTCGCTTTCATTGTCAGAAGGTCGCAGAAGCATTTTGTTAACCAGCAGGAATACCTCGGGGCGGTGAATGGCCTCGCCGAAGAAAACTATAGCTGCCACAATATCGTGAAAGCCTTCAGCGCTGAAGAGCGATCACTCAGGCAGTTCGAAGGCAGCAACGATAGGCTCTACCGCTCGGCGTGGCGGGCCAACTTCTTTTCCGGCCTGATGATGCCGATTATGGGCATGATCGGGAATCTCGGCTACGTCGTCGTCTGCATTATCGGCGGAAGCATGGCGGTGCGGGGGGCTATGACCGTGGGCAATATCCAGGCGTTTATCCAGTATATGCGCCAGTTTACCCAGCCCATTTTGCAGCTTTCCCAGATCTCGAATGTGCTGCAGCAGACCATGGCGGCGGCGGAACGCGTCTTCAATTTCCTGGAGGAGAGTGAAGAGGTTCCGGAGGTGCAGGATGCGCTCCAGGTCTGCAAAAACGGCGAGGAAGAGAGTGAGGGCCGCGTTGCGATAACGGGCCGGATCAGCTTCAACAATGTTAGCTTCGGCTATGCGCCCGATAAGATCGTCATCCGGGATTTTAACGCCGCCGTGAAACCGGGACAGAAGATCGCCATCGTCGGCCCCACCGGCGCGGGCAAGACCACCATTGTAAAGCTGTTGATGCGTTTCTATGATCTCAACAGCGGGGCGATCACTCTCGATGGCCATGACATCCGCTCCTTTGATCGCCATGAGCTGAGGAGCGCCTTCGGCATGGTCTTGCAGGACACCTGGCTCTATCACGGTACCATTGCTGATAATATCCGCTACGGCCGTCTCGATGCCACCGATGCCGAGGTGATCGAGGCGGCGAAAACGGCGCAGGCCCACCGCTTTATCACCACGCTGCCGGGCGGTTACGATATGGTGCTGAACGAGGAGGCCAGCAATGTCTCCCAGGGCCAAAAACAGCTCCTCACCATAGCCCGGGCCATCCTGGCCGATCCGAAGATCTTAATTCTCGATGAGGCCACCAGCTCTGTGGATACGAGGACGGAGCTTCTAATCCAGAGGGCCATGGATAATCTGATGAAGGGCAAAACGAGCTTCATTATCGCTCACCGGCTCTCCACAATCCGCAATGCCGATCTGATCCTGGTGATGAGCGGCGGCGAGATCATTGAGCAGGGCAGCCACGAAAGCCTGCTCGCCCGGAAAGGCTTCTATGCAGACCTCTATCACAGCCAGTTCGCCCGGGCTGTCTAGTTGGGGATATCGCTGGCTGGAAGCGGCGCAGTGGACCTGATTTTACCAGTAAGTTGACAAGGTTGTATCAGCTGTGGTATTTTTGACCTATTATCGGGCTCAGGCGCTGTATGTAACAAGTTCAAGGGATAGGGATAAAGATGAAATATGATGTAGGTTTACCGGGAAGGATAATTATCGCCAGGGCGGACCACGGGGATGACATAACAGGCGGTATTAAAAAAATAATCGAAAAGGAAAATATTAAGACCGCTGTACTTTATTTGATCGGTGCTCTCGAAAAAGCCTCCATGGTAACGGGCTCCGAGCGATGCACTGTTCCTCCGGTACCAAACTGGGTTTCATTTTCTGACGGCCGTGAGCTGATCGGGCTCGGCACAGTTGCCACCACAGGCAAAGGCACGCCGGTGATACATCTTCATGGGGCGGTAGGTAAAGAAAGGGAGGCCCTGGCAGGCTGTATCAGGGAGGAAGCGTTCACTTACCTGACCATGGAGATAATTATTGTAGAGATCACGGGCACAAAAGCCTTCCGGGCATACCGGGAGGATTGGGGCGCCCATGTTCTAGATTTCTATTACTAATTAACATAACTAGAGAGATCTACGTTGCAGCGACAATGCAACAGGACTATTATTTTAAAGGAGGCTGTAAGATGGCCAAGTTATATTATGATCAGGATGCAGACCTTGCCCTATTAGCCGATAAAAAGATAGCAGTACTCGGATATGGCAGTCAGGGTCATGCGCAGGCACAAAACCTCAAGGATAATGGTTTAGATGTCATTATCGGTTTACGCCGCGACAGCAAAAGCTGGTCGCAGGCGACTGAGGACGGTTTTGAAGTTTATACGGTGGAGGAAGCATCGCGTAAGGCGGACCTTATCCAGATGTTGATCGTAGACAGTGCTCAGCCCCGTGTCTTCAGGGAAGAGATCTTGCCCGGTCTCGACAAAGGTAAAGCGCTGGTGGTCTCCCATGGGTTCAACATTCTTTACAATCAGGTTGTCCCTCCCGAGGATATCGATGTAATCATGGTGGCGCCGAAAAGCCCCGGCCATATTCTCCGGAGGCTGTTTAAAGACGGTGCCGGTGTTCCCGGTCTTTTGGCGGTCTACCAGGATAATACGGGAGAAGCCAAGGAGCTGGCGCTGGCTTTTGCCAAAGGCATCGGTTGTACCCGCGCCGGCGTGATCGAGACTACTTTCAAAGAGGAGACCGAAACAGACCTGCTGGGCGAACAGGTGGTGCTCTGTGGCGGGGTTACTGCTCTGATCAAGGCCGGGTTTGAAACGCTTGTTGAGGCAGGATACCAGCCGGAAATTGCCTATTTTGAGTGCCTGAATGAATTAAAGCTGATCGTGGATCTGATCTACGAAGGCGGTCTTGAGTATATGCGTTATTCTGTCAGCGATGTGGCCGAGTACGGCGATCTAACCAGAGGGCCGCGGATAATTAATGATCAGGTCAAGGCTGAGATGAAAAAAATCTTAAAAGAGATCCAGACAGGCCAATTTGCTCTGGAATGGGTTCTGGAAAATCAGGCCGATCGGCCCAAGTACAATGCGCTTAAACGCCGGGATCGCGAGCATCAGATTGAAAAGGTGGGCAATAAATTGCGCGATATGATGCCCTGGTTAAAACAGGGCTAATCAAACTATATTTTCCTGTAGGCCGTTGCGCTACCAGGTGCTGGGCCCGGCGACCTCCTGAATACAGGCCGTCCATAAAGGTAATAGCAACCAGTTTTCGAAACCCCCCGGGTGCTACTAAAAAGTAATTAGTGGCACCCTTCTCTATTCCTCAATCAATCAACCGCTTTCGCTGTTTTTAGCGCCATTACCATAATTCGTATCTACATATACAGACATGAGGGCAAGTGGATGTTTAAAAAACACTACAACTGGATGTTTACATTACGCCTGTTTATATTATAATTTATCTGGTCAAGGAATATAGTTATGTAAACTAAGTGGGTCAAGTCCATTTTGTGGTGTAAATTCCCCTCTGGTTTTCCTCTTATAATCTAAGCTGCCTTTCCTTCATTCCCCTTTTTCCCATTTTTACTTTCCCCTTCGTTTGCCTCTTTCCATTCCCGGTAG
>DUVX01000059.1 GCA_012840855.1 Bacillota bacterium | reverse complement strand
GCTGCCAATTCCGCCAGGAGCAGGGCCTGCCGGTTGCTTTTAAGCTCCCCCAGATCGATAGTGTTGCTCATGTTCCACCTCCTGTCTCCAGCAAAGCTTTTGCTGCTTCTTCAGCCTTTTTACATAATCCATCGAAGGAACTGAATCTGCATTCAAACCGTTGGGATCCCCCCAGGTGGACCTGCAATATTCCGCGATTCACCTTTTCCTTTGCCAGTCCATACCCACTGCTGCGCTTGGCGGAAAAACCGTAGACAAGCATCATGTTGATGATGGCTTTGGTAACAAGGGGCAAAGCTATCGCAGCCTGACGCAAGGTTTCTTCTTCACCCTGTGAACTACAATCGAATGGTACATAGAGCAAGCTGAAGGCTCCCTCAGCACCCGCGGGGACACATTCCAGGTAGATTGGATGCGTACCGGCTTTGGTTTTTCGATCATGCGGGTTGATCATTTCCAAGTCAATCAGGTTAAAAAAAGTCGGATAGAACATCAACCTACCGCTATGGTGGGGGATCGGGTCAGTCTCATCTAGGTGGTAGTAATAACGTTGTAAACATGTGTACAGATCGTGTGCCTCTGTCAAAATTTTGTTCAGGTAATCTGCCGTGCCGCTGGCCCGGCGGAAATCTTCGCCCTTTTCATTGCCAAACAGAAGTGCATGATAAAAACGCTTTAAGGCGAACTGGCCGGGGTCTTGTTCCTCCACTAGGTCCACACGCATCGCTGTCCAGCGCAGAAGCCCTTTCCAGGCTGCAGCGGACATAAACGGCACCTTGAATACTTTGTCCTTACGCACCGGGTTAACGCTATCTGCAACATAAAATAGATCATCATCCCTGCTTATCCAGGGTTTGGCAAGGGTAAAGGAGAATTGGAGGAACCAGGACCCCGCTGGAAGCCGCGACATGTCGGGTGCAATAGGCTTTTTCAGGCCGAGCCTGTCCATCAGTTTCGAACCGGGTTTGATTGTATTTGTTACATACTCGCTTTCTTTGCCGCTAAGGGGATAAACAAGGCTTTTATAACCCCCTTTTCCGCGTTCACCGGCCACGGCGTAGGTTTTAATCCTGCTTTTATTAGCGGCGATACCCGCCAATAAACGAATACGCGCGGCGATATTCGGGATATCGACGTCAAAGTAGCGCCCTTCCACAAGTGCGTCAACAGTTTCTTTTTCTATGTCGCCGTGGGCTGCATACAGATCAAAGCTCATAAGGCACCTCCCAGCAACTTTTTGAGATAGGCACGGCCATTTGTCTGGCTGCAATCCAGCGCATGCCACTCGACCATTTTCGGAATAGGATCAGACCTGCCAAATATAGTTACCCAAAAATCTCTATTATTCAGTTCTTTCTTTAGGGAATCCAGGTAATTATCCCGTTTGGTAAGTATCCCTTCGCAGGGCAGCCAGCCCCAGATGCGAAATTCCCACTGGCGGGGCTCGGAGCTGTAAGCATAAGACACCATTATTTTGGATGCATTTACCTGGGCTTTACCAAATACAAAATTGGTCTCTGCTGGGGAAAGATAGTGCTTCCACTTATAGCGCAACCTGTTCCTTATGGCTGGCGCCAGGGGGATTATACCCTGTGCCACCATTTTCTTGAGTTCCGGCATGGAAGGTCTAAGTGGTCTAGGACATGTACCATCGTCAAGTTTTCCAGCATACGCCTGCTTAATCCCGTCGATCGATTCCCACCATGGGGTGCCCCCATCATCCCCCGGTGCCTCGAATTGGAAACGGGCAAAGAAGAAATCGCGGAAATCGGGCGAGTTATTCCCGCGCTTGGTCTCCTGAACAGGCAAATTCTTAAGCCATTGAAGATTGGGGCTAAAATTTTTCACATCAATGACCCCATAGCCACTTGAACATTTCGCACCGATACTCCCATGGCGGCTGATCAGAGCAAGGACAGTACCAATAGGACTTAAATCGACATCCTTTTGTAGCAAGGTAGGAGTCAACCTTATTTCGCCGATGCGGCTTTCGCTAAATACAAACCATCCCCCAGCCTGGGGATCCTTCTTTGATCCATGTTTTCTTTCACTGGGTATCAAAACGTTCCTACCGCCGAAAAAACTTTGTCCATCTGATATGATCAATCGAAACCTACGCGCCCAGCCGGTACAGCCGAACAGTTGACAGGCGTCACAGACGCCGGCATCAAGAAAACGCCGTCTCCCCTTTGCTGTTGAATTACGGTATTTATACTCGTCAAAAATGCAACCACGCTCTGTTGGATCACATGCTTCGCCACCCAAGCCACGCACCAGCGCCTCGTACCACCAGCGCAGTGAACCGATCAGGCCGGTCTCATGCAGGCGATCGCTACTCTGATCCACTCCTCCGGTCCACAACGGAGTCAATGTCTTTATGGTTATAATTTCATTTCCCACTTTCCGCTATTTGATATGCTTCACTTTATCAGGCCGTAAATTGATAGGCCCAATTTTACCTATTACTATTTCCACAATTGTGTCGAACATCCTCTTTTTTACTGTTTTTTCTGCCCATACCGTTCACATTCAAGTGGGTCCTTTATGCTCCATGACAAAAAAGCTGGAATCAGCTATTGACAAGGAGCGCTGTCTTTTATACAATTGATTTAAAAGACCGATTGGTCGGTCGGGAGCTGTTTGCGATCACTTCTCACACTAAACCCAGCAGCCGGGATACCCGGGAATCTGCTCTCAGAGCCGCCGCCGCCTGCTTCGCCGAGAAGGGCTATGCAGAGACCGGCGTGGCCGAAATTTGCAGCCGCGCCGGAATCAGCAGGGGCGCGCTCTACTATCACTTTGAGAGCAAGCAAGCTATCTTCCTCGAGCTGGTCGATCGACAGCTGGTAGAGCTTATCGAAGACCTGGAAAACACGGCCCGTGACGCCGTCAATATACCGGAAAACCTGCTCCGTCTTACCCACCTTATTCAAGGCCTTATTCAGTCGGATTCTACCCGGGCAGGTATTTTCCTGGAGGCCTGGTCCCAGGCCAGCCGCGACGGGAGCATGCGCAAAGCATCGCTGGGTACTTTCGACCATTTTGAGGCGATCTTTACGCGGCTGATCCAGCGCGGGATTGATGAGGGCACCTTTGCTCCAATTGATCCCGCCGTGGGAGCCCGCGCTCTTCTCGCCATCACCAGCGGGATATTTATGCGCGGCCTGCTCGAGCCTCAAAAATCCGACTGGGGCAAAGTCGCCGAAGAGAGTATCAAGGTGTTAATCCAAGGAATGAAGCGGAGGTCGATTGAATGATTCTTGTCACGGGAGCCACGGGCCATATTGGTAATGTTTTAGTGAGGAAACTGCTGGAAAAAGGTGAGCAAGTGCGGGCGATGGTCCTGCCCGGTGAATCCTGCGATTCCCTCAGCGGGCTGCCCATCGAGATGGTGGTCGCCGATATCCTCGATCCTGATACCCTGGACCGGTGGATGAAAGGGGTCCGCGTAGTCTACCATCTTGCCGGGATCATCTCCATTCTGCCCGGCGATGAGGCGCTGATGCACCGGGTAAATGTCGAAGGGGCCCGCAATGTAGCCCGGGCCGCTTTAAAAGCAGGGGTTGAACGGATGGTGCATACGGCATCGGTACATGCCTTAAGAAGAGAGCCGCACGGGTTGACCATGAACGAAAATACACCCCTTTCGCTAAAAAGCGCCGCCGGAGCCTATGATCAGACCAAGGCCATGGGGGCGCAGGCTGTTCTGGACACGGTTAAGGAGGGCCTCGATGCAGTCATCGTCTGCCCCAGCGGGGTGATCGGGCCCTATGATTACCGCGGTTCGGAAATGGGCGGGCTGATCAAAAGTTTTGCCGAAAGCAATATCCATTTTATCGTCAACGGTGCCTACGATTTCGTCGATGTACGCGATGTGGCCGACGGGATGATCCTAGCTGCAGAAAAGGGGCGCAGCGGCGAAATATATATCCTCTCCGGACAACAGGTTACATTGCGCCAGCTTTCAAAATTGACCCGCCGGGTTACTGCACGGCGCTCGCTGGTTATAGCGATACCTCTGAGGCTGGCTCTCTTTGTGTCCCGCTATACCCAGTATTTCTACCGCTGGTTCAAGAAGACACCGAAATTCACCCTCTATTCGCTGAAAACTGTCGTGGAAAATTCCTCTTTTAGCCGGGCCAAGGCCGAAAAAGAACTCGGGTACCGCGCCCGCCCCCTCGACGAATCGATCCGGGATTTCCTTGCCTGGCGGGCGGGACATTTTCAAAAATATTACCATCAGAAATCTGACAAAGCCAAAACAAGGGCGCTTAAACCGAGCAAAGCGAAAAATCCGGGTTAACCGGATAGCCCTGCTGAAAAGTGTGCGGGACAGGGATAAAACCTCTGTCCCGCTTTTGTTTGATTATGTTTCGATTTTAGTAAAAGAAGACGTGGTTGCCGATAACCGTGGCTGCCGGCTGCATCCGCACCCATAGGTTATTCGTTTTTGCGGGGTTGTAAAAACCAGTCGCTCCGCCGGAAGGGTCGGCTCCATTGAGCGCCTCTTCCACAGCGCGGTAAGCAGCAGCGCTGGCGGGCAGGTTGATCCGTCCGTCCAGCACGGGTGAATACTGATAGCATCCCGCCGATATTTCCATGATCACGCCACGCAACGAATTCGGATAGCGGCTGTCTTTAACCCGGTTCAACACCGTCGCAGCCACCGCCACCTGCCCGAGATAGGGTTCCCCCGCCGACTCGGCATGGACGAGACGTGCAAAGAGATCGATATCCGCCTGCGACAGCCAGTCGCCCCGCGATGGCGGCGAGCTAACGGGGCCGCCGCCCCCAACAGCGGATGGCGCCAGCGAAAGGATCTGACCGGGATAGATCAACGCAGGGTTGCTCAACTGGCTTGCTCCGGCGATCGCTGCCACGGTGGATCCATATTTTTGAGCAATCAACCAGACCGTATCTCCCGGCACTACCCTGTGGCGATCCGGTATCGACAGCGTTTGGCCGCTGTAGATCAGCGCCGGATTTGCCAGCTTGTTCGCTCCGGTCACAGCATCTACCGTGGTGTTGTACTTTTGCGAGATGAGCCATACTGTTTCGCCCGGAACCACGGTGTGATCCAGTGCTGCCTCGGTTACCCCCGCGCCGAGCAGCAGTAAAGTCAAGGCGACAAACAGCACTGTTCTGAAGGGTTTGAACATTAAGTAAAACCTCCTGTACGCCTCCGGGGTTAGTTGACGGGTTGGGGACGGGAGTTATCCCCCCGCTTCAGAGCGGTTCACCCCACTTCTTGATCCCCCGTAGTTTCCATTCGGCGTTATGTTAAGAACGATTATAAGGAAAAAAAATAAGCCTGGCAAACAAGCATACAGGCGCTGGTTAATTATCTTTGTTAAGATTGGATAACATTATGTTAACGTTTTATTATTATTAGCCTTTCTCTGGGGGTTGTCAATAATGGAGAGATTTATCTAATATTATCCGATAATTCCACGATAATGGCGCAGGGCCGTGGTGGCCAGACTTTCCCGCTTCATCTTGATGGCGATGAGATCAAAGCGGCAGGAGATCTCCTGGCCATATCGCGACTTCATATAGTAGAGGGCGCTCTTCCGGAGGCGGCCGAGCTTCTCCGGAGTGATCGATTCTGCTGGCGTACCAAAGGAGCTGCCGGTGCGGGTGCGCACTTCCACGAATATGAGGCGGCCGCCGCGAAGCGCAATGATATCTATCTCGCCGTAAAGGCAGCGGAAATTAGTGTCCACTACCCGGTAGCCCCTTTCTTCCAGGTAGCCGCGTGCCGCCTCCTCCCCAGCCTTCCCCACCTGCTGCCGCCGTAGCGTCACCGGACCTTTTCCGCCCCGTCAACGCCGTGAAAGGAACGGCGATGGATCGGGCAGGGCCCGTAGCGGGTGAGGGCTAGAAGATGCTCCGGCGTACCGTAACCCTTGTTCCTGTCAAAACCATATTCAGGATAGCGCCGGTGCAGCTCGAGCATAAGCCGGTCCCGGGTTACTTTGGCCACTACGGAAGCAGCAGCGATGGAAAGAGAGAGCGCATCGCCCCCGGGAATCGCTTTTTGCTTAAACTCGATCTGCCTGATGGGGAAACCGTCTACCAGGACCACCTCGGGCTTCAGGGGCAGTGTGGAGAGCGCTTCCCGCATCGCCCGCATCACCGCGCCGAATATATTTAAGCTGTCGATCTCCTCCGGAGAGCAGATCCCTACGGCGCTTCCCAGAGCCACGGCCCTGATCTCGTCATAGAGGGCTTCCCGCCGGGCAGCGGTGAGTTTCTTGGAGTCGTCGAGGTGGAAAATCGTCTTTTCCTGGGGCAGGATCACCGCTGCAGCGACCACAGGGCCGGCCAGGGGGCCGCGCCCCGCCTCATCAACTCCGGCAATATAGCTGAAGCCTCGCTGCCAGAAATAGCGCTCTTCGCGAAGCATCCTATGTAAACGTTCTTTTTCCTGCCGGTAAAGCTCCCGGCGTCGGCGGTAGCGCTCCAGGAGAAGGCGAGCGCCGCGCCGGCGGTCCTGCTGCAGCAACGCTTCCTCGGCCGGGGTCAGCTGTTCACACCTTTCCAGCCGGGCAGCAAGCTGATCCAGCGTTAACCCGGTAAAGGGCATCGTCTCTCACGATCCTTCTCCTTCAATTTTCGGGGGCAGCTCCAGGGAGAGCTTCCCCAGCCTACCGGCCTGATACTCTGCCAGCAAGAGGGCCGCAGCGCGCTCCAGATCGATCTTCCCCCCGGGGAGAAGGCAGCCGCGCTCTTTACCGATCTGCTCCAGCATCTCCACTGGCGCTCCTTCAACCCCTTCACCGTAATGCGCTGTCAACCTGGACGTCATCCCCCGCTCTGCGTAATAGCGCAGTAGCGAAAGCGCGCTCTGCTGCCGATCGATCCGCTCGGGCGGCAGCGCCCCGATAGCCGCCAGCGGAAATACCGCTTCCGGCGATAGTAGCGGCGGCAATATGCCCGGGGTATCGAGCAGCTCCACCCCGGCAAGCAGCCGCACCCACTGACGGCCCCTGGTAACACCGGGGCGGTCGCCGGTCCGGGCAGCCGCCCTGCCCACAAGATAATTGAGTAAGGTCGACTTACCCACATTGGGGATGCCGACGATCACCAGCCGCAGCGGTCTTTTAAAACGGCTGCTGCGCAGTCGCCGCCCCTGCGTTTTCAGGTACTCCAAAAAGGAGCTCACTGTTCCGGGAATCTGCACGCTGGTGAGCATCGCCGGCAGTGCCTGCTCCTTAAAATGCAAAAGCCACCGGGAGTTTATCGCCCTCTCTCCGCGGTCGGCTTTATGCAGCAAGATCAATCTGTTTTTCTTTCCAATGATGTCTTTCAGCTCCGGGTTGCGGCTGCTCACCGGAGCACGCGCATCGATGAGCTCAACAACAAGGTCGACCAGCGGAAGATCCTTTTTCAGGCCGTCAACAGCCCGGGCCATGGTCCCGGGGTACCATTGAGCATCGTTCAATTCGCAGCCGCCTTGCCGCCGAGCACCCGGGCTTCCCCGGGAGGCCAGTAAACGAGGCAGGCCCGGCCCATGATCCGCTCTTCGGTAACAAAACCGACCAGCGGATCCCGGCTGTCTTTACTATTGCGACGGTAGTCCCCCATCACGAAATAGCTGCCGGGTGGGATCTCAACAGGGCCGTAGTCGGGGTAGTCGTTCTGATCAACAAGGTAGGGCTCGTCGAGGTAAGTTCCGTTCCGATAGACTTTCCCGTCCCGGATCTCCACCCGATCCCCCCCAACAGCAATAAGCCGCTTGATAAAAGGTCTCCCGATGCGGCTGTCGAAGACAACGATATCGCCATAGCCGGGTTCGTGAAAGCGGTAGCTGATCTTGTCAACAACGAGCCGGTAGCCGTTTTCAAGGGTGGGGTACATCGAACCCCCTTCGACCTCGAATACTTCAAAAAGAAAGAATCGGATCAGCAGGGCCAGCACCACCGCAATGGTGATAGAACGAATCCATTCCCAGGTTTCACTTGAGCGGCTCATCAGTAATCGCCATCCTTTACGATCTAACGAATTTCCCGGATCCGCGCCGCCCGGCCCCTTCTCTTGCGCAGGTAATAGAGCTTTGCCCGGCGAACCCGCCCCCGCTTGACCACCTCGATGCGGCCGATAGAGGGCGAATGAAGCGGGAAGATACGCTCCACGCCGACTCCATAGGTTATCCGGCGTACGGTAAAGGTCTCTCTCAACCCCCGGCCCTGCCGCCGCAGAACCACTCCCTCGAAGATCTGGGTCCGCTCACGTGTCCCTTCCACCACTTTCACATGTACGCGCACCGTATCCCCGGGGCCAAACCGAGGAATATCTTCTTTCAAATACTGCTTTTCCACTTCTTTGATCAAGTCCATCGTCTGAAGCGCCCCCTCACGTCTGTTTTCCATTGACATTCATTCTCCATGTAGCCGGCAGGTGGCAGGTTACCCCACCAGCCAACAAAACATTTTTTTGTTCAAAAATCTTCTCCCCCACCGTCGGCCTCCTCAAGAAAACGCCGCTCTTCGTCCGAAAGCGTCGCCTTTTCGAGCAGATCCGGACGGCGCCGGTGCGTTCTCAGCAGCGACTGCCGGCGCCGCCAGCGGGCAATTTCCCCATGATCCCCCGACAGCAGTACCGGCGGCACGGCCATCCCACGAAAAACCGGCGGCCGGGTATAATGGGGATACTCCAACAGAGAGCCGCTATACGATTCTTCGGCGAGACTGCCTTCCTCCAAAAATCCCGGCAACAGCCGCGCCACGGCATCGACAACGACAGCTGCGGCGGGCTCGCCCCCGGTCAAGATGTAATCGCCGATCGAAATTTCATCGTCCACCAGCGCCCTCCTGACCCTCTCATCCACACCCTCATAACGGGTACAGATCAGCAAGAGCCTTTTCTCGCGGGAAAGCTCCCGGGCGATATCCTGGTTAAAGGTTCGCCCCTGCGGGGTCAACAGGATAACTCGGGCCCGCTCTTCACCGCCCCTTTCCTGCAGCGCCTCCACCGCCTCAAAGAGCGGTTCTGGCTTAAAGACCATCCCACTGCCGCCGCCGTAGGGCGCATCATCAACCTGGCGATGCCGTCCGCGGGCAAAGTTCCGCAGATCGATGAGCTCTACCTCCAGCAGCCTCCGCTCCACAGCCCGCCTGAGCATACTCTCGCCAAAAGGACCTTCGAGAAGACCGGGAAAGATGGTCAGAATCTCAATCTTCATCATTATAGATCACCCCGGCGTTAGAGCTCAAGCAGCCCCTCAGGAGGATCGGCAATGATCTTCCCCCCGGGAAGATCGATCTTCAGGATGAACTCCTTTACCGCCGGCAGCAAAAACTCTTTCGGGGATAAACCCTCTCCCTGGACAAGGTAAAGATCATGTGCCGCCCCGGGAATGATCTCCTGCAGCTGACCAAGACACTCTCCGCCCGTATTATACACCATTAGCCCAACGAGCTGATCATAATAATAGTATCCCGTAGGGAGGGGGACCCGCTCTTCTGGTGGGATCAGAATGCAGCCCCCCCGCAGGGCGGCAGCCTCTTCACGGCTGCCGATTTCGTCAAATTTGATCAGCCAGAGCCTTCCGTGAAGAGCTGCTTTTTCCACCGTCAGCGACCGCCTGCTGCTCTTCAGCTCAACAACAACCTCTGTCAGCCTTTCACAGCGCTCCGGGAAGTCGGTCAGCGGCTGCGCCTTCAGAAAACCGGCAACCCCGTGCGGGGCCAGAATTCGGCCCACGGCGATACCGGGGTTGCCCGATTCTACTACGCTGTCCACGGCACTACTTCCACCAAAACCCGCTTGTTTTCTTTCACCGCAGCTGCATTTACCACGGTGCGGATGGCCTTAACAATCCGGCCCTGCCTGCCGATCACCTTGCCCATGTCGTCGGGAGAAACCTGTAGCTCCAGAGTGACCACCCGTTCATCTTCAAGCACATTAACTCTAACCTGATCGGGGTAGTCAACCAGGGCCCTGGCAATGCGGGCCAACATCTGCTCCATGAAATCCCCACCTCGTTAGGATGATCTAATTTGCCACACCGGCCTTTTCAAAGATCAGCCTGACCGTGTCGGAAGGCCTGGCGCCCCGTGAAAGCCACATCTCTGCTTTTTCCCGGTTCACTTCGAAAGTCGAAGGCTTGGTGGTGGGGTTGTAATATCCGATCTCCTCAATAAACCTGCCGTCCCGGGGAAAACGGGAATCGGCAACCACGATCCGGTAAAAAGGCTTCTTCTTGGCACCCATTCTCTTCAATCGAATCCGTACTGCCACTTTATTCACCTCCGCTGCTTGACAACCTCTTTTATCTAGGAAAAGGGGAACCCCCCTCTTTTCTTGCCCATACCCTTGAAACCTTTCTTCTCCAGTGAGCCCATCTGCTTGAACATCTTCTGCATCTGCCCGAACTGGGCCAGCAACCGATTCACATCCTGAACCGTGGTGCCGCTACCGCCGGCGATACGCTGCCGCCGGCTGCGATTTATAATAGAAGGATCCCTGCGCTCCGTCGGTGTCATCGAGGTAATCACCGCATCGATGCGCTGGAATTGCTTTTCATCGATCTTCATGCGCCGCAACTCTTTGGGTACCTGAGCCGCCGGCAGCATGGCCATAATCTCTTCCATGGAGCCGATCTGCCGGAATTGCTGCAGCTGCTCCCGAAAATCGTCGAGCGTAAACTCCTGGCGCCGCAACTTCTGCTCAAGCTTACGCGCTTTCTGCTCATCAAACCCGGCTTCGGCCTTTTCAATCAGAGTCAGCAGATCACCCATGCCCAGGATCCGCGAGGCCATCCGCTCGGGGTGAAAAGGCTCCAGAGCGTCGATCTTCTCCCCTACACCGGCAAATTTAATCGGGCATCCCGTTACCGCCCGCACTGAAAGGGCCGCACCACCACGGCTGTCACCATCCAGCTTGGTCAGGACAACCCCGGTCAGTCCAAGAGCTTCATGAAAAGAAGCGGCGGCATTGACCGCATCCTGGCCGGTCATGGCATCGGTCACCAGGAGCAGCTCGGCGGGTTTCAGTTGAGCCTTGATCTTCTTCAGCTCATCCATCATGGCATCATCGATATGCAGACGCCCGGCGGTATCAAGAATAACAGGAGCGTAATCTTCGCGCCCGGCCAGACGTACCGCTTCTTTGCAGATCTGCGCCGGCGGGGCCCCCTCGTTGCTGTAGCAGGGCAAACCGGCAGACTCGCTCAAAACCTTCAGCTGCTCGGCAGCTCCGGGCCGGTAGGTATCCGCCGCTGCCAGCAGCGGCTTACGCCCGCTACGGCTCAGGTGGACGGCCAGTTTCACCGCCGAGGTGGTCTTGCCCGATCCCTGCAACCCCACCAACATGATCACCGGCGGAGAGCCCGCCAGGTTGATCTTGCTCTGCTCACGCCCCATCAGCGCCGTGAGCTCCTCGTGGACGATCTTGACCACCTGCTGCCCCGGTGTAAGGCTTCGCCTCACCTCTTCGCCCACAGCCTTTTCACGGATCTTTTCAACAAAATCCTTCACTACTTTAAAATTTACGTCGGCCTCCAGCAATGCAAGGCGGATTTCGCGCAGAGCCAGATTGACATCTTTTTCACTCAGTTTACCCTTACCGCGCAGCCGGCGCAGCGTATTTTGCAATTTTTCAGCCAGATTCGCAAACATGGTTTTCTCCTGATCGTTTACTGGTCAATTTTTTGCTGCAGTTCGCTGATAATTTCTCGCAGCCGCTGCTGCTCACCAGCACCCACCGGTTTTTCCAGGATCTTGCCTGCTTCCTGAAGCAGGCTCTCCTGGAAGCGGTAAATCTCATAAAGCCCCAGCTTCTCCTCAAAATCTTCGATGGAGGCGAGCGCCCGCTGGATCAGATCATGAACTGCCTGCCTGCTGACCCCGCGCTCCTCAGCGATCTCGGCCAGAGAGAGGTTGAAGCTGTAGTACAGCCGCATCATCTCCCGCTGGCGTTCAGTCAGCAGTGAACCATAGATATCATACAACAGGTTGGTTCGATTCAGCTTATCGAGCATAGCACCTCTGTAAAGGTTTAACCCTTTACAGTTATAGTGTAGCAGAAGAATGAGAAAAGGGCAAGCTATTTGGGGCAAATAAGTGAAATAAATCACAGGTTAATTACCGTAGTCAGGTTTGGTACCCACGACCCGATTCAGGCCGATATTGTAATATAATTGGTCCGAGCGCGTCTTATGGGTAGGAGGTAACAGAGTGGCGGATCTCGAGAAAATATACAGCGCCTATTTCAGGGATGTCTTCCTTTATCTTTACAGTTTATCCGGCGACAGGCATATCGCGGAGGATATCACCTCTGAAACATTTCTGAAGGCCATTGAATCCATTGACGGCTTCAAGGGAACCTGTGACCTCCGGGTATGGCTGTGCCAAATTGCAAAAAACAGCTACTTCTCTTACCTGCGCAAGAACAAGAGACTTGTATACATGAAAGAGCTGCCGGAAAAGGCGGCGGATCATGATCTGGAACAGGCGATCACTCTTTCCGAGGCCTCCATGAAGGTCCACGAGATTCTCCACAGCCTCGGCGAGCCCTACAAGGAGGTGTTCTCGCTGCGCGTTTTCGGGGAGTTGAGCTTCAAGAAAATTGCCGCCCTCTTTGGGAAAAGCGAAAACTGGGCCTGTGTCACCTACCACCGGGCTCGGCAAAAGATTAAAAAACAACTGGAGGGGTACTGATGAAGATAAGCTGCAGTGTAATCAGAGATATTCTGCCGCTCTACGCGGAGGATATGGCGAGTGAGGACACGCGGAGGCTGGTGGAGGAGCACATCGCTTCCTGCGGTGATTGCAGGAAGCAGCTTGATGAAATGGGAGCGTCCCATGACCTACCGCCGGATATCGATACCGCCCCTTTGAAAAAAATGAGAGCCACCTTGCGGAAAAACAGGCGGCACACAGTCATTATCGCGGTTATGTTCACCCTTGCGGCAGTGGTGACGGCGGCTGTATTCCTGACCACGCCAAGGTACATCCCGTACAGCGAAAGTACAGTCAGCATAGAGGCGAAGAGCGACGGGACGGTGCTGGCCATATTCGGTGATGAGGTTTCCGGTTTTTACGCCGACCATTCCACCGCCCTTATCGGCCCCGGCTGTGCCTATCATATTACGGCCTGGGACAGCCTCTGGAACCGGCATGTTTGCAGAAAGCCCGTGGGCAGCGTCGTTCTGAACACCGATGGGGAGACCGTGGCGGCGGTGTACTATTACGATATCACGCGCAGAGCCGGCCATATCATTTCTGATGGAGCCTCTGATATATTGATCTATGGCAAAGACCAGGTCCCCGATGGCGGCGTGGCCACCCTGCCCAGAGGGGTTCTGGCAATCTACGCCTTCTTTGCCCTGATCCTGGTCATCCTCGGCGTCCTGGCCGCATATCTGTTCCGCCGGCATGGGACCGCTAGAAAAGTGCTTTCGCTAGCACTGCCGCTACCTCTGGCCTACCTGCTGGCCAGCCTGTGCATCAAGGGTTTCAACTTTGCGTCATACTCGGTCCTGCGCGACTTCGGCGCCATTTTGCTCCTGACGGTACCGCTGTACCTTCTTTTCCTTTCCGCCGCCTACCTCATCGGAGAATATAGGCGGATCTGATCAGTTACCATAGTAGTGACTTTGGCCCACTTCCGGCAGTACCTTGGGGCAGGGGGACGACGACTGGGCCGCTTCAATTATCGGCCCGGGGAGAACCGTCCCCGCCTCCGTCTTTCCGTCCCTATTCGGTGCGCAACGCTTCCACCGGATCTTTCCGGGCGGCTATTCTGGAGGGAAGCAGCCCGGCAATGACAGTCAAGAGCATGCTGATGATGATCAATCCCACAGCGCCGTACACCGGCAGCGTTGCAATCCCTGAAACATCGACAAGCCTTTTGATGATATAGCTGATCGGAATGTTCAGCAGCAGCGTGATCAGAATACCCAGCGCGCCGGCCACGAATCCGACGATGATCGTTTCCGCGTTGAACACCCGGGAAATATCCTTCTTGGAAGCGCCGATGCTGCGCAGTATGCCGATCTCCTTGGTGCGCTCCAGCACCGATATATAGGTGATGATCCCGATCATGAGGGAGGACACCACCAGCGATATGGCCACGAAAGCGATGAGCACATAGGTGATGATATTAACAATTGAGGTGACCGAAGACATCATGACCGCCATCATATCGGAATAGCTGATCACATACTCGTCATGCCCTGCCTCCTTTTGGACCCTGTTGTACTCCTCGATATAGGCGGAGACGCTCTCCTTGGAATCGTAGTCTTTGGGATAGATGCTGATGGAGCTGGGATTGTCCGGATCAATGACCCCGAAGCGCGCCAGATTGTCCTCGTAGGTTGTGGCTTTGCCGGCGGCATCCCGCATCATCCCGGCAAAGGCGGCGAGCACTTCCTCCTCGGTCAGGGAGCTGATCATCCCCTGCATCTGGGTTTGCTCGGCTGCGGGCAGTGTTTGCAGGTAGCGTTCGAGGTCGTCCATCGTTAAATTGTCCGTGTAATCATCCATGTCGAAGGGCAAACCGGTGAACACATTGGTTTCCGGATCGGCCTTCTGCGCTTCGACGATCGCAGCGCTGTTGATCGGATCCGTCACGTACCGGGTAAGGTCCACAGTATAGGCAACAGCCCCGCCGATGGAGGTGGCCATTATCTCCTCTCTAGGCCTGATGATCCCCGCAACCTTGATCTCCGGGGCCCGGTCAATGATCGGTTTCATGTAGGTTTCACTGTCGCCGCGATCGACCCACAGCCCGTTCTCCTTTTCAAAACAATCCGTATGCAAAACCAGTTTGAAGGAGAGCTCCAACAGCTCATTGTAGGTGTAGGCGGCGCTGTCCCCCGCCCCCCCGGCGATGCTCTCACCTTTTTGGATCTTCTCCTGCATCTCTTTGAACTCCGCCTGGTCCAGCAAGCCCAGCGAGTAGAGCACAGTATCGCTGAGCTCGTTGTTCTCGTCCACCACCAGAACAACCTCGTTGTATGCAGAAGGCCAGGAACCCGCGAGAAGCTCGTACTGTTTCTCGAGCAGCGCCTGGTTGCCGATCATCTCGGTCCAGATCTCGGCGTTTGTTACCGATACACCGGCGCCACCGCCGTGCATCATTCCATTGCCAGCCGGGCCACCATCACCCCACATCAGTGAAAGGATATCGCTCGGGTTCACCTTAAAAATGCCGTCGGCGGTATCGGAATTGTAGATCTGCAGATCCAGGCCGTATCCGTACTGCACCGCGTTGGAGATATCGCGGATCCTGCCGCCTTCATCGCTGTCCAGATAGGCCTTGAAATGCTGCAGATCATTTTTGGCCACCTGCGCGGAAATGCCTTTCATCATGTCGGTAGTGATGTTGTTGACATAGACCTTGTCCAGATCATGCTCCTCGCCGTTTTTTCTGTTGCTCCGCATCATCGATCCCATCATGCCAGCCATATCCATCGTCTGGCCGGTGATCTGAAGGGGATAGGTTGACAAGGTATCCTCCTGCATATTGCTGATATAGGACTGCATGCCGCTGGAAAGGGACAGGATCAGCGCAATGCCGATGATCCCGATGCTCCCGGCAAAGGCGGTCAGAAAGGTGCGCGCCTTCTTGGTCATCAGGTTGTTGAGGCTCAGCGACAGCGCCGTGAAGAAGGACATGGACATCTTCTTTTTTCTCCGCTTATCCGCTTCCATGGCGGGCTGTTTTTCCTCGCCGCCGCGGGGATCGGTATCGTCCGTAACGCTGCCGTCCAGCACCCGGATGATCCTTGTAGAGTAGGTTTTGGCGAGCTCGGCATTGTGAGTGACCATGATAACCAGGCGCTCTTTGGAGATCTTTTTGAGTATTTTCATGATCTGGGCGCTTGTTCCCGTATCCAGCGCGCCGGTCGGTTCGTCCGCAAGCAAAATGGCGGGATTGTTCACGAGGGCGCGAGCGATGGCCACGCGCTGCATCTCTCCGCCCGAAAGCTGATTCGGTTTTTTCTGAAGATGCCCGCCAAGACCAACCTTGACCAGGGCCTCGGCGGCCCTTCTCCGGCGCTCCGAACGGGAAATACCCGCCAGGGTCATGGCCAGCTCTACGTTGGAAAGGACACTTTGATGCGGGATAAGGTTGTAATTTTGAAAGACAAAACCGATGGAGTTGTTCCTATAGATGTCCCAGTCGACATCCTTGAACTTTTTTGTCGACAGGCCGTTGACGACAAGATCGCCGCTGGTATACCGATCCAGTCCGCCGATGATATTGAGCAGTGTTGTTTTGCCGCAGCCCGATGGTCCGAGAATAGATACAAATTCACTCTTGCGAAATTCAAGATCGATCCCCCTTAGGGCTTCCACCCTCCGATCGGCCATGGCGTAATGTTTGACAATGCTCTTCAATTGAAGCATAGCCCAGTCTCCTTCCGGCAGGGATACGTTTTACCGTGGCGTTTTTGTTGACATTCCGATCTATATTTAGTGCCGTATTTGTACCGAGGTGAAACCAATGCACAGCGAGGAAGATATACGCCCGATTTCCTATGTTAGAACCAACGCAGCGGAGATGCTGGAACAGGTGAATGAAACCGGCAGGCCCGTCTATATTACACAAAATGGTGAGGCCCGTGCGGTGTTGCTCGATACCATTTGTCGCTTCGGGGGATTGGCTCAGGCGAGAAGTGCATTGGCGAAATCAAGAGCATCAAAGGGCAGCAGATCTTCCAGCTGCTCCCCCATCCCCACATAGCAGACCGGCACTTTCAAAAGATCCTGGATGGCGACGACGATGCCGCCGCGTGCGGTGCCGTCCAGCTTGGTCAGGATTAGTCCGTCCACCGGAACGGCCTCGTTGAAATGAGCCGCCTGGGCGATGCCGTTGTGGCCGGTGGTGGCATCGATTACCAGAAGAACGCGATGCGGCGCACCGGGCTGGAGCCGGCCGATGACGCGGTTGATTTTCTTGAGCTCCTCCATCAGGTTGACCCTGGTATGGAGCCGCCCGGCGGTATCTCCGATGACCACATCGGTCTGCCGCGCCCGTGCAGCATTGAGCGCATCGTAAAAGACTGCCGAGGGATCCGAGCCGGGCTGCTGGCTGATCAGATCGGCATCCGCCCTTTTGGCCCAGATCTGCAGCTGTTCGATGGCGGCGGCGCGGAAGGTATCCCCGGCCACGAGGAGCACACGATCGCCCACACTGCGGTAGCGGTGGGCCAGCTTCGCCGCAGTGGTAGTTTTCCCGGAACCGTTCACGCCGATGAGCAGAATCACCAGGGGTTTTTCGGCCGGCCGTGGCTGCTCCGCGGGCCCCGACAGCATGGCGGCGATCTCCTCGATGAGGATCTCCCTGGCCCGGCTTCGTTCAGTAACCTTGCGGCGCTTCGTTTCCAGGCGCAGCCGCTCGATGAGCTTCAGCGTGGTCTCCACACCCACGTCGCCGAGGATAAGGGATTCTTCCAGCGCTTCGTAAAACTCATCGTCCAGCTCTCCCCCGCGAAATAGAAGATCGATCCCCCGCAAAAATCCTTCCTTGCTCCGGGCCAGGCCGGCTTTAAATCTCGCTACCAGACTCAAGTTGCTCGCTCCTTTAACCCACTTTTTGATCGAGCTCCAGGGATACCAGCGTGGAGACTCCATCCTCGGGCATGGTCACCCCGTAGAGCACATCGGCCTCTTCCATCGTCCTGCGGCGGTGTGTAATCAGGACAAATTGCGCATCCCGGGAAGCCCCCTTTAGATAAGCGATAAAGCGGGAAAGGTTGATATCGTCGAGGGCCGACTCCACCTCATCGAGCAGATAGAAGGGCGCCGGCTTGTACTGCAGGATGGCAAAGATCAGCGCCACCGCGGTGAGCGTTTTCTCCCCGGTGGAGAGAAGAGAAATATTCTGCAGCTTCTTTCCCGGCGGCTGGGCGACGATCTCGATCCCCGATTCCAGCAGGTTGTGCGGATCGGTCAGCTTGAGCATCACCCTGCCCCCCTCGAAAAGCTCGCTGAAAACATTCTCCAGGTTTTTGCCGATCTCCTGAAAAGCCTCGTTGAAATAGTAGGCCATCCGCTCGTTGATCTCGTTTATAATACGGCGCAGCGAAAGTTCGCCCTGCTGGAGATCTTCCTGCTGCTCCTGCAGGAAATTGATGCGCTCGCGCAGCCGGGCCAGTTCGTCGATGGCGCCAAGATTGACCACACCGAGCGCTTCCATATCCTCGCGTAAAATTTTGATCAGATGCTCGCTCTCTGCCGCATCGAAGTCCCCTTCCACCTCTACGGGTTGTTCTTCGTTGCCGAAAAGATCGGAGAAGCGATCCTGCTGGTAGCTGCTCTCTGTCTGCAGGCGGCTCTGCTCCACGGCCAGATGGCGCTCGCGGCGCTCTAGGCGGGCCTGCTGTTTCCGGTTGCGGCGCTGTCTCTCTTCCAACGCCACCAGCTCCCCCGTCAGTCCGTCAACCTTTTTCTTCTGCTCCTGCAGCTCCAGCGTCAGGACGGCGCTTTTTTCGCGAAGCTGTTGCACCTGGACCTCCGTCTTCTCCAGATTGACCCGGTTTTCCGCCATCGCCTCCCTAAGCGCCTCACCTGCACGCCCCTTGTCATCCTGCTCCTGCAGCGGACGGGCCAGTTCAGCGGTGATCCGGCGTAGATTATCCTGCAAAGCCTGCTCCTGCTCCTGCAGAGAATTCCGGCGGAGCAGCGCTGCCGTCACCGTCTCTTCCAGTTCTTTTTTCTTCCCCTGGTCGCGCTGATAAGACTCTTTCATCTCAGTTAGCTTTATCTCAGCGCTGGCGATCTCTTCTTCGGCAGTCTTCAGTTGCTCCCCCAGCTGCTCCCGGCGGCGCTTCAGCTCCTCTATCTCGGCGGCCGCCTCCTGCTGCGCCGCGGCGGCGTCCCGCTCGCGCTGCTCAATGATACCGGCGGCGGCATTGCACTCCTGCAGCGCTTTCTCAGCCCTTTGCAGAACCCCTTCTTGCTCTTTCCGCTGCCTGTGCAAGGCGGTTAGCGCTTCCGCCTCCCCGCTGATCTTTTGCCGGAGACCGGCAATTTGCTCCTCCCGGTCGCCTTTGCTGCGGTTTAGCTCGCCCAATTCCTGCTTGAGCTTTTCAAGCTCGCGGCGGCGCCCCAGGGGCAACCCGGCATGGCGCTGGGGCATGCTTCCCCCCCGGATTGCCCCGCCGGGGTTGATCAGATCCCCCTCCAGCGTAATGATCCGGCAGCGGTGTCCCGTTAACCGGGCGGCTTCCGAAGCCACCTTTAGATCGCGGCAGATCAGAATCGACCCCAGAAGATAGGAGACCACCTTTTCGTAAGCCCGCTTCACCTTCACCAGCTCCGATGCCTTGCCGTAAACACCCTCCATACTGCGCCATTGCGGATAGCGCTCCAGAATCGATTCACCGGCGCTAATTGTATCTAGGGGTAAAAATGTGCACCAGCCCAGGTTTTTCTCCTTAAGAAAACGGACCGCCTCCAGGGCCGCTTTCTCGCTTTCAACAACGATATATTGCAACGCCGGCCCCAGAGCCGCCTCGATGGCCCGCAGATAGCGCTCCTCCACGGTCAGAAGATCGACTACCGGGCCAACGATTCCGTTGAGGTTGCGGCGGGCCTTGATAATCTCGCGGACGCCCCTGTAATAACCCCGCAGGCCCACTTCCTGCTCCTGGAGAAGTCTCAGGCGACTCTCCACGGCGCCAGCCTGCTCCCGGCAGCGCTGCAACCTCCCCTGCAGGCCCATGAGCTCCCCGTTGAGCTCTTCGAGGGAGCGCTCTGCCGCGGCGATGCCCGCCTCTGTCTGCGAAAGATTCTCCCCCGCCGCCTTGACCTCTCTTTCCAGCTCCCCCCGCCTCTCGCTGGATCGTTTCAGCTCTTCCTTCAGGGCAGCCTTTTCCTGGAGGAGATTCTCGCGACGCTGTGCAAGCCGCTCCTCCTGCACGGTCAGCCCTCCCAGCGAAGCCTCAAGGGCCTTCTTATCAGCCAGCGCGCGGTAAATTCTCTGCTGCTGCTTTTCCAGCTCTCGGCCGTGGGGCTCCCTTTCCTTTTTTGCCAGTTCCTCCTGGAGCTGTTGGCAGAGCTTTTCCTCCCTGTTCAAAGCTTCCTGTTTCACCTTGAGTTCCTGGGTATATCTCTCTTTCTCCTTGCCAAGCCGGGCTACTGCGGCGGCCACCTGCTTCAATCTGCTTTGATCCTGCGCCATCTGCTCCCGGTAGCGGCTCTCCCTCTCGCCCAGCAGGCGCAGTTCATTTTCCTGCCGCTCCATCTCTCGGGAAATACGGTTAACTTTTTGCTCCAGCTCCCCGTAGCGGCGCCCCTCGTTTTGCTGGAGAAGCTTGAGCTTCTGCAGCTCTTCCTCCCCGGTGGCACTCTGGGCTGTTGCCGCAGTGAGAGAGCTGGTGACTTTCTGCAGCTGCTGATCCACTCGCGCCAGCTCTTCGCGGGTGCGGCCGAGCCGGTAAGAGTATAGCTCTCTTTCCGCGTTCCGCAGTCTGCCCTGCAGATCCCGGTAACGCTGTGCCGTTTCAGCCTGCTCGGTGAGCGGCTCGATCTGCGTCTCCAGTTCAAAGATAAGATCTTGCACCCGCACCAGATTGTCTCTGGTCTCGTCGAGACGGCGCTGCGCTTCGCCTTTGCGCAGCTTATATTTAAGCACGCCGGCGGCCTCTTCAAAGATCTCCCGCCGGTCCTCGGGCTTGCTGTTAATGATCTCCTCTACCCGCCCCTGCCCAACAATGGAGTAGATCTCCAGACCGGCGCCCGTATCTAAAAATAGTTCGGTGATATCTTTTAACCGGCAGGGTGTCCGGTTGAGCAGGTACTCGCTCTCGCCAGAGCGGTAGATCCGCCTGGTCACGGTAATCTCCTCGAAATCTAGATC
>DUVX01000058.1 GCA_012840855.1 Bacillota bacterium | reverse complement strand
GCCAATTACAGATTCAAGTCTGTCAAGATCCATAAAAGTAGGCCCCCTCCTCAAAAACCAGGAGTGCACAATGGCATGAGCAAGACAAACGTATCGCCATACTGTTTTATTGGATTAAAGGGAAGAATATTCCTGCATCATCTGCAAATGCGGGTGAAGGGCACTGCGGCTAAGCAGAGATCCTACGCTGCGTTAAGGGTGACATTATTTGGCATGATGGTGACTTTGGCTCACTTCCGGAATAGAGATCCTGTACTGTCCGGATACCGGTGTAATTCTGCTCGCAGTTGTAGGAAGTGGCAGAAAAGGCCGCCGTCGCTCCGGTAATAAGGAGTTAGCACGAGCATGAAAACCGGAGAGCAGATCTATATTTTATTAATGGTCATCTTTGCTTTTGTAAGCGCTGTTTGCGCTGCTGCCGCCTACCGGAGAGGTGACCGGTGAGAAGGCCTCTCAAAAAAGGGAAGCCGGAAAATAGGGAAAGGAAATTTTGGAGGAATTGCTGGAATTTGATCTTCCCGGAGAACCCGCCATAGCCGGTCTATTCCCACTTTACTGTACATGCCCGGTTGGCAACTTCGGGTCTATGGACAGGCCGCCAGACCTTGATCAACAAGGCTCCGGCGGCCCTCTATTTTTTTGGCTTCATCTACAGGTAGTCAGGTTCAAGGACCTCTTCTGCAATGAGGCCTCTGTCAATCTGCTACTTCGATGTCGATCTCCTTGGGCTGGACTTCCGGCTTTTTGGGCATGGTGATTTCAATGATCCCGTTTTTGAACTTTGCATTGACCTTTTCCCGATCTACTTCAACGGGCAGGGGGATGGTGCGCGCATATTTGCCATATGCTCTTTCGCAGCAGTAGTAATTTTCTTTCTTGATCTCCTCATCCCTTTTGATCTCGCCCTGAATGGTTAAGTTGTTCTCGGACAGTGACAGCTTCACATCTTCTTTTTCTACACCTGGAAGTTCCACTTTAACGATCAACTTATCATCGCTGTCGATTATGTCAACTGCTGGTTCCCATCTCCCGCTTTCCAGCCATCCGCTTCTGAAGCTACGGGGGCTCTGGGCGATGTCAAACAAATCATCAAACAAGCTCCTTACCAACCGCCGTCTCGGCTCCCATCTGATCAGGTCCATGAGAACACCTCCGTTTATTGTTTATTATTAGCGGTAGCACTGTAAGTTACTCTGTACAAAAGCGGCTACCTCTATTAGTAATTATATCCAATAATATTTAATTGTCAACATAATATTTTTATGCTTTATAGGGCGGGCGGCAGGTTGTAACGCATATCACCGTTTTCCCCGGACAAACAGCAAGTAACACTACATAAACCAACAGGGAGCCAGGGGATAACGGTAGCGTGCATTTGACAGAGGTCGCTCCGGGCAATATGGTACCTTTAGCCAAGAATGAATATTAGCCATCTGAATAAATCGAATTGAAAGGATCTGTGAAGCTCATTTGAACAAGAACTCGGTAGTCATTCATATCCCGCATAGCTCATCGCATATTCCTGATAAGTTCAAAAGCCAGTACCTGTTAACTGAAGCTGAACTGGAAAGTGAACTGCTAAAAATGACGGATTGGTACACGGATGAGCTATTCGATATCCCTGGATTCAAGATCCATTGCAACCGGATAAGTCGCCTCGTTATGGATCCGGAGCGTTTCCGATCTAATGATCTTGAGGAAATGGCAAGGTTCGGAATGGGCGTTGCCTATACGCAAACTTCCGACAGGCGAACTTTAAGAAACATATCTGATTCGGAAAATGAGCAGATACTGACTGAGCTGTACGATCCCTATCACTTTCGATTCACTCAGACCGTGGAGGAGATACTGCTTTCTTGCGGCCATTGTATGATCATAGATGCCCATTCCTTTCCCTCGCAACCGCTGCCATATGAAATAGCTTTAAATAAAACGAAGCAAAACAGGCCTGACCTCTGCCTGGGTTATGATCCTTACCATATTGATGGTTCTTTCCTTCGGCTAACAGAAAGTTTCTTTACACAGAAACAACAACTTGCTGTGGCGCATAATTTCCCGTTTGCCGGATCCATTGTACCGGCAAAATATTACCATAAGGATAAACGAGTGCAATCTTTGATGATAGAGCTAAACAGGGCGCTATACCTTGACGAAAGAACCGGTAGAAAAACAGAATCTTTTCACAGTGTACAAGACATGATTCGGGACTATTTTATGGAGGTCACAAAATCAGGCCTGATATAGGGCCTGGAAAACAGATCTATTTTTGCCCGCAAAACTCCTGATGGTCTACAAAGCCGGCGATCTCGCTCAGGAAGGGTGATTCTTTGCCGGCCGTGGTAACGAGAAACAGGTTCTCGGCAGCACGGGTCATGGCCACGTAGAGCAGGGTGCGAAAGCGCTCATAATCGAGCAAAACCTCCTCGTCGTCGAGGCCGGAGCGGTCGATATAGCGAGGGACGAGGCCACGCCGGATACCCACCGCGAAGACTGCCGGGAATTCGATCCCCTTGGATGAATGGATCGTCATCACCTTGACCTTTTCCTCGAGGATATTGAAGTCCTGATCCTTATGAATAGTGCCGGGGATATTGCGCCTGGTCAGCTCGTCCAGATAGAGCTGGCAGATCTTATTGGTGGGGCAGAGGATGGCGAAGTCGGAAAGGCGAAAATATCCGCCGCCCACCAGGTCAAGGATCTCTTCACAGACAAAGCGCACCTCCCGGTCCGACAGGTCGCAGGTGACTACCCGGGGGCGGGCCCCCATGCGGTGGGACCAGAGCGGCTCGATGAACTCGCCTTCTTTTTTGAGCAGTGTATTTTTCTCGAGAAGGCGGGCGGCTGCGGCAGCGATCTGCCGGGTATTGCGAAAGTTTTTCCGCAAGATGAAGGTGCGCCCGCGGGCTTCGATGCCTGCGCCTTTCCAGGAAAACCCGCGGCTATAGATGGTCTGGGAAGCATCGGCCATGACCATATAGCTGCGACGGGAACGGGGGTCGCCGCCCTTGATCAGCTCCCTGGTGAGGCGCAGCTGGAGCGGGCTCAGATCCTGACCCTCATCGAGGATGACGTCGTCGTAAGGATCATCAAGGGGCTTTTCGGTAATCTTTTTCAGGCCCAGCAGGGGGATATCGCTCCAATCGTGAAGCCCTTCCTCCTGGAGGAACTTTTGGTAAAAAGTATAGACCGCCCAGACGGCACGGCGATATCGCGGCAGCAGCGGTGTGTTCCGCCCGAAGCGACGCACTCCCAGGTACTGCTCGAGAGTGTCAATGCCGTTCCCCTTGATCACCTGCTGGATCTCGGTAAGGAGAAAACCGTGGCTGAGCTCGGGAAAATCGCCGTCCCAGGATTTTGCGGTCTCCCGGAGAGCCTTTTGTAGCAGTTCTCTTTGGCGGGTGCCGTCCACGATGTTGAATTCGAGCCCATGCTCCCGTCGCAAATAGTCCACGAGCCAGTTGAGAAATCGGTCCACTTTGAGATTGTCCGGCAGCGGACCGATCAGCTCTTCGATGAGGGTTTTATTGACGCTGCTGAGCGTCTTCGTATAGGTGAGCAGAAGAACCCTGCGCCCCAAGGCTGCCCGCTCGATAGCCCGGTAGAGCCCCACGGTGGTCTTGCCCGAACCGGCACAGCCGCGCAGGACCATGGCGCCGCTGTGCTTCGATTCGACATAGCGGGCCTGCACCGGATCCAGGTTGAGCATCAATTTCCTCAAGCTGCCCTGGCAGTAGCCCTGCAGGCGATCGAGGGTGGTGCGGAAAAGAAGGTTGTCGGGATTGTAGAGAACATGCTCCATCTTGCAATCGGTAGCTAGATCTAGCATCCAGGTGAGGGTCTGCGGAGGCAGACCCTCTATTGTCTCCAGATCATCGAGGTGGCAGGTTTTCTGCACGCTTTTTACTAGGTCTGAAGGCACACCGAGGAAGCGGAGATGGGCGGCGGGAAAATAGGCGAAGGGGTTGTCCGCCTCCGTTTCTGCGGGCCAGGAGATTATTTCGGCGCTGCCGTCGGCAGATGCGGCGGCAACCTCATCTTCACCGGCATCCTCTATTTCAAGGCGGCTGAATGCCGTCTGCGGCGAGAAGACCCTTCCGCTAACCCGGTCGATGATGCGGTGATCGCCCAGCTTCCAGAGGCGCAGCGCACTGCCCTCCCAATCGTAGATAATCCGCCAGTAACGATTAACATAGCATTCCCATTTGCCTGGGGCGTTCCTGATCCGGTGAGCCTGCAGGCCAGGATGCCCCGGATCCACCCTCAAACGCTGGATCGTAGCCATGGCCTGGCTCCTGAGATTGACAGGAAGAAGATCGAGGGTAGCCTTGAATTCGTCGGTGAGCAACATTTCAGACATAGGCCTTCCTCCATCTTGCAGGTAGTAGGCGGGCGCTTTTGTGAGAAGAATGCTGCGGCTGCTGCGTTTCTGTAAATTATTCGCGCGAGACTGAAGATATTGCCGGTTGATCCTATTTTAACTGGAAAAGCTCTCCAGGGCAAGTGCTGCAAAAGGGGATTGCTATTGCACTGACCGGGCGCACAGGGAAAGGCCGCCGGACCCTATCACTAAGGGTGCGGCGGCCTCTACTGTCAACAGCTTAAACAACCCGAACCCGGGTTTTGTGCAGCCGGCTAGACCCAGCCCAATTTTTGCAGGGCTTTGTTATCACCCACGGCTACGATGAGATCACCTTCGCCGATCTTGTCACCGGCGCCCGGCGAGATGTTGGTGTTTCCCTCTTTGTCCCGTATGGCGATGACATT
>DUVX01000057.1 GCA_012840855.1 Bacillota bacterium | reverse complement strand
TTTTTACCAATCTTCAAAACTGTTTAACTGGCGTGAACCGGAGCTGTTATTGGGGGCGGGCAGTATCCGCAACCTACCGAAGGCGATTAAAGAGCAGGGTCTGGACAATGTGCTGGTCATAACGGATCGGGTGCTCATGGAGCTGGAGCTGCCGCAGGGGTTTTTGAGCTCTCTTGAGAAGGAGGGGATCAGCTATACTGTTTATGATGGGGTGGAGCAAAACCCCTCCATCGACAATATTGAGGAGGCCCGGGCGCTCTATCTTGAGAAAGGCTGCCGGGGGCTCGTCGCTTTTGGCGGTGGGTCTCCCATGGACACAGCCAAGGCTGTGGGGGCCCGCCTGGTCCGGCCGAAAAAGTCCGTAGAAAAGATGGGCGGTTTTTTGAAGGTTCGCCACAAACTACCGCCCCTTTTTGCCGTGCCCACCACTGCAGGGACCGGTTCGGAGGCAACGATCGCCGCTGTGGTCACCGACCGCAGGACAAAACATAAGTATGCGATTAACGATCTGAACCTTATCCCCGATGTTGCCGTTCTTGATCCCGGGCTAACCGTGGGTCTGCCGCCGGCGATCACAGCAGCGACGGCGATGGATGCGATGACCCACGCTGTGGAATCTTATATCACGCTTCCCTGGGGGGGCGATAAGCGCTGCTCCCAGATGGCCGAGGATGCTGTGAGGCTCATTGTAGCCAATGTGGAGAAGGTCTATAAAAACGGTAGCGATCTCGATGGACGCCAGAAGTTGCTGTTGGCCTCGTACTATGCCAGCTACGCCTTTACCCGCACGGGTCTTACTTATGTCCACTGCATCGCTCATACCCTGGGCGGGCTTTACAATGTCCCCCATGGGCTGGCCAACGCCGTGGTCCTTCCCTATGTGCTTGAGTATAATGGTGTCGTGATCCATCCAAAGCTGGCGCGTCTGGCAGAAGTGGCGGGGCTCGATCTTGCCGGTAAAGGCGAGGCCGATAAAGCGAAGGCCTTTATCGAAGAGATCAAGAGGCTTAATCGCGCCATGGGTATCCCCGAGAAATTGGAGATGATCCGGCGTGAAGATATCCCGCAGATGGTTGACTGGGCACTGAAAGAGGGCAACCCCTGGTATCCGGTGCCCCGCATATTCGATGCAAAAGATATAGAAAATGTGATCAACCAGATCATGGCCTAAAAAAGGATCTTTCCTTCTGCCGGGGCTGTTAAAGCCCCGGCAAATCGCTCCGAGCAGGAGGCCACATGTTTAAAAGAGTTTTAAAAGTTTTGCTTGCCGTTGTGCTGGTACTGGCGCTGCTGGTGGTGGCGGCGGCGGTGGCTTACAAGGTGATCTATGCCGGCGTTCCTTATGCAGAGGTAGCGGCAACGGGTCAGGACAGCCTGGTAGTGCCGGCAGATCTGCAGAAAAGGGACACTAATATCAAAGTGATGACCTACAATATCCGCCTGCTCACCAGGGAGAAATGGCGCGAACATTACTGGAGCAATCGCCGGGAACCGATGATCGGCCAGCTGGAGCGCCTTGACGCTGATATCATCGGTTTTCAGGAGGTCACCCATCCGCAGTACAAATACCTTATCGAGCATCTGGGTGATGAGTACGGTCACTACGGGCTCTATCGCTCAGGCCTTAACCGGGAACGAGGCGATCGCATTATCAGTGATCCCGATCCGGAGCCTACCCTGCTGAATATGCTGCGGATCTCGATCGTGGATGAGGGTTCGCCCATATTTTACCGGAAATCTCGCTTTGAGCTGCTCGACTGCGAAACCTTTTGGCTGCGCGAGGATCCGGAAAAACCGGGCCGGGGATGGGATGCCCGGGTGAGAAGGGTCTGTTCTACCGTTAAATTAAAAGATCACTATACCGGCGAAATTATCGCTGTCTACAACACCCATTTCGATCATATCGGCGAGATGGCTCGGCAGAACAGCGCCGCATTGATCTATGAAACCTCGAAGCAGGCAAAAGGGATACCACTGGTCATGGGCGATTTCAATTCCCCGGAAGGGAGTAGCGCTTACGAGACCCTCATCTCGGGCGCGCTTACCGATGCCAGGTATCTGTGCCCCGCTGAGCAGAGGGACAGCGGCCCGACCTTCAACGACTTCGGGCAGAGCGAACAGGAGCTGCCCATAGACTTTATCTTCACCAATGAGCGCTATTTCCGGGTGCTGAGCTACCGCATTATCATGGAGACTTATGCCGAAGACACCTATATATCGGACCACTATCCTGTACTGGTGGAGCTCGCGTATACGAAATTTACGGAGTGAAATAAAATTGCCCCAAGGGAGAATAACAATGAAGAAAAAAGTTATCAAAACACCGTCAGCTCCTCCGGCAAAGGGGCCTTATTCGGTTGCCGTTGCTCTGGGGGAGCTGCTCTTTATTTCGGGGCAGGGCCCCTTTGATCCCTCGAGCGGCTCCGTTATCAAAGGCACCGTGGAAGAGCAGACCCGGTTGGTACTAAACAACCTATCCCATATTCTCGAAGATGCCGGCTCTTCGCTGGAGCATGTCCTCAAAGTCACTGTCTACCTTAGCGATATGAATAATTTTAGCGCGATGAACGAGGTTTACAGCAGCTTTTTCAGTTCGGCTTACCCTGCCCGGACCTGTATTCAGGCAAGCCGGCTGCCTTTCGATATTGATGTGGAGATTGAAGTGATCGCCTGCCGGCGGAAGTGAGGAAAACTGCCCGCCGGCTAACAGCCTTTGCGCCGGCGGGCCATCAGTCCCCCAGTAAGCAGCAGGGTACCCAGCAGGGCAAAAAGATAGGGGGCCGTCCTGCCCAGAGTCTGGGGCAGGCGGCGCTGCACCGGCTCCCCAGGGGATTTCCTGGTTTTTGCCGCGCTTTCCTCATCGGCCCGGGCTGTAAAAAGCCATTTTACCGAGGCGCTTTCCCCCTGGTATTCGTTTCCCGTTTTCGGACCGGGAAGTTCTACGGCTACTGCCAGCACACCGCTTTCCCCGGGCTGGAAACATCCCAGGTAGATCCCCTCGCCGCCGGCGAAACCTGTCACCGGCCCTTCGTAAAGGGGCTTGCCGCGGTAGCGGACTGTCATCTCCATCACTTCAAACAGGCCCGGTTTATCCATTGCCACATCCTCGGCCCGGAGCCAGATGTCATAACACTTTGTGTAGTCGTTCCTGAGCTCGATCAAAGCCTGTCGGCTGTCACCGGGATTCATATTTGTCAGATCGAAAAGATTCTTCCCCGCCGGCACCACTACCAGCCCCTCTGATTCTCCCACGATCTCCAGGTCGGTAGTGATAGCAGTAGCCGGCAGGGCCGTGCATACGAGCAACGCTGACGCCGCCAGTGCTGTCGCGATTCTGGCTAAACCAGGCAATGGTACAGCCCCCTTTCTTCTACCGGGTGTATTTTAACGATCCCCCCCTTTGATAAAGTGATCAGGGCACACACTTGACACCGGGGGTTGATTGATGTAGTATAGAATCATGCTAGTACAAAGTCATCGTTACACTGAAAGCATCATAGATGAGATCAAGGCAATGATCAAGGCGGAGCCG
>DUVX01000009.1 GCA_012840855.1 Bacillota bacterium | reverse complement strand
TGGTAGACGATCTGCAATTAAAAGGAATTAGAATGTGGTTTAGGACTACTGGCAAGCAAGACCCAGCGGTATTTGAAAAATGTTTTCTGGAATGAGGAAATTTACCCGCTAGGTATTGACACAGTGTACAGGACTGGCAATTGCCGCACAGCATGCCGAATTTGCTATAATTGAGTAAATCAGATCCTGAAAGGCGGTGAAGCGGTGGTTCGGCCGTTGATCAGCATCACGCGCACTCCCCCCCGTCCCGGCAGAGAAGCTATCGCTGCCGCTGTGCGGCGGGCGGTAACTCTGGCCGGCGGTTTGCCGGAGGCGGTCCGGCCCGGAGCGGTGGTGCTGCTGAAGCCCAATCTTGTGGAGATCCCCTATACCAGGGAGAGCGGTGCGGTGACCCATCCCGGGGTCTGCCTGGCGGTGGCGGAGATGGTCCGGGAGCGGGGCGCGCTCCCGATAATCGCCGATGCTGCGGGGATGGGCTCCGATACCGAGGCGGTGATCACCTTTATGGGTTACGATCAGCTGCGCAGCGATGGCTATACCGTTCTCGATCTGAAAAAAGAGCGGTCGGTATGGGTGGAGAACCCCGCCGCCGCTGTCCTGCCGCGGCTGCGCGTTTACGAGTGGGCGCTCACTGCGGATCTGCTGATCAATTTGCCGGTGATGAAAACACACGACCAGACCGAGGTGACCCTGAGCCTGAAAAATTTGAAGGGGCTTCTCGACGACTGCTCCAAAAAAGCGATGCACCGGCGGGCCCTCTTTCGCGGCATCCCCGAGATAGCCGCTTTCTTCAGGCCCTCTTTGACTATCCTCGATGCGATCTATACCCAGGAGGGGGTCGGCCCGGTCTATGGGGATCCCGTGGAGATGGACCTGATCCTAGCCGGGCGCGATATGGTGGCCCTGGACACCGTCGCCGGCGCGATCATGGGCTACCGGCCTGAAGAGGTCCCCACAACGATGCTGGCGGCGGGGATGGGGTTGGGGACCGCCGATCTGGAGAAGATCGAGATCGCCGGCCTGCCCTGGCAGTCGGTTCGGCGCCGTTTTAGGCGCTGCTCGGAATCGGAGATATTGAAAGAGGTGCCCTCTTGCTCCCTGCAGATTGGCGATGATACCTGCAGCGGCTGCCGGAACACGGTTATCTCGGTGCTCGTGGAGCTGAAAGCACGGGGGCGGCTCGATGCGCTGTCGGATAAGATCATCGTCACCGGCACCCCGCCGGGGCATGAGCTGCCCGGCGAGGCAATCCTGGTGGGCAACTGCGCCCGGCAGCACGGTCCCAACAAAAACTTTATCGCCGGCTGCCCCCCCGAGAACAGCTGGATTATCGAAGCACTCTGCCCCCCTCTTCCCTGATTTTATTGCGCCTGCGGCCCTCCGCCCGGGCGGTTTTAATCCCCACATAAGTGCATTTACTCCGTTCATACAAGGCTCTCCAGAAGGACGGTGGCAGAATTAGTTGCACTAACAAAACATGCCACCGCATATCGGCAGGAATAGTTAAGCAGATGGAGAAGGATCCGATCTGGGTGTACTTATAACTGTTGAAGGGAGCCGAAAAATGGGCAGGCAAAAATTTCTCAAGGATATTGTCAAAAAAGAGGATCCCAAGAATCCGTTAACAGATCAGGAGATTGCAGAAAAACTCGGTATCTCCAGGGAACAGGTCGTCGTTTTCCGAAAAAAACTGTGCATAGGCTCCTCGCAGGAGCGGCGCCGGGAAAGTTTGCTTCGCGATATGGAGGAATATTTTCGGAAAGACCCTACTATCTCGGCAAGGGAGCTCACCAGGCTTCTGAAAGATAAAGGGTACCAGATCTCCCGCTATCTGGTGAACAAAGAGTTCAACCGGCTACGGGGAAAGGGTCCAAAAGACGCTAAAAATGAGAAAGAGCGCCTGTTCAGCTCGATCATCGGTCATGAGGGCAGCTTGAGGCCGCAAATTCAGCAAGCCAAGGCGGCAGTGCTCTATCCGCCCCTGGGCCTGCATACGCTAATTGTTGGGGAAACAGGCACCGGTAAAAGCTACCTGGCGCAAAAAATGTTTGATTTTGCCGTCAAATCTGGAAAAGTACCCGGTGAAAAGTTTGTTGTCTTTAACTGTGCCGACTATGCTCATAATCCCCAGCTTCTCTATTCCACCCTGTTTGGGCATAAAAAGGGCAGTTTTACCGGAGCCACTGGCGATAAATTGGGACTGATCGATAGGGCCAATGGGGGTATCTTCTTTCTGGATGAAGTACATCGCCTTCCGCCCGAGGGTCAGGAGATGCTGTTTAATATCATCGATCATGGCCGTTTCAGGAGGCTTGGCGAAACGGAGGAAGTTCAGAAGGTGAACGTGATGATCATTGCGGCCACCACCGAAGAGATTGAATCCCAGCTTTTGGCTACTTTTAGGAGGCGTATCCCTATGATTATCGAGATGCCTCCGCTGGGGGAGAGGCCGCTACGGGAGAAGCTGGAATTTATAAAACTGTTTATCCAGGCAGAAAGCAACAAGATCAACAACAGCATTACGCTGTCCTATGAAGCCGGCCGGTCCCTGCTCAATTACAACCCCGCCAGCAATGTTGGCCAGCTCGAGGGTGATCTAAAAGTTGCCTGCGCCAGAGCCTACCTTCTTTACGTAACCGGGGAAAAGGAAAACGTGGAGATATCCCCGGATACCCTGCCCCGCATGATCAGGAGAAATATACTGGAGCAGCCGGCAAGGAGAAAAGAGGTCAGCGCCACCCTTAAGGACGATCTGATTATTGAGCCTTCTTCATGGAAAGGGCGCGATCGGCGGGAGCAGCAGGATGTTTATGGAATTTCCGAAGATATCTACCGCTATATGGAAAAGAAAAGCAGGGAGATGAAAAAGGAAGGGGCTTCTCTAGAGGCGATCAGCGAGGAGCTGAACAGGAAGATCGAGCAGAAGTTAAACTTGCTGTTGAAACAAACCCGGGCAGGTTTCCAGGACGACCGCTATTTCTCAGAAATAGTAGGGGAGGAGATGGTGGATCTGATCAACGAGGTTCAGCTCCTTGCGCAGAAAGAGATCCCTGAATTGGTTTTTAAAAGGGAACTGAAATATGCCCTGGGGCTTCATTTTACTGCCGCTTTGCAGCGGATCCGGGCGGGTAAAAGGATAGTGTGCCCCAATCTGGCCCGGCTAAAAAGGGAGGATAGCCACCTTTTTGAGGTCGCTCGCAAAATAACGGAGCTTTTTGCCCGCAACTATTCGCTGGAGCTGCCGGAAGATGAGGTGGGCTACGTCACTGTCTATCTGAAGGCCGTCTTGGTTCAGGAACAGGTTGAGGAGTTCCCGGCGGGTAATGTGGAGATCATTGTAGCCTGCCATGGCAAGGTAGCCTCGAATATGCTCAGGGTAGCCAACTGGTTTTTGGGTACTTCGAATGCCCATGCCATCGATATGGAGATGGATGAAAGCCCCACAGAGATCCAGAAGCAGATCGTTGGAAGGGTAAAAAACTTCGATAGAAACAGTGAGGTTCTCCTGCTCGTGGATATGGGCTCTCTGGCTGCTTTTGGCCCCATTATCAGGGAGAAAACAGGCCTGGAGACAATAGTAGTCCCCCGGGTGGATACGGTGATGCTCATGGACGCCATCCGCCTTTCAAAGTTCAAGCAGCTGCCGGTGGAGGCAATTGTAAGGCAGCTCGAAGGGGTGAAATTTACGGAGAAAAAGAGAAGCAGCGGTCATACGATTCTGCTTTTCTGTACTACGGGAGAAGGAGCGGCCCAGCGGATCAGGGATTACTTGATTCACCGGCTACCGGGCATTGAGGAGCGGTACCGATTTCAGGTTGCCAGCCTTATCGGCGAGGACCTTAACAAACTGATCCGGAGGCTGGAGCGCGGTGGAGAGCTGCTCTGTGTCGTGGGCAATTTAAGGCCTGAACTGGGCGATCCGGAAAGGTTTTTCCCCATACCGGAGATTTTTTCCGATGAGGGGATAGCCCGCTTTATGAAAGCAATCTCTTTTGACCATAAAGATCTGAAAGAGATGAATTTGGAGGGGCTTTTTTCTCATGAAATATTTTTTCCCCAACTGCGAGCCCATTCCCCGGAAGAGATTATTGAAAAAATGGCCGGGCGGCTATTTCAGTCGGGAGCGGTCAAAAAAAGTTACCCGGCTGCGGTGCTAGAGCGGGAACAGTGGGGGCCTACCTACGTGGGTAATGGTGTCGTTATCCCTCACGCCGACCCGCGGCATGTCTATTATTCCCAGGTGGCCCTTGCCGCCCTGGAAAAACCGCTGCTCTGGAGTGAAAAAGAGGTGGAGATAGTCTGCATGGTGGCCCTGAAGGAGCTGGGCGTGAGCCATTTTAAGAAGCTGCATCGCAACCTCATGGACAATGTGGACCTGATTAAAAAGGCCGGGCGCTGGGAGATGATCCGGGACTGCTTGACCAGGAGTTAACTATTCCTGCCGGAGGCTGGCATGCAAATTGCAACTATAGACTGGTGAGTCTGAAAACCTTATCTATTTAATATCAGGATAGAATAAAGCGGCATACCAAAGATCGATTTGCTGCAATGGGAGGGAATGCCTTTGCTGGAGCAGGTACTAACAGAAGAGATGATCGCTCTGGATGTGGCGGCCGCTGGGTGGCGTGAGGCGATCAGAAAAAGCGGTGAACTTCTTTGCCGGGGCGGTAAAGTCACGGAGGAGTATATCGATGACATGATCGGTATGGTGGAGGAGCTGGGGCCTTATATCGTTATTATTCCCGGGATAGCGTTGGCCCACGCCCGGCCCGATAAGAACAAGGTCAACGATCTGGGGCTGAGCCTGGTTCGCTTAAAAGAACCCCTTTGTTTCGGACACGAAAAAAATGATCCGGTAAAAATAGTGCTTGGTTTTGCCACCAGGGACAAAGATTCGCACCTGGTTCTGCTACAGGAGGTTACTTATTTACTAAAAAACGACAGCTCCAGGGAGCTGCTCTTTTCCGGGACGCTGGAAGAGATTTTAGAAGCGATCAAACATCTGGCTGGAGGTGATGATTGAGGTGCATATGGGGCAGGTGTGGGTGTGGTAACAGCGGATTGTAACAATTGCATTAAAAAGGGGGGATCAGGAATTGGTTGAATCACTTCTAGGCATTTTTGAATGGCTGCTCAATATGGGCGCAGTGGTAGTGGTGCCGATCGCTATCATTATTTTAGGCTTAATCTTCCGGGCACCCCTCAGAACAACCCTGCTTTGTGCTTTACGCATGGCTGTCGGATTCACCGCCCTCCTGGCCCTGATCAATGTAGTGGTCGGTCTCATCGGGGAGGCCGGTGAGATTATGGGTATGCGCTACGGTGTTGGTCTCTCTATTCCCGATGTAGGTTGGCCAGTATTCTCCGGTATAACTTTCGCCGCGCCCTTCGCCATGGGTGCTATCGCTCTGTTCATTCTTGTCAATGCCCTTCTGGTGATCATCGGTTTTACCAAGACCCTGAATGTTGACTTTTTTAACCATTGGATTTTTGTCTTTACTATATTAGCTGTCTATGTCACCACAGAGAGCTGGGTTCTAGGCATTATCAGCGGAATTCTGTTCTGGCTTTTGACTTTAAAACTGGCAGACTGGACAGCTCCCATGATCGAGCCTTACTACGGCATGCCCAATATCTCAATACCCCATGCCCATTCCGTGCAGTACGCCCCTTTCGGATTTTTTATGGACAGGGTCTGGGATCGGATTCCGGGGATCAGGGATATTGAGCTTGATCCCAGCACCCTGCGCGAAAGGTACGGCCTTCTGGGAGAGCCGATCATCATCGGTTTTGCGGTGGGCCTTCTCTTCGGCGGACTGGCATTTTTGGGCTATGGGGAAGTAGGTACGTTTGGTGACCAGGCTGCGAAGACGATCACCCTCTCTCTTTCCCTGGGCTTTTTCATGGTGCTGCTCCCCCGGGCAGCCGAGCTCATTGTGATGGGGTTGGCCCCGCTTTCGGAGAGCATCCGAGAATTTATCATGAAACGGATGCCTGGCCGTGAGTTCTACGTTGGCCTCGATGTAGCTGTGGTAGTAGGCAAAACTGAGCATATCGCTTTGGGTGTTCTGCTGGCTCCGATCGTCTACCTGGTGTCGCTGCTGTTACCCGGCAACAATGTGCTGCCGCTGGCCGATGCAGCCGCTTATATGATATTTTTCTCCGTCTTTGCAGTGAATACCAATCGGGGCAACCTTTTCCGGGGACTGCTTAACGCCACTCTGATCTGGTTGCCGCTGGCGCTCATTCTTTCCAACGTGATTGTCCCGGCCAGCATGGCCATAGTGGATTATGTCGGTTTCGAGGTGGCGGCGGCCCAGGTAACATCGATTACGGTGGGCAGCAACTTTTTCATCTTTATTTTCCTGGCCATCGCCTCTTTCATTAAGGGCGTGGGCTCTTCGACCATGCTCTTCTGGGCGCTTTTACTCCTGGCAGTATGGATCATTGTCTTCTACGTGGTTCGGAAAAGGCCACGCGAATATGCTGACGAGTTAAGGCGACAAGAATAAAGTGGGAGGGGATTTACCTCCCCTCCCTTCAAGATTATGGGGGTAGTTTTGTTGAAGAAACAAAGAAAAATTCGAAAGAAGGTAATGCTGGTCTGCGGCTCGGGCATCGCTTCCTCTACGCTCGTTGCTCCAACCGTGGAGGAAATATTGAGGGCAAGCCCCTACAATTGCGAGCTGATCAAGGGCGGCCTTGGCGATCTCAAGGATAAGATTGACCAGATCGATCTGCTGCTGACAACGATCACCCTACCCGGTGATATGGGGTTGACCGATGTTCCGGTGGTCACTGTGACCGGCCTTTTTTCCGGGGAAAAGGAGCGGATCAAGGTGGAAATACTGGAGAAACTTGACGGGTAGTGCCCCTGAAGACGGGGGGATTCCCGGATAAATTTTGCACCCGATAGCGGTGGGTGCCATTAAAACAGTGTAATAAAAACTATGGGAGGGATTGGTTTGTTGACAAAAGATTTGCCCCAGACACCGGAAGAGCTGGCCCGGTACCTTGATACTTCGATTATCAAGCCCGATGTCACAGCTCAAGAGGTGAAGGAATTTCTGATTAAGGCCAGCCGTTATCCTTTTGCCGGCATCGGTGTGGATCTCGTTTTCACCGATCTAGCCGTCAAAGTCCTGGCTGATACGGGGGTGGATGTGGTGACCACCATCGCCTATCCCCTGGGGGGCCTGACCACGGCGGTCAAGCTTAAGCATGCGGAGATGGCGCTAGAGAAAGGGACGGACGAGATGGACGTAGGGATGGATATCGGCGCCCTGAGATCAGGGGAGTTTGCAGCGATAGAAAAAGAGGTCGCTGCCCTGGTCAAACTGGCCGGAGGGAAAATTGTTAAGATGGTTATCCATTGCGACGGCCTCACCGACGAAGAGATCCTGCAAGCCTGCAAACTGGCTCGTGACGGCGGTGCAGATTTTGTGAAGACGAACCCCGGTTTTGGAGCTAACACGAAGCTGCGGGATGTGCAGTTGATCCGGGAACATTTCAAAGCTGAGGAGCTCAAGATAATGGTCGCGGGGGGTGCGCGGACCCGGCAGCAGACTCTCGATTTCCTGGTCGCTGGTGCCCAACGAGTCGCCACCAGCGCGCCCTATCACGTTCTCGGCGTAATGCTTCCTGAATAAGAAAATAAGGAGGATCTTCCCATCATGGAATTAACCAAAGAGAAGCTGGCCAGGATTTTTGATGAGACCTTGCTCGACCCCCTGGCCACTAAAAAAGATATCGAAGAGCTGTGTGCAAGAGCTAGAAAATACAACTTTGCTTCTGTGGCCATCCTGCCCTGCAATATAGCCCATGCCGCCGCCTGCCTGAAGGGTAGCGAGGTCATGGTCTGTGCTGCCGTAGGCTTTCCGTTAGGCAGTATTACGCCGGAGGCGAAGGCGGTGGAGGCCGCTGATGCCGTTGAAAACGGAGCCGACGAAGTCGATATGGTGATGAACATCGGGGCGCTGAAAGCCGGGCATGTCGATCTGGTCAAGCGCGATATCGAAGCGGTAATCGCCGCCAGTGGAGGAAAGACCGTCAAAGTGATTATTGAGATCTCGCTACTGACACCGGTAGAGGCGAAGATGGCCTGCATCCTTGCCAGCGAAGCGGGGGCCAATTATGTCAAGTCTTCCACCGGCTTCAAAGGTTTCCCCATTCGCCCCACCAGCGCTGAAGATGTGCGGCATATGCGGCGTTATGCCGCCGACCACGTCAAGGTTAAGGCGGCCGGCGGTATCAGGACGCCGGAGGATGCCCTTGCTGTAATTAGCGCGGGGGCTGATCGCATCGGAACGAGCTCGGGAGCGAAGATCACGGAGGCATACGAAGGGAGGGGTTAACGATCAGCGCCAGGAAAATACTGCAGATTGATCTGAGCAACCGCACTACCGCGGTTGATAATGTGGAAAACATGTTACCAGGGAGCGCCCTCGGCGGGGTAGCGGTGGCCTGGGAGCTGATCTATAAGCTGCTTCCGCCGGGGGTTGACCCTTTTGCTCCAGAGAATCCGATTATTATCAGCGTCGGCTCGCTGGTGGGGACAGCTGCACCCGGCGCTTCGAAGATAGCGGGGACGGCTAAATTTCCTGCTATTGCCGATGAGAAGAAACATTTTGTCGGCTCTTCGGTGAGTGGAGGACGCGACTTTGGCCTGATGATGCGGAACGCCGGCTGTGAGCATATCGTTATCAGCGGCAAATCTGAAAGTCCAGTATATCTGGTGGTCGACAACGGCGAGGTGGAGATCTGTGACGCCGCTGCTCTCTGGGGCAAGAGCACCGAAGAGACGACGGGCCTTCTTAAACAAAAGTACGGCAGCGAATGCGGGTGTGCTGCCATCGGTCCCGCCGGGGAGAATCTGGTCCGCTATGCTTTTGCGGTGGTCGATATGACCAATTCCCTGGGCCGCAGCGGCCTGGGTGCTCTTTTCGGTTCCAAGAATCTTAAAGCGATTGTGGTAAAGGGCGAACGGGGGATCAGTGTAAAAGATCCCCAGCGTTATGAAAAGTATGTCCGGCTGGCCGAAGCGAAGGCCCAGGGATGGGACAACCTGGACAACTGGCTTAAGCTCGGCATGGGCGCCGGCTGGCCGATCTTTCGCTATACCCAGTACCCCGGCAAATGGACTCGGGAAAAATGGGACAGTCTCTACGGCGAGAAAAAAAGGCTGGAGACGCTTGACAAGATCATTGGCTGCAGTTCGTGCCGGATCAGCTGCCGGGTCAAGTGGCGGATCGGGACCGGTAAATATGCCGGAGAGGTGGGAATGGGCTCGCCCTACGGGAAAAGCGCTACCTCGGGCCAGCTGTTGGATGTGGAAGATCACCGCAAAATGCTTCACCTCGTCTCCCTGGCCAACCGGGCGGGGATCGATTTCTACTCCTTCACCAGGCTCGTGGACTGGGTTACCGCCAGCAGCGAGCAAGGAAAGATAGCGGACGACCGCTTTAACGATGAATTGCAGAGGAGCTACGATCACTATCTGCAGCTTCTGTCTAAGACCGTGAACCGTGAGGGCGTGGGAGATATTCTGGCTGAGGGTTGGAACCCTATCGGAGAGGAGTTGGGCCTCGATCCGCAGGACTACTGGTATGCGGGGATCTGCAAGGGCGTCGACTTTATCTATGATGCGCGGGCAGCGAAGCTGCACCCCTTGATGATGACTTTTTTCACCAATCCCCGGCCGCATCATGGCGGCAATCATACTATTACCACGGGCCTGGGTAAGGATGTGGACGAGATCAGGGAGCAGTTGGATACCTGGGGACTGCCTCCGGAGGCCATGGAGAGGATCTTCGCTCCCACTGCCCACAGCGGCAGGCTTAACGTGGGTCGGTACACCAAATGGATGGAGGATGCCATGGCCGTGCGCAACAGCCTCGGCGTCTGCTCCATGTACTCTGCTTTCGGCCTGGAAAATATGGACTGGGTGGCCAATATCTTTTCGGCCGTGACCGGTATAGAGATGAGCTCGGGTGATCTGATGAGAGCAGGCGAAAGGGCTTTCAATTTCAAGAAGCTGGCTAATGTCCGGGAAGGGTTTCGCAGAAAGGACGACCGGCCGCCCCGTCTCTGGCTCAGGCCTATGCATTCACCGGAGGGAGAACTGCGTACAGAAGACTACTATAAGGAAAAGGTTATTACCGAAGCGGATTTCGAGAAAATCCTTGACGACTACTACGATGAGCGGGGCTGGGATAGAGAGACAGGCGTCCCCCCGGATAAAAAACTCGAAGCACTGGGCATCGAAAGGTGAGGGGAGGGCGGAATATGGAAAAGATACTACTCTTTGATTTGGATAAATGCAGCGGGTGCCGGACTTGTGAGTTGGTCTGTTCTTTCAGTAATGCGGGCGTGATCAACCCCTGCCTTTCCCGCATCAAAAGGATCACTCTGGCAGAAGATCTTTGTTTTGTTCCCATGACCTGCCTGCAGTGTGAAGAGCCTTACTGTCTCGAGGCCTGCCCGGCGGGAGCGATCAGCAAAGGTGAGGACGGCGTTGTGGAAATCGATCAGCAGCGCTGTGTGGGCTGCAAGATGTGCCTGCTGGCCTGCCCCTTCGGCAATATTGTGGTGGGGGAGAAGGCTTTTAAATGTGAACATTGCGATGGGGATCCCCGCTGTGTCCGGAGCTGTTCCAACAGGGCGCTCACCTATGTGACGAAGGGCGAAGCCGGTTATGAAAAACTGAGCCGAACAGCCAGGAAACTGCAAGAGATAGGTAAAACGGGGTGAGCGAAATCAAGATCGAGTTGAACGGCAAGGTTGCCATCGTCACTGGGGTAGCGCAGGGTATGGGAAGGGCTATCGGCAAACAGCTTTTTGCGCTGGGGGCTACAGTTGTCGGTCTGGATAAAAACGATGGATCCACCGGCTTTCCTGAAGAGATCAACACGGGCAGATTTATCTTCAAGCAGGTCGATCTCCGCGACAGGGATGCTGTAAGGGAGCTGACAGCCGGGATTGGCAAAGCGCATGGCACCATCGATATTTTGGTCAACAATGCCGGCATACTGGAGCGCGCTTTCCTTGAAGATATGACGCCGGCCCATTGGGAAAGGATCCTGGATATAAATCTTGTGGCTATGGTGAACCTCTGTCAGGCGGTGATCCCCTTTATGAAAAGGCAACGGAGGGGGAAAATAATTAACGCCTCCTCCATCCTCGGCGGTTACCCCGATGTGGGATTAACGGCTTATTCTATATCGAAAGCTTCGGTAAATACTTTAACAAAGATTCTCGCCGCCGAGCTGGGTCCTTATAATATCCAGGTTAATGCCTATGCTCCCGGGACGATCATCACACCGATGACCGAAAAACTGAGAAGAGAAAGGGCTGATCAAAAACTAGAGCAAATTCCCCTGCGTCGCTTTGGCCGGGCTGAAGAGGTCGCCTATGCGGTAGCGTTCCTGGCCTCTAACCTCGCCGACTATATCAGCGGAGCGATCCTCCCCGTTGATGGTGCCAGTCTGGTGGTGCAGCGTCCCCAATCAGTCTCTTAAAAACGGACACTGAAAGCTAAAAAATTATCGGAAGGGAGGGGAACCATGAAGCGCAGACTAAAGATACTGATCGTGTGCGGCTGTGGTGCCGGATCCAGCCTGATGCTGAAAACCGGTGTCTACAATGTTCTGTCAAAGAACGGGATCAAGGCCGATCTTGACGTCGCCGATATGCTCGCGGGTGCTTCCCACGAAGCCGACATCCTTATCGCTTCGCCGGAGGTGCTGCGATCCATGCGCGGCGCTGACAAATTTAAAACGATCGTGCCCATTGACAATTTCCTCGATGAAGGGGAAATAGAAGAAAGGTTGATCCCGGAGATTAAAAAAGCAGAAAGTTAACCAAAAGGAGTGAAGACTGTGTCAATATTGGAGATTATCGCTACTCAAGTAATCGGTGAACCGGTAATACTCTTTGCTATCGTCGCTCTGATCGGCCTTATCTTGCTTAAAAAACCCATCGAAGATGTCGTTGTCGGTGTAGCCAAGACCATGATCGGTTTCCTCATTTTGACAACGGGAGCGGAATTGCTTACGGCTGTGGTGACCCCCATCGCTGCCTGGATCAATGCGATTCTCGGTGTGGAAGGTGTCCAGCCGACCATGTGGGCCGTTCTGAGTACCGGCATGGCCGAATATGGTAGCGTCATCGGTACGGCTTTGCTGATCGGTTTTGCTTTGAACCTGCTGCTGGCCCGCATTACCCCCCTGAAGGGTGTCAATATAACCGGCCATATCATGCTGCTTTTCGCCGCCTGGGCCACAACTTTCCTCGCTGGCTTCGGTCTGGGCAGCACGGCACTGGTTATCGTGGCCGGGGTATTCTGTGCTCTCCAGTACTGGCTGACACCCTCGATCATCAGGCACTTCATGAAGGATAAGCTCACCGCTGATTACTCGCTGTGCATGCCCAACGTCAGCGGTATTGCACTGACCTCCTGGCTCAGCCCGCTCATCGGGGACCCTCGGAAAAATTTCCAGGATATCGAGGTTCCCGACAGGCTGAACTGGGTTCGTGACAGCGTCGTCAGCATCGCTATCTTCGGTTCGGTGCTATGGTTTGCTCTGGGGCTGCTGGCCGGTCCTGCAGTTGTGGCCGAATCCACTGGCGGGCAGAACTGGATTATTTTCCTGATCCTACACGGTGTCAAATTCTCCGCCGGTGTTGCCGTCGTCCTGTACGGGGTGAGAATGCTCCTCGGTGAGATAGTGCCGGCCTTCCAGGGTATCGCCAAACGGGTGATCCCGGGCGCCGTTCTCGCCCTTGATTATCCTACGGTTTACCATTTTTCCCCCACGGCGGTTTTTGTGGGCTTTTTCTCCAAGCTCTTCGGGGCTATCGTGGGCACGCTACTACAGCTTCTGGCCGGCTTGCCGGTGATCGTTCTGCCCAGCGTCTTTATGGACTTCTGGGACGGCGCTCTGCTCGGTGTCTTTGCCGATAAATTCGGGGGCAGAAGGGCTGCCCTGTTGGTCCCCTTTCTGGTTGGAATAGTGGTGCAATTCATCTGGGCGCTGGCCTATCCCCATACCGGAGGATTTCTCACCGCCAATGCCCTGGCGATGGATTACCCGGATACAGGGTTCATCAGCCTGATTCTCGGCTGGATCATGAACCTGTTCAGCTAATCAGTAGAAAAGGGTTGGCGCCATAGGCGCCAACCCCTACCTAAAATTGGAGGTGGGCGGGCTGTATCTGATCATCGGCAATAGTATAGCAGCAATTAGTGCAGTAGAAGCTCTCAGAAAAATCGATCCCAACGGAAGCATCACCATCGTCACCAAAGAAGGAGAGCCCGCCTACTCTCCTGTACTCACACCCAATTATATCGCCGGCGAGCTGCCCCTGGAGAGGCTTTACCTCAGGGAAAAGGCATTTTACCGGGACCGCGGGGTAAAGGTTATTTACAACGATGCTGCTGTAAAGGTATATACCGACAAGAAGGAAGTTCTTCTCGAGAGCGGTGCTCTTTTAGAATATGACCGGCTTTTGATCGCCACGGGAGGGCGCCCTCGTCCTGCTGTTTTTCCCGGAGCGGCACTGAGGGGTGTATCAGTATTGCGATCACTGCGGGACGCCGCCGAAATCCGCCGCTATGCACAGGGGAAAAAAGATGCCGTCATTCTCGGCGGCGGGCCCATCAGCATGCGCTCGGCATGGGCCCTCCGAAAGCTCGGCCTGAGAGTCTCCCTGATCATCAGCTCCAGTCGGTTGCTGTCGCGTCTCGTCGACGAAGAAGTCGCCCAGCTCCTCGAAGAGGCGCTACTGCGTGAGGGGGGTTACCGGATCTACAAAAACTGTGATCTCCTTGCTGCCCGGGGCGAGGAGCGGGTGGAGAGAGTGGAGCTGAACACGGGAGAATCTATTCCGGCACAGCTTATCGTTGTGGGGAAAGGGGTTATCGCCAACAAAGAGCTTGTGGAGGGCACGGAGATAGCTGCCGGGAAGGGCATTTTGACCGACGACAGGATGGAGACCAGCTCCCCCGGGGTTTATGCTGCCGGGGATGTGGCCCAGGCTTACGATCGGGTCAGGAAGGAGAACCTGGTCAACGCCATCTGGCCGGCGGCCTTTGCACAGGGCAAAGTGGCGGGATCGAATATGGGGGGGGGCAATAAAACATTTGCCGGTACCGTTCCGATGAACGTGCTCGAAGTGGGCGGGGAGGCCCTTGCTGTCATCGGGGTGCGCACCGAAGAGGCGGTGAGTCTTAAAGCGGAAGGATCTTTGAAGAAAATTTACCTGGGCGACAATAGGATAACCGGTGCCGCCTTTCTTGGCAACCTGCAGGGCATCGGTCTGCTCCACACTTTGATCAGAAATGAAGTCACGCTGGATCGGCTGCCTTCCCCGGAGCGCTTGTTGGAGAATCCAGAATACTGCCGTTTGCTGGGGGGTTACCGCAGGAGGGAGGCGGGTTAAAATTGAAGGTTGTAGTCACCGGAGCCCGCGGAATGCTGGGCGAGGATGTTGTCGAGGTCTTGCAGAAAAAACATGAGCTTATCCCCGTTGATATCACCGGGTCTCCAGCGGTAGAGCTCGATGTCACCGTGCCCCAATCAGTTTTGAGTTTATTTAAGGCGGAGAGGCCAGACATGGTGGTGCACACTGCGGGATGGCGGGATGTGGACGGCTGCGAAGAGAATCAAGAAAGGGCCCTGCTGATCAATACACTGGGGGCCAAAAATGTGGCTTTAGCCTGTAGGCTTTACGATGCGGCGATGATTCATATCAGCACAGATTATGTTTACAGCGGCGGGGGGAAAAGGGCGGTTACAGAGTTTTGCCCTACCGATCCGGTGAATTTTTACGGCTACAGCAAGCTCAAGGCAGAAGGAGAGATCACGGCCCTGCTTGGAGAATTTTTCATCTTAAGGCTGCCCTTTCTCTTCGGCCGCGGAGGGCGGAAAGAGAATAATCCCCTCCAGCAGACGGTGAGCCTGCTGCAAAAAGGTGAAAAGGTAGAGGCGACGACGGATCAGATCTGCTCGCCCACTCACACCCTCGATGTAGCCCGGGTAATCGAAAGAATGATGGAGACAGAACTTTACGGTATCTACAATGTTTCCAGCAGCGGTGAAGCCTCCCGCTATGATCTTTATTGGGAGCTGGCCACGCTCTGCGGCCTCGATACGCGTCTGCTGATACCCGTGAAATCCGTGATCAAAAAGGCCAGGAGATCGCATTATACAGTGTTTAATGCTCTGGCGTATGAAAGAACTTTTAAAGCAGGCCCCGGCCACTGGCGGGAGGCTTTACGGGAATGTGTTGAAAGGATAAAAGCAGGCTGAGAATAAGGGGAGAAAAGGGTTATGGTCTACGAAAAAAAAGTGACAGTTCAAAACGAAAGCGGCCTTCATGCCCGCCCGGCCTCATTATTTGTAAAAGAGGCCAGCAAATTTAAATCTGAGATCATGATTCTCTATGATGACAAGGAGGTCCAGGCGAAAAGTATTCTCGGGGTGATGAGCCTGGGGGCAAAACAGGGGAGCAGCATCGTACTGAAGGCCCGCGGCGACGACGCGCCGGCTGCTGTTGAGGAACTTGCGCTATTCATCGAAAAAAAACTGGTAGAGGAAGACACCTAGAAGATATCCGCTGGAACATGGGACAGGAGGGACGGTCCTTGTTGTCCCACAAAGCGTAGAAAATTTAAGGAGCTGGTTTGGTTGGCGAAGCGAGTCCGCACTGTTTTGGGAGATATTCCCCCGGAGGAGCTGGGGCTCACGCTGCCCCACGAACATCTTTTTACCTTTCCCCCTGTAGAGGTCAGTCCCGATCTCGATCTCAGGCTGGACAGCTATGAAAATGCCCTTCAAGAGGTGGAGAGCTTTAAAGCGGTCGGCGGCGGCGCCATCGCTGAGGTGAGCACGCCGGGCTACGGTCGGGATGTCCGCAGCATCAAAAAGATATCCCGGGCGACGGGCGTTCATATTATCTGCGCTACCGGTTTTATCAAAGAGAGCTATTTCCCCAGGGAATTTTTCAATCTCACCGAAGCGGAGCTGACCGAAAAATTTATCTGTGATGTTGAAGAGGGGATTGAAGATACTGGGATCAGGGCCGGCGTGATCAAGATTGGAGCCAGCCAAAACAAGTTCAGCGAAGCAGAGAAAAAAGCGGCGCGGGCTGCCTGCAAGGCCCATCTGGAGACCGGTGCTCCCATTACCACCCATACAACCGGTGGCACCATGGTTTTAAATATTATCGAGCTTTTAGAGTCGGAAGGGGTTAACCTGAATAATGTCGTCATCGGCCATCTCGACAACAACACCCTCTATCTGGGTTATATCTTGATGATTGCCCAAACTGGGGTCTACGTTCAACTGGATAATATCGGCAAGGTAAAATACTACCCCGATGAGCTGAGGGTTGAAATAGTGAAGCAGTTGATCGAAGAGGGTTATGGGGCTAGAATACTTCTCTCTGGTGACCAGGGCCGGCGATCGTACCTTAAATCATATGGCGGCTGCCCGGGCTTTGAACATCTTCAAAAGGGATTTATCCCCCTGATGAGGAAAAAGGGGATAGCCGAAGACAGTATCCGTCAGATCACTGTGGAGAATCCCAGCAATATTTTTGCTTTTTAGGGCCGGGGCTGCGGTTCGTCCCGGCCGGGAAATCGAGCGCCGTTGGAAGAAGAGTCCATGCCGTGGGGTGAAAGCAATGAGTTGTTCAATCAAAGGGATCGGTGTTTCGCCGGGGCTGGCAATGGGGAAAGTCCTGGTCTATAAAGAGGCAAGCCTGGAATACGATGACAAGCGGCTCTCTCTGGAAGAAGTGGCGGGGGAAAAACGCCGCCTGGTGAAAGCTTTCACGGAAAGCCGACGCCAGCTGATGGAGATAAAAGAGCGGGTGGCGCGGACAATCGGATCGGAAGAAGCGGCGGTCTTCGAGGCTCACATCATGATCCTGGATGATCCCGATCTTGCAGTAAAAATCAATACGAAGATTGAAAAAGAGAAAAAGTCTGCTCCTGCCGCCGTCGACGAGACCTTTCATGAATATATTAATCTTTTTGCAGCGTTGGATGATGATTACATGAAGGAACGCTCCGCAGATATCGCCGACGTACAGCAAAGGCTGCTGGCCAATCTTCTAGGCGTAGAGTTGAACCCTTTGGAAAGTCTGGAGGAAAAAGTTATCGTTGTGGCTGCTGATCTTCCCCCCTCGGCCACCGCCCTGCTGGATCGGGAGCAGGTGCTCGGTTTCGTTACTGAAGCTGGAGGAAGGACTTCCCATACCGCGATCATGGCATGCTCTATGGAGATACCCGCCGTGGTCGGCGCAACGGGGATCACGGATGCGGTATCCCCGCGGGAGCGGATCCTGGTGGATGGTGAGAAGGGCGAGGTGATTGTCAACCCTGGGGAGCAAGAGGAGACCCTTTTCCGGGAAAGGTTGGCGATTTATCAAGAGAGAATGAAGAAACTGGCGCTGCTCAGGGATCTACCGGCGGAGTCGAAAGACGGCTGCCTGGTGCTGCTCAAAGCCAATATCGGATCCAGCTTCGATATCGCCGCTGCCAGGAAGTACGGGGCCTGCGGCGTGGGGCTCTTCAGGACAGAATTCTTATTCATGGGGCGGAAAGAAAAACCCTCCGAGGAAGAGCAGTTCGCCGCCTACAGGGAGGTTGCCGCCTCCTTTGGTGATGCGCCTGTCATCATCAGGACCCTCGATATCGGCGGCGATAAAAATCTACCCTACCTCGACTTCCCTGCCGAGCTGAACCCTTTTTTGGGGTGGCGCGCAATCAGGTTTTGCCTCGATCGCCATGCTCTTTTTATCACGCAGCTGAAAGCGATTCTCCGGGCGGCCAATTACGGCAATGTTAAGATCATGTATCCCATGATCTCGGGGCTGGAGGATCTCCGGGCGGCCAACGATATTCTGGACAGGGCCAAAACAGAGCTACGGGAAGAAGGGGTCCCCTTTAATGAGACTGCTGGGGTGGGGATTATGATCGAGATCCCTTCAGCGGCCTTGATCGCCGATCGCCTTGCCCGGGAAGTCGATTTTTTTAGCATCGGTACAAATGATCTGATTCAGTATACTCTTGCCGTAGACAGGATGAACGAAAAAGTATCTCGCTACTACCAACCCTTTCATCCAGCCGTACTCCGCCTGATTCGCCTGACCGTGGAGGGGGCGGCGAAGGCGGGAATACCGGTAGGGGTCTGCGGTGAAATGGCCGGTGATCCTGCAGCGACAGAGCTGCTGCTGGGCCTGGGCATTCGCGAACTGAGCATGAGCGCCCCTTCGATCCCGAGGGTAAAAGAAAAGGTGCGGCAGCTATGCTGCAGGGAATGTGAAAACCTGGTAGAAGAAAAAATAGGGTAGTACTATTTATCGTTAGGAGCGGGTTGTTTGTCTAAAAATAGAGCGCCAGCGATCATTAAAATTCGAGGGGTTATCTTCGATCTTGATGGGATTTTGATCGACAGTGAAAAATTTTACTTCAGAGCCGATCAGAGGATGTTGCAGGAATATGGTATCGAATTTACCCGGGAGATGAAGAAAGAATATATCGGCTGCGGGAATTTAGACATGATGAAGATAATCCGGGATAAATATGATCTTCCCGAAACGCCGGCCAGGCTGCTGAAGAAAAAAAACAGCTACTACCTGGAGATGGCCAGGCGAGAAATCGAGACCTTTCCTAAGACTGTCCGCCTGCTAAAAAGATTGAGCGAGGAGGGCTACCCCCTGGCCCTGGCATCCGGTTCATCGCCGGCGGTGATCGACGAGCTGCTTACCATTACCGGGCTAAAGGGCTGCTTCTCCCATATCATCTCCTCCGAAGAGGTGAAGCGCGGCAAGCCCGATCCGCAGGTTTTCCTGGAGAGCGCCCGCCGCCTGGCCCTTTCGCCGGAAAGCTGTGTGGTCATCGAAGACTCCACGCAGGGGGTGGAGGCTGCCAAAAGCGGCGGCATGCTCTGCATCGCCATACCGAGCACTGTTGAAAAACCGCTGCATCCCAGCTTTCACCTGGCCGATCTGCTTTTTGAAGGCGGCATGGAGGAGTTCGACGAAGATGAAGCATTCCGGTGGATCACAATATCAGGTTTATGTTAACCGGAGCGGGGGGCTACTCGGCGCTGTTTGAGGATGGTGCCTTTTGACAGCGCCCTATCTTTCTTTGCAGGCGGTTGATCCGGTGACGCAGCGCTGCGGGATGGTCGGGGTTGCTGAAGGGGATCCCGCTGCGGCGCTGCGCTTCTCGTAGCGCCCGGTTACTCCAGTGCAGTGCCGCCTGAAAATCGCGGGCTTGGTGCTCATAGTATTTGGCCATCTCCACCGCAGCAGCGGGGTTGTCTCCAGCCAGTTTTTCCCACAGGGGTAGCGCCCTGGGCCATTCCCCCTGTTTTTTGTAGAGCATCGCCAGCCGGGAGAGCGCCGCCTGCGCCAGCTTCCCGCTGTCGCCGACCTGACGGTAATAAAGCTCGGCCTTCTTGGTCTCTCCGGCTTCGTGGTAAAGCCTGCCCAGGGAGTAGCACTCCGCCGGATGGGCCGGTTCTTCGGCAGTGACGGTGGCAGCAACCCGGCCGAGCAGCACCGCCATGGAGAGGATATCGAAGAGATTGTGCTCAAACACTTTTAACAGCGCACCGACATCGCTGCGGCGAAGATAGTTAAAATAGACTGCCGGGATCTCCCAGCCGGGGATATCGTCACAGCGCTGAAAGCCGAGCAGCGCCTCTTCCAGAAAATCGAGGCTGCGCGAAGGGAAGCGCTCTCTCCAGAGGCTGCGGGCGCAGGTCAGCAGATCGAGATGCTCGCGCGGCGCTGTTTGCGGCACCCGCTGCAGCGTCTGGCGGGTCTGGATAAGGGGCAGATCGAAAGCCTTGCCGTTAAATGTAACCAGGCGGCTGAAAGAAGCAGCAAGTTCGGCAAAATGGTGTAGCATCGCCGCCTCCTCGGCAGGATGGCGTAAAAAATACTGTCGAATGCGGAAAAAATCGCCCTCCTGCCAGCCCAGGCCGATGAGGAAGACCCAGGTGCCGGTGCCGCCGGAAAGCCCCGTGGTCTCTACGTCGAGGAAAAGGCAGCGCTCCGGATCGACGGGCGAAAGGCTGCGGTCCCGCGCCGGCAGGGAAAGATCGCTGCCGCTACAATTGAGTCCCTCGGCGAGGGTGTAACGGCCATGCCGCTGCTGCAGCGGCACAGACACCTCGCGCAGGTAACAGTTTCCCGCAGCGGTTTGGGCCACGCTTTCCTCACCGGGAAAAAGAAAGCACTCCCCCGGGACGCTTTTTTTTGGGGGACCCTTCGACGGCCGCGCCGGGGCGAGCTCCCCGGAGCGCTGCAGCCTCGCCAGGCGGGAACGGCGCTTATCCTTCATGCAGCACAACCTCCAGAAGTTGCCGGGCATGCTTTTTGCTGTCTATCCCGGCTGCGCCGTCGCCGACTCCTACACAGGAGGGGCAGCCCTTTTCGCAGCGGCAACTGAGGATTGCCGTATGGGCGGCTCGAAAAATGTCGCGGTAGATCCGGTAAAGCAGCTCGCTGTAGCCTACCCCTCCGGGGAAATTATCATAAAGGTAGAGGGTAGGCCTCCCGGTAAAAGGCGCTTTCACCTGGCTCACCGCCCGCAGATCCCGGGGATCGCCCATGATGAAAAGGGCGGCGATCTGGGGAAGCAGGTTGGCCAGGCCGGTGAGCCCCGCTTCGATTGCCTCCGGGGCAAGGCCGGCTGTCGCTTCCGGCGGGAAGGAAAGCCAGAAGGCAGTGGTATGCATCTCCGTCTCCGGCAGATTCACCGGGCCGGTGCCCAGGTTTTCATGTGTGTGCAGCCGTATCTTCTTGAACATGGAGACCAGGGCGTTGATCCGCACCTCACCCCAGGAGCGCCCCACCGGCCCCTTTTCGCTGGCAAAGGTGTCGAGAACCTTCAGATCGACATTGAGGTCGGCATCGGTAAAATAGTTCACTGCAACCCGCCGCACGTAGGCCTTCTTCTCGGCGAAATCGAGCTTTTCCACCTGGTACTGCCGGCCGCCGTGGATATAGATCGCCTCCTCGTGAACCAGCATAGGGGCACTGAAGCGGTCGACCTCACCGATCACCTGCGGTTGCGGGTCCGTTATGTCGACGATGACGATATTTTCACGGGCGGCGCTGCGCAGCGAGATCTCTGCGGCCGGATAGGCATCCTCCATCCAGTGATAGCGGCCTTCCGCATGGTAAAGGGTCCCTTCTTCGGCAAGAAAGTCGAGGATATCCCCCACTTCGCTCTTTCCAAAGCGTTCGCCCACATTGAAAGGCAGCTCAAAGGCGGCGCAACGCAGATGATTGGTAAGGATAATCAGGTTATCAGGGTCGATGAGCGCCCGCTCCGGGGAGCGGGCGAAAAAGTAGTCGGGATTGTTGACGATATACTGGTTCAGCGGGGCGCTGTTGGCCACAAGCACCCCCAAAGAGATGCCGCTGCGTCTCCCGGCGCGTCCCGCTTGCTGCCAGGTGCTGGCGATGGTCCCGGGGTAGCCGTTGATTACGCAGGCTTCCAGCTCCCCGATATCGATCCCCAGCTCCAGGGCGTTTGTGCTCACCACCGCCCTGACGGAACCCTCGCGCAGCCCCCTTTCGATAGAGCGCCGCTCCCGCGGCAAGTAGCCGCCGCGGTAACCGCGGATGCCGTCATCGCGGCCGGGGATGCTTTTCTGACCCTGCTTCAGGTAAGTCAAAAGGAGCTCTACCCCCAGGCGGCTGCGGGTAAAGATGATCGTCTGCACCCCCCGCCGGTAAAGTTCCCCCGCCAGGCGTTGCGTCTCCAGAAGGGAGCTGCGCCTGATCCCCAGCTCGCGATCGACTAGGGGCGGATTGTAGAAGATAAAGTGTTTCTCCGCCCTGGGGGCGCCGCTCTGATCGATCACGGTTACCGTCTCTTCGATAAGCGCTTCGGCCAGCTCCCGGGGATTGGCTATTGTGGCCGAGCAGAGAATAAACCTGGGGTCGGCGCCATAGAAGCGGCAGATCCGTTTCAGGCGGCGGATCACATTGGCTACATGGCTGCCGAAAACACCGCGGTACTGGTGCATCTCATCGATAACGATGTATTTAAGGTTCTGAAAGAGCCGTACCCATTTGGTGTGATGCGGTAGAATCCCCGTGTGGAGCATATCGGGATTGGTCACCACAATATGGCCGCTTTTCCTGATCGCCTGGCGCAGCCCCGGCGCCGTATCCCCGTCGTAGGTGTGCGTGCGCAGTTCGATGGGCACCCCTTCCGCCAGAGCTTTCAGCTCGGCGACCTGATCCTGCGAGAGCGCTTTCGTGGGAAAGAGGTAGAGAGCGCGGCTTTCGTGATGCTCTAGGCATTCATTGATCACCGGGAGATTGTAGCAGAGCGTCTTTCCCGAAGCTGTCGGGGTGACCACCACTACATTATCCCCGCGCCCGGCCGCTTCGATCGCTGCGGCCTGGTGGGAATAGAGGCGGTCGATCCCCCGCTGCTGCAGCGCTTCGCGCAGGGGCGGCCTCAGGCTGTCAGGAAAGTTGCTGTAGAGCCCCTCCTGCGCCGGGATCGTCTCCCAGCGGGTCACATTGCGCCTGAGGGAGAGGTCGTCGCGCCACCGTGACAGCAGTTTTTCCAAAACAGACATCGTCTTCAACGCCTCCGGTATCCTGATCCATTACTATTTCGCTACAGGAAGGAGAAACCCTACATTTTGGCGGTCCGAACGCCCTGGTAAAAACTGCTATCTGTGCTGAAGGGGGTATCTTTTTGCCTCTGTCTTTTTCCCTCTTCCCTTGCGGGAAAGGGAAAGGGTGAGGGGGAAATGTGAGTAAAGGGAACCGTCCCCCCTACTCACCTGACTTTAGTTAGCTGGTCTCCTACTTATTCTCCCTCCCTCTCGAGGGGGAGGGCCGGGGTGGGGGTGCGTAAATTCCCCCGGCTCCCTCACTTATTCTCCCTCCCTCTCGAGGGGGAGGGCCGGGGTGGGGGTGGCTGGTTCAGCAGCGCCGGGCGCTCCAGGTAGAGCAGCAGCATGGAGACATCTGCAGGGGTGATCCCTTCCAGCCGCGCCGCCCGGCCCACGGTATCGGGCCGCGCCCGGGCCAGCTTCTGTCTCGCCTCGGCGGAAAGGTGGAGCGCCCGCTCGTAATCAAAATTTGGGGGGATCTTCTTTTCGTGGTGGCGGGCCTCTCTTTCCACTGCGCGCTGCTGCTTTTTGATGTAACCGCTGTATTTGACCTGATTTTCCACCTCATCAATTGCACCCGGAGCGAGGCGGGGCGGCCGGATTCCTTCGAAATCGAGGAGGCGTCGGTAGCCGATTTCGGGGCGGCGGAGCAGCTCCTCGGCGGAGAGGGGATGCTGCAGCGGCGCGGAGCCCCAGGCGGTTAGCTGCCGGTCGAGCTCGCCGCCCGGCAGGTAGCGGGTCTTCTGCAGGCGGCGCCTCTCGCCGTCGATAAAGTCCTTTTTTTGCCGGTAAAGCCGGTAGCGCTCTTCGTCGACGAGGCCGATGCGGTAGCCGGTTTTGGTGAGCCTGAGATCGGCGTTGTCCTGTCTCAGCAGCAGGCGGTACTCGCTGCGCGAGGTGAAGACGCGGTACGGTTCCTCCACGCTTCGCGTGATCAGATCGTCGATCATCACCCCGATATAGGACTCGCTGCGCTTTAAGAGCAGCGGCTCTTCATTTTGAACGCAGCGGGCGGCGTTGATCCCGGCGATGAGCCCCTGGGCCGCCGCCTCCTCGTAGCCGGTGGTTCCGTTCACCTGCCCGGCGAGAAAAAGGCCGCCCACGTGTCTGCTCTCCAGGGAGGGCTTCAGCTGGGAGGGCGGCGCAAAATCATACTCGATAGCATAGGCGGGGCGGATGATCTCTACCCGCTCCAGGCCGGGGATGGTCTGCAGGAAGCGCTCCTGGAGATGGGGCGGCAGGCCGGTGGAGAGCCCCTGCAGGTAGAGCTCGTCGCTCTCAGGCCCCTCAGGTTCGATAAAGACGGGATGGCGCTCGCGATGGGCAAAACGAACGATCTTATCCTCGATGGAGGGGCAGTAGCGGGGCCCCTTGATCGAGCCGCCGCTGTAGGGCTGCGCCACGGCGAGATTGTCGCGGATGATCCGGTGAGTGTGGGCATTGGTATGGGTCAGCCAGCAGGGCAGATAACTCTCCGGCACCGATTCGGTGAGAAAGGAGAAAGGCGGCGCCTCCGGATCGCCCGGCACCTCCCTGAGCTTGCTGAAGTCGATACTGCGCCGGTGCACCCGGGGAGGCGTGCCGGTCTTGAAGCGCTGCAGGGTAATGCCGAGCTTTTGCAAATTCTCGGCCAGGCTTACCGCTGGAAGCAGCCCCCCGGGGGCAAAGCCGTATCCGCGGGTGCCGTAATATATCTTTGAGCGCAGGAAGACCCCGCCGGCAAGGACGACGCTGCGGGCAGCGTATGACGCTCCGCTGCGCCCGCGCACGCCGCAGACCCTCCCCTCCCTAACAACGAGTTCCTCCGCCATATCCTCGCGCATAAACAGGTGGGGCTCGCGCTCCAGGGTACGGCGCATCGTCATCTGGTAACCGAGCTTGTCGATCTGGGCCCGCACCGCCTGCACCGCCGGGCCCTTGCCCGTGTTCAGCAGGCGCAGCTGCAAAAGATTCAGGTCAGCGTTGCGGGCCATCTCACCGCCCAGGGCATCAATCTCGCGCACCAGGTGACCCTTGCCCGGCCCGCCCAGCGAGGGGTTGCACGCCGGCACCGCCACCAGATCCAGGTTGAGCGTGAGGAGCAGCGTGCGACGGCCCAGCCGGGCCGCTGCCAGCGCCGCTTCACAGCCGGCATGGCCTGCTCCGATGACGACCACGTCGTACTTTTCTTCGCTCTGCGGAGTGCGATACCTACCCATCGGTCAGTCTCCTCGGTTTCAATAGTTCATCTGTAAAATTATATCCCAGGGGGAGGTGCGCTTCAAGTTCGGCCGGGATGCCGTTAAATGCGGCGGTAGGCCGGTGGGGTGCTGCGCCAGCGCAGGCCGCTGCGCACCCGCAGGGCCGGTGCCGCCTGGCGGCGCTTGTATTCGGCCCCGTCGACAAGGCCGACGATCCGGTGCACCGTCGCTTCGTCAAAACCTCGCCTGATGATCTCGGCGGGCGGGAGCAGCTCATCGATATAGAGATCGAGGATCGGATCGAGGACGCTGTACGGCGGGAGCGAATCCTCATCGAGCTGATCGGGGCGCAGCTCGGCGGAGGGAGGTTTGGTGATGGTGCGCTCCGGGATGATTGGACGCCCCTGCCGGCGGTTGATCAATTCAGCCAGCTCATAGACGGTGAGCTTGGGCAGATCGGCCAGCACAGCCAGGGCACCGGCCATATCGCCGTAGAGGGTGCAGTAGCCCACGGCCAGCTCGGAGCGGTTTCCCGTGGAGAGCAGCAGGCGCCTTTCGCGGTTGGCGATAAGCATGAGGATGTCACCACGGATGCGGGCCTGCAGGTTCTCCTCAGCCAGGTCCATCTCCGCTTCGCCGGAGCGGTTCAGGTTTCTCAGGTAGCTGTGGAAGATGGGCGTAATCGGGATCGTCCGCTGCTCCATACCCAGGTTTTTCGCCAGAGCGCGGGCGTCTTCCAGGCTGTGCTGCGGTGAATATTCCGAGGGCAGGAGCACGCCGAGTACATTTTCTGGCCCCAGCGCCTCTGTGGCCAGGGCGGCGGTAACCGCCGAGTCGAGCCCGCCGCTGAGCCCCAGCAGCGCTTTCTGAAAACCGTTCTTCGCAAAGTAGTCCCTGATGCCCAGCAGGAGCGCTTCGCAGAGGGCAGCGATATCCCCGGAGTAATCAGGATGCTTTTCGGCAGCAGCGGCGAAGAGCTCCCCTTCGTCAAGATAGACGATCTCCTCTGTAAAAGAAGCGGCCCGGCGAAGTAGCTCTCCGCGGCTGTTGAAGGCCAGCGAGCTCCCGTCAAAAACCAGCTCATCGCCGCCGCCGACGAGGTTCGCCATCAGCAGGGCGCAGCTTTGCTCTGTGGCGAGGGTGGCGCAGCGTGCTTCCCGCTGCTCCCGGCAGCCAGTGCTGTACGGCGAAGCGACGAGGTTGATCAGCAGCCGTCTTTCTCCCGCCGGCGCTTTTCCCCCGGGCCAGGGCGGCTCGCCCTCCCCCGCCTCCCCGATTACAACAGCCGTCCGGTAGCCGCCCCACTGTTCTCGCTTATTTCCGTCGCCAGGGGTGAAATAGCGCTCTTCCGCGAAGGGGGCCCTCTCTTCGAGGGCACTTTTTGTGTAGCTGCCGGAGATGGTGCCCTCCTCGAGAAGAAGAGCGCCGTTGTAGAGGCGGCCCTCCCGCAGAAAGGGGGTTCCCAGAAGCATGGCGGCGGGAGAGCCCGCCGTCAGCGGGGCGAGCTCGCGCCGGATCAGTCTTTCGGTTTCACCAATAAAATCTCCGTAGCGCAGCAGATCCTGCAGCGGCAGGCCCGTCAGGGCCGTTTCGGGAAAGATGACCAGCCCGGCACCCCGGGACTGCGCCTCCTTGAAAGAGCGGCTGATCCCGGCGGCGTTGCGCTGTAGGGCGCCGGCGGCGGGGTTGATCTGGGCCAGGGCAAAAAGCACGATTAGCCTCCTCGAGGAGCAGGTCGCCCGGATAACAGGCGCCTGCAGGCATCCTCCAAATAGATTATTCTGGAAATATTATAGCCTCGCATGGCTCGATCAGTCAAGCCGGAGGAGCGGGTTTTCGTGCCGTCCCCTTTTTGTAGTGGACCCGGCCGGGGATTAGCGCAGGGGGACTCTCTGTTTGTGCTCTTTTTTGGGGAGCGGCTCCGGCGCGTAGAGGCGGCGTGAGTGGTAGCCGGTGTGCAGCAGCCGGTGTGCCTTCTCGCTGCCGGGGTGGCCCAAAAAATCGCGGTAGAGCCTGATCACGGCGGGATTCTTATGCGACTGGCGGTGCTCCATCTGCCGGTCCAGCTGATACAGCCCGCCGCTGCGCCGCGAGCGGTGGGCCACCTGTTCGTTCCAGTCATTGGTTTCGATATAGATCGGCTGACCGCCCCCGCCCACACAGCCGGCGGGGCAGGCCATCACCTCGACAAAATGATATTCTTTTTGACCTTTTTTGAGCGCTTCGATGAGACGGCGGGCTTCCCCGGTACCCCGGGCCACCGCCACCTTCAGGCGCAGATCGCCCATGGGGATCTCGGCGTCCTTGTACTTGTCGGAGCGGACCTGCGGAAATTCGACATCTTTCAGCTCCTCCCCGGTGACCCATTCGTAGGCGGTGCGCAGGGCCGCCTCCATCACCCCGCCGGTGGAGCCGAAGATGATCCCGGCGCCGCTGGCCCGGCCCATGGGGGCGTCAAAATCCTCCTCCGGCAGCTTGCGCAGGTCGATCCCGGCCTGGAAAAGCATCTGGGCAAATTCGCGGGTCGTCAGCTCGGCATCGACATCGCGGCGGCCGCTGTCGTTCATCTCCGGGCGCAGCAGCTCGTATTTCTTGGAGACGCAGGGCATGATCGAGACGACAAAGATGCGCTCCGGATCGAGCCCCGCTTCCTGGGCATAGTAGGTCTTCGCCAGCACGCCGAAGACCTGCTGCGGCGACTTCACCTCGGAGAGGTTTTCATTCAGCTCGGGGTAGAAGAGCTCGCAGAAGCGGACCCAGCTGGGGCAGCAGGAGGTGAACTGGGGAAAGGGGCCGCCCCGCTCGAACCTTTCCAGGAGCTCGGTGGCCTCCTCCATCACGGTGACATCGGCGCCGAAACAATCGTCGAAGACGCGGTCGAAGCCGAGCCGGCGCAGCGCCGCGATCATTTGGCCGGCCACGGGGGTGCCCACGGGGTAGCCGAATTCCTCGCCGATGGAGCAGCGGATGGATGGGGCGGTCTGGACGACAACGTGCAGTTCGGGATCGCGCAGCGCCTCCCAGACCCGCGCCGTCGAGTCCTGCTCGTGCAGCGCCCCCGTGGGGCAGACGGTGATGCACTGGCCGCAGTAGATGCAGGGCGTCTCCATGAGGGAACCGTTGTAGGCGGGCCCGACGATGGCGTTGAAGGAGCGCTCGACCATGCGGTAGATCCCCACCGCCTGGTAATATTCGCAGACGGCGAGGCAGCGCCGGCAGCGGATGCATTTGTCGGGCTCGCGCACCACCGAGGGGGAGAGGTCGTCGATGGGAAAATGGTTGCGGCTGCCGGAGAACTGCAGATCCCTGATCCCGTAGCGCTTTGCCAGGCGCTGCAGCTCGCAGTTGAGGTTGCGTTCGCAGGTGAGGCACTCGAAGGGATGATCCGACAGCAAAAGCTCGATCATCTCCTTGCGCGCCTCCAGCACCGCCGGCGTATGGGTGAGGACGCGCATTCCCTCGCTGACGGGGAGTACACAGGAGCAGTCCATGGTCGGCCTGTCCTCCACCTGAACGAGGCAGACGCGGCAGGCGGCGGGGGCGTTCAGGTCCTTCAGGTAACAGAGCGTGGGGATATCGATGCCTATTCCGCGGGCGGCTTCGAGGACGGTGGTCCCCTCCTCCACCTCTATCTCCTGCTCATCGATCCACAGTTTCAGCTTCGGCACGGGTTCCCTCCTCGGTGCTGCCCTGCTGCCGGCTCAGGGCGCGGCAGGCTCCGGCGGGGCAGCGGCGCTCCCGGATATGGGCTAGATATTCATCGCGGAAAATTCTCAGCGTGCTCAGCAGGGGGTTTGGAGCGGTGCGGCCGAGGCCACAGAGGGAGCTGTTTTTCATCAGCAGGGCCAGCTGCTCCAGCCTCTCCAGATCTCCCTCCTCCCCCCTCCCCCCCGTGATCCCCTGCAACAGCTCCAGCATCCGCTTGCTGCCGATGCGGCAGGGGGTGCATTTGCCGCAGGATTCGTCCTGGTTGAAATCGAGATAGAAGCGGGCCAGGTCGACCATGCAGCTGTCCTCGTCCATCACGATGAGCCCCCCGGAGCCGATGATCGAGCCGGCCCGGCGCAGGCTGTCGTAATCCATGGGCCGGTCGAGCGATTCCTCGCCCAGGCAGCCCCCCGAGGGGCCGCCGGTCTGGGCGGCCTTGAATCTTTTGTCGCCGGGGATGCCGCCGCCGATGTCGTAGATGATCTGCCGTAGCGTCGTCCCCAGGGGCACCTCTACGAGGCCGGTATGCCTCACCTTCCCGGCGAGGGCGAAGACCTTCGTCCCTGGACTCCCCTCCGGGCCCAGCTCGACAAAACGCCCTGCGCCGTGCAGGATGATCAGGGGGATGTTCGCCAGCGTCTCTACATTGTTGATCAGCGTGGGTTTGCCCCAGAGCCCCTTCTGCGCCGGAAAGGGCGGCCGCGGCTCGGGATCGCCGCGGGTGCCGTGCAGGGAGGAGATCAGGGCCGTCTCCTCGCCGCAGACGAAGGCCCCGGCGCCGGTGCGGATCTCCAGATCGAAGGAGAAACCCTTCTCCAGAATGTTTTCCCCCAGCAGTTTTTTTCGCCGGGCCTGACGGATCGCCTCCCGGCAGCGATGCACGGCGATGGGGTACTCGGCGCGGACATAGATATAGCCGCGGCGGGCGCCAGTGGCGTAGCCTGCGATGAGCATCCCCTCGATGATGCTGTGCGGATCACCCTCCAAAATATTGCGATCCATGAAGGCGCCGGGGTCGCCCTCATCGGCGTTGCAGATGACAAATTTTTCATCGGCGGGCGTCTCCCGGACCAGCTTCCATTTGCGCCCCGTGGGGAACCCGCCGCCGCCGCGCCCGCGCAGCCCTGAGGCTTTCACTTCACCGATCACCTCTTGCGGGCTCATCTCCGTCAGGGCCCGGGCTAGGGCGGCGTAACCGCGGTATTTAAGGTAGTCGTCGATATGGGCCGAGATCACCCCGCAGTTGCGCAGGACCAGCCGTGTCTGCCCGCAATAAAAGGGCATCGTCTCCCGCTGCCGCAGGATCTCGTCGCTGCGCGGATCGCGGTGCAGCAGCGCCTCGACAACCCTGCCGCCGACGAGATGCTCCCGGACGATGGTGCGGGCATCATCGGGGGTGAGCTTTTGGTAGAGGATCCCTTCGGGGTAGACGATGATGGCGGGGCCGAGGCTGCAATCGCCAATGCAGCCCACGATCTCCACGGGGATCTCCGCGGCGATCCCCCTTCGTCGCAGCTCGTCGTCGAGCGACTCCTTCACCTCACGGCAGCCCTTCGAGCTGCAGGGGATCCCGCCGCAGACGAGCAGGCGGTGCTCCGTCTCCGGCCTCACCCTCTCCCGGGTTAGCTCACCAAGCAGGGTGCTCATTCCTTTACCAGCTCCTCGAGGAGAGAGGGCAGCTTCTCCGGCGTCATCTCTCCGTGCAGCTCCTCCCCGATCTTGACGATGGGGGCGGCGCCGCAGGCCCCCACGCAGCGGGTTGTGGAGATGCTGAAGGGGCTCTCCGGCGCCGATTTTCCCGGTTCGGTGCCGCAAAGATCCTGCAGCTCCCGCAGCAGCTCTTCGGCGCCCTGGACATAGCAGGCCGTGCCCAGGCAGACTTCGAGGCGGTGCTTGCCCGTGGGAACGGTGGAAAATAGAGAGTAGAAGCTGACGACGCTGTAGACCTCGGAGAGGGGGATGGTGAGCCTGTTGGCCACCTGGATCATCACCTTGCGCGGCAGATAGCCGAAGATTTCCTGCGCCTCCTGCAGGGCGGCGATGAGCACGCCCGGCTTACCCTTATATTTTTTCAGGGCTCTGTCGAGCCGTTCGTAGAGTTTTTCCTCCGGATCTGTTTTGACCGCCATGAAAACCATCCTTTCGATCGGGCTTCTCCGTCCCCCCGGTTGGGCTGATCCCCCCCTCTTGCAGGCCACTCTTCTCCGCAAACGGAAAGGCAGGAAAAAGGGGGGTTATGCCGCGGCATACCCTGCCCTTAGCTTGCGCCTAGCTGGTGGAAACATACCGGCAAACCGTGTTATCCCCGGTGTGACATTATTTTTTGCCCTGTTCATAAAAATAGTAGCAGATGGTGGCAAAACGCTGCTATCAGTAACCTATGGGAGGTCTTTTGCAAATGCATTCGGAGGAACGCATATCCGTGCAGCAGCTCACGAGGCTGGCCCTGCTGCTGGCGCTGACCCTCTCCGTGCAGTCCCTGCGGCTGCCCACCCCGGTGACCGGCCCGCTGGTCAACCTGATGCTGATCCTTTCCACTGCCGTCATCGGCACCGCCGGTGGGGTATCCATCGGCCTGTTCACCCCCTGGGCGGCGCTGCTCCTGGGGATTATCCCCCCTCCGCTTGCCCCGGCGATCCCCTTCATCATGCTCGGGAACGGCCTCTACTGTTTCAGCTACGGGTCGCTCGCTGGGAAAGCAAAGGGCGGCCCCTGGATCGGGATCGCCCTCGGGTCCGCTCTAAAATTTGTGGTCATCGCCGGGGCAGCCCGTCACTTTTTGACCCTCCCGCCGCCGGCGGCGGGAGCGCTGCTGCTACCTCAGCTGATCAACGCGCTCCTCGGCGGTATCGCCGCCCTCGCCCCCGCCCGCTACCTGCGCCGCCTCCTCCGCTGAGTAGGGGGTGAGTAGGGGGGACGAGTAGGGGGGACGGTGCCTTTTACTCACTCTGAGTAGGGGGGACGGTGCCTTTTACTCACTCTGGTTACAGCTGCAGACATTCGAAAATTTACCTTGCATAGCAATGCATTATGCTATATAATGCACTCATGGAACTGACAAACCCGCTGATCCAGATCAAGAAGGGCGCCCTCGAATTCTGTGTGCTGGCGCTTATCGCCCGGGGCGAAAGCTACGGCTACGAAATTGTAAAGGTTCTCGATGAGGAGGGGCTGACTACCCCGGAGGGGACAGTTTATCCCCTGCTGGCCCGGCTGCAAAAGGAGGCCCTGGTGACATCGTCCTGGCGGCAAATGGGAGAGGGAAACCCCCGAAAATACTACCAGATTACCCGGAAAGGTGAAGCGGCGCTGGCTCTGTTCAGGGAGCACTGGAAAGAATTTGTGAACACGGTGGATCTTATTCTAGAAGGAGGTACGCAAAATGATGGATAACAGCAGTGAAAGGGTGCTGCAGCGTTATCTGGGGGAAATTGAAAGCGAACTGGAGCAGCTGCCCCGGAGTGTCCGCCGGGAGATTACGGCTGAGATCCGTTCCCATCTGGTTGAAAAATGGCGACGGTGCAGTAAGCCCACTGAGGAAAATATGCTCAACATCATCAATAACTTTGGTGAGCCCGGAGCGATCGCCGCCGGCTATCTCGAAGAGCGCTCTACCGAGCCCGCCCGCAGCGAAGCGTCCCCTCCGCCTGCCTGGCTGGTTATCGTCCTGACCATTTTCCTTTGGCCGGCGGGAATCATCCTAGCCTGGCTGTCGCCGGCCTGGAAAAGCAGGGACAAGCTCATTGCCACGCTGATCCCGTTCTTTTTAGCTGCTGTTTTGGCGGCCGCAAGGCTTCTTTTAGAATTTTTGGTCGGTTAAATAGCCCGGGCGTAACTTTGGTGGACAGAAAGGGGGCGACATGGTGAGTTCAGTGACCAACATTTTTGGATTTTTAATATTACTACTTACACCCCTTATTTCAGCGCTTTACCTGGCGATAACCAAAAAGCCGGGCTACTGATGGGCAGGGGGGTTCTCTTCCGGCGGGAAAAGGCGCAGCAGGTAATGCCGAGTGAGCATATATGCCGCCGTTGTGCCAATTCTACATTCACGAGAGATTCGGGTGCAGATCATCTTTTGATGAGTAAAAGGAACCGTCCCCTAAACTCATTGGTGAGTAAAAGGAACCGTCCCCTAAACTCAAAACTGATAAAGAAACCTGGCGCCGGGCGCCAGGTTAACTTGTCGGCTGAGGGAATTAATTGTCGTTTACTGCAGATTATTGGCCTCGATGAGCTGCTGCACGGTGACGCCGTAGCGGCGGCTGATGCTGTAGAGGGTATCGCCCTTCTGCACGGTGTAGACGGTCTGCCCGCCCGAATCGGGTGCAGGCAGCATCTTGTCGACAGTGGTGAAGCTGTAGCCCTGGCTGTTCAGCCCCTCGATGATCCGGGGCAGCGCCTTCACCGTAAGGTGGCCGGCGCTGTCGCCGCCGATATGCATCAGGACGATGCCGTTGTTCTTCTTCGCCTCGCTGTTCTTCAGAACCCGGTTGACGATGAAGTCCTCGTCGATGAGCGTTTCCTTCCCGTCCACCTTCCTCTTATTCCCGGCGTCCCAGTCGATGGTGTCGATGGACCACATGATCGTGTAAGGGTAGCCCTCTTCCGCCAGTATTTTCAAAAGGCGGCTGTCGTATGCCCCATAAGGAGGGCGGAAGAGATAGGGCCGTACACCGCAGATCTCCTCAATGATCCGGGTGGACTGGCGCATCTCCTCACGGATCCCGGCGGCGCTCATCTTATTTTCGGTCATCTCCGGATGGGTCTTGGAATGATTGCCCATGGTATGACCGCGCCGGACAATCTCTCGCCCGAGGTCGGGATGATCCTTCAGCCAGTCGGCCCGGGGAAAGAAGGTTGCCTTCACATTGTAATCATCGAGCACCTTCAGCAGGGGCAGGCAATGGGTATATTCCCAACCTGAATCGAAGGTCAGAGCGATCTCCTTGTTCCCTGAAGCTGAGGCGAGCTGCCCACCGGTGATCACCTGGGAGCTGGCAGTGCTGGGCGCGCTGCCGGCGCTCTTGCCGGGGATAGTGAGGCGCTGCCCTACATAGATGATCGGGGTCTTCTCCGGTTCATCGGCAGGGGGCTGTTCCTTTATATCCTTTTCTTCTGTTTTATCCCCTCCGGGGTTAAAAGGTTCAACTGCGGGATCTTCACCGTCACTTTCTTCGGGATTCTCCGGCTCCGGTTCCTTCCCTTTCTCAAACGGTTCTGCCGTCTCCTCGCCGCCCAACCACCGCTGAAGCTTGGCTCTGCCGCCCGCGCTGAGCGCATACCCGCCCAGTAAAAGGATCACCAGAGCGGGGATCACGATGAAGGGCCAGAGTCTCCTGGTTCTTTTGTTTGCCAATAGCGACACCCCCTAGTAGAAGAGATCTTAACATAAAGTTGTTAAGAATAAATTTGTTTTTACTGTATCATATGTTAAAATTTCTTTGTTCGAACAGGATCCCGGCTGCCGTGGGAAAAGGTGGATTTAGATGAAGAGAAGCGATGGCAAATGGTTTCTAACTGCGGTCAAGCAGACGATCTACCGCTACCGGATGATCGAGGCGGGAGACAGCGTCGCCGTGGCCGTCTCCGGCGGGGAGGATAGCGGCGCCCTGCTCTATATCCTGGAGCTGTTCCGGCGCCACGCCCCTTTTTCGTTCAATCTGCAGGCTATCTTTGTAGACCTGGGCTGGCCGATGGAGCCGGCGCCCCTAGCCCGCTATGCCGATGAGCTGGGGATCCCCTTCACCATCGAAGAGACCGCCATCGCCCCGATAGTTTTTGAACGACGGCGAGAGAAAAATCCCTGCGCTCTCTGTTCTAAGATGCGCCATGGGGCGCTTCATCAGGCCGCCCGGGGGCTGGGCGCCAACAAGGTCGCCGTGGGGCATCATCTCGACGACGCCATCGAGACCTTTTTGCTCAATCTCATCTTCAGCGGCACGCTCGGCACCTTTAAACCGAAGACCCACCTCGATCGAAGCGGGCTTTACCTGATCCGGCCGCTGATCCAGCTACCCGGGCAGACCCTCTCGGCCCTGGCCCGGCGGGAGAAGATCCCGGTGATCGAAAATCCCTGCCCCGTCAGCGAGCAGACCAGGCGGCGCGAGATGGGCGTCCTGCTCGATCAGCTCGTCGCACGCTATCCTGATCTGCGGCAAAAATTTAGCAGCGCCTTCCGGGAAAGCCCCTACTGGCCTGCGCCGGACGAGTAAGCCATAGCCCCTTCAAAAAAAGGATAATCGGCCTCTGTTGGCGAAATTTTCTCAACACAAAGAAATGTGGGGAGAATAATATGCTATGAAGTGGCATTTCCGCAAGAGCAGGGCTGCTGATCTGAAAAAATTCTTCTGGCCGCAGGGGATCGCTATCGTCGGGGCCTCCGCCGATCCGGCCAAGCCCGGCGGCAGGATGATCCAGCTCCTTCAGGGGCACCATTACCCCGGGCGGATCTATCCGATCAATCCCCGCCGGCGGGAGATCCAGGGGCTGCCCGCCTGCAGCGATCTCGCCGCTGTAAAAGGAAAGGCCGACCTGGTTGTGATCGCAGTGGAGGCGCCGGGAGTGCCCGGGATCGTGGAGCAATGCGCCGCCCTGGGGATGAAAAATATTGTGGTAGTCAGCGCCGGCTTTGCCGAGACCGGCGGCGAGGGAAAGCTCTTGCAGGAACAGCTGGCCGCCCTAGTCGAAAAAGAGGGGCTCACCCTTCTTGGACCCAACTGTATCGGCTTTGTTAACAGCCTGCAGCCGGCGGCAGCCTCTTTTTCGCTCACCGTGGAGAGCGGCGTTCTGCGCAGCGGACCGGCCGCTTTCGTTGCGCAGAGCGGCGGGCTGGGCATACTCGCCATCTTTCTGGCGGATCTTGAAAAATACGGTTTCTCTTATATGATCAGCACCGGCAACGAGGTGGGTCTCGATTTTGCCGCGGCCATCGAATTCCTGGCTTCTGAACCCCGGGTGGGGGTAATCGGCGGCTACCTGGAGGGGGTCAGGGACGGGGTAGCGCTACGCCGCTCCTGCCGCGCGGCGGCGGCGGCGGGCAAGCCGGTGTTGATCCTGAAGGCGGGCGCCTCCCGCGAGGCGGCGGCGGCGATCCGCTCGCATACCGGAGCCTTAGCCGGCTCGGAAGAGGCTTACCGGGCTTTCTTCCGCCGGGAGGGTGTTTTTGCGGTGGAGACGCTTACGGAGATGCTCTCGCTGTTCAAAGTCTTTGCCCCGGGGCGCCTGCCCCGGGGCAAAGGGACCGCCGTGATGTCGCTCTCCGGCGGGATGGGCGTTCTGGCCACCGATCTCTGCGCCCGGGCCGGCCTCGAGCTGGCCCGTTTCTCACCGGAAACAGAGCGCGAGTTGCGGCTGCTGCTCCCCCCCATCGCCACCGTGGGTAACCCCCTCGATCCTACTGCGGCGATGGTCTCCAGGCTGGCCGACCTGCGCAGGGTGATCGAACTTATCCTTGCCGATCCCGCTGTGGATGTCTTTATCTTCACCACTGCGCTCTGGCGCAGCTACGGCGTCGAAGCCGGCGAGATCTTTGTGGAGCTGTTCCGCGAGACCGGAAAGCCGCTGCTCGTGATCTGGCCCGGCTGCAGCAGCGAGATCAAAGAGGTCCTTCTAAAAAGCGGGCTCCCCTTCTTTAGCGAGCTCAAAGAAGGGGTTTACGCCGCCGCCGCCCTCTGGCGCTATGCCGCCTTCCAGGAAAAACGGCGCGCAGCGAAAAGAAGCGCGCTGCCGCCTCCCCCGGCGGGGCCCCTGCCGGAGATCAGCCCGTCGGGTCTTACCGAGGCGGAAATGAAACGGCTGCTCTCCCGATGGGGGATCGCTGTGCCCCGCGGCGAAGTGGCCAGAGCGCCCGAGGAGGCTCTCTGTGCCGCCGGGCGCATCGGCTATCCGGTAGTGCTCAAGGCTCTTTCGCCGGAGATCGCCCATAAAACTGAGATCGGAGCGATCAGGCTGGGGTTGGCGGATGCAGCGGCGCTGCGGCAGGGCTGGGAGCAGATGCAGCGCGATCTGAGCGAGCGTGCGCCCCAACTCACTGTTGAGGCCTACCTGGTAGAAGAGATGCTCCCCATCCAGCTCGAGCTTATCGCCGGCGCAAAAGATGATCCCGTTCTCGGCCCGTTTCTGCTGCTCGGCCTTGGCGGGATCTACGTGGAGCTCTTCGAGGATCTCTCCCTGCGCCCGGCGCCGCTCCATCCCGCAGAGATCCGGGAGATGCTTGAGGAGCTAAAAAGCGCACCCTTGCTGAAGGGATTTCGCGGCAGCGCGCCGGTGGACAGCTCATCCCTGGTGGAGGCTGTCGCCCGCTTCTCCCAGCTGGCCGCCGCCCTGCAGGGTCAATACCGCGAGATGGAGATCAACCCGCTGGTCATCTGCCCCGATGGGCGGGCTGTGGCGGTCGATGCACTGCTCCTGCGCTAGGGATTATTTTTGATCAGGCCCATCCCCTGCTGCAGATAGCTCCCGGCCAGCTCCCGGTAAGCGCGGGTGCTGGTGGCGATCCAGGCCAGCGATCTGCCGGAGATCTCTTTTTTTACCTCCGCCGGGACACCGGCGGCGAGATGGCGGGCCGGCACGATGGTGCGCTCTTTGACGACGCTGCCGGCGGCGATCATCGCCTCTTCGCCGATCTCGCTAAAATCCATCACTACGGAGCGCATCCCGATGACCGCCCCCCTGCCCACAGTGCAGCCGTGAAGAACAGCGCCGTGAGCTACGGTGACATCTTCGCCGACGATCGTCTCGCAGTCGGGCATGACATGGATCACCGTGTTATCCTGCACACTGCTCCCGCCGCCGATGCGGATCCGCCCGAAATCGCCGCGGATGACCGCCCCGAACCAGATGCTGGCGCCATCGCCGATGGTGACGTCACCGATGATCGCCGCACCGGGGGCGATAAAGACGCCTTTGCCGATCTGCGGCCTCTTGCCATTGAACTCCAGAATAGTCATCCTCTTCCCTCCATTCCCTATCCTCTATTTCCCCCATCGCGGCCCTATCTCCTTCCCTCTATGCCCTTACTCTACCCAGATTAAGGCAACAAGATGGCGTTACGGGGATTCTTCAGTCGCTGCGCTCATTTAGCCCGAAGGGTCTTTGCTTTTGTATAGAGCTCCGGGCGCAACGCGATGTCGTGACGGGTGGCACCGCGGGGTATGTTATAATAATGGACGAATTATCGGCCACAGCAGGAAGGAGCACACAACAATGTCACAGGATCATTACCGGGCGCTGCTGGAAGGAGTTCAGCAGGGCCGGCTTAGCGTCGACGAGGCGCTGAATAAGATGCGCACAATGCCCTACGAAAACCTCTCTTTTGCCAGGGTTGATCACCACCGCTCGCTGCAGAAAGGCTTTCCTGAAGTGATCTACTGTCCCGGGAAAACCGTAGTGCAAATTGTCGAGATCGCCCGGCGCCTGGCCAAAACGGGCCTGCCGGTGCTTGCGACTCGCGCCGAGCCCGAAGTTTACCGCGCTCTCAGCGAAGCGCTGCCCGGGGCGGAATATCATCGCGAGGCCCGCCTGGCGCTGATCCGGTCAGGGGAAGCGGCCGCTGCAGTGGGCCATGTGGGGGTGCTCACCGCCGGAACCGCCGATCTTCCTGTTGCCGAGGAGGCCGCGCTCACTGCGGAGCTCATCGGCGCCCGTGTCACCCGCCTTTACGATGTAGGCGTGGCCGGGCTGCACCGCCTGCTCGACAACCTCGATCTGCTGCTGCAGGCCCGCGCCCTTGTCGTGGTGGCGGGGATGGAGGGGGCGCTGCCCAGCGTCGTCGGAGGGCTGACCCCGCGTCCCATCATCGCTGTCCCCACCAGCGTAGGCTACGGGGCAAATTTTGGCGGGCTCGCTGCTCTTCTGGCCATGCTGAACAGCTGTGCACCGGGGGTGGCCGTGGTCAATATCGACAACGGCTTCGGAGCGGGCTATATCGCAGCGCTGATCAACGGCGCCGGCGGGGAAGGAGCTGGAGAAGATGAGCACGAAGGGCAGTAAAATAGCATATTTCGACTGTTTCAGCGGGATCAGCGGCGATATGACCCTGGGTGCTCTCCTCGACTGCGGCCTGGAGCTGGCACAGTTACAGGAGATGCTCGCCCGCCTGCCCCTGGGCGGTTACCGCCTCGAGGCCGCCCGCGTCTCCCGCTACAGCCTTGCCGGCACCGACCTGCAAGTCATTTTGGAAGAGGAGGGCCCGCCCCCGCACCGCCATCTGTCCGATATTGAAGCGCTCATCGATAATAGCACCCTTCCCGGCGCTGTAAAAGAAAAAAGCCGCGCCGTATTTACCCGCCTGGCCGAGGCCGAGGCTGCGGTCCACGGCACCACCATCGACGAGGTTCATTTCCACGAGGTCGGTGCTGTCGACGCCATCGTCGATATTGTCGGCAGCGTGGCGGCGATGCATCTCTTAGGGATCGAGCGGCTCTACTGCTCACCGCTGCCTCTGGGCGGAGGCAGCGTCACCGCCGCCCATGGGCTCCTGCCGCTGCCGGCGCCGGCAACGCTAAGGCTCCTGCAGCAGCGGCGCGCTCCCGTCTACGGGAGGGAGACGGATCATGAGCTGGTCACCCCCACGGGGGCGGCGATAGTGACCGCCCTGGCGGCCGGTTTCGGAGCGCCGCCGCCCTTCCACCTGGAACAGGTCGGCTACGGCTCCGGTAAGCTCGATCCCGGATACGCCAACTACCTGCGTATCTTTGTCGGTACCCCCCGCACCCCCCACGCTCTTCAGCAGGAATCGATGCAGATAATCGAAGCGAATATCGACGATCTCAACCCGGAGATATCGGGCTATCTGATGGAGCAGCTGTTTGCCGGGGGCGCCTGGGATGTTTTCTTCACTCCCGTGCAGATGAAAAAAAACCGCCCCGCGGTGAAGTTGACCGTTCTGGCACCGCCGCAACATCTCTCCAACCTGGTGGAGATAGTGTTCCAGGAGAGCTCCACGATGGGGCTGCGGGTGCTGGAAGCGCAAAAATATGTCCAACCCCGCGAGACAGTAACCGTGACCACGGAATGGGGCCCCGTGCGGATCAAGCTTGCCCCCGGCGGCGCCGGCGCAGAGCCGCGCCATTTTGCCGCTGAATACGAGGACTGCGCAAAGATTGCCCGGCAGACGGGGGTTCCTCTAAAAAAAGTCTTCCGCTCTGCGGAAAGATCCTTTGCCCGGCAGCTGGAGCAGGCCGAGGCGGAGCCGCCCCCGGGGAAATAGCCCACATCCATCTCCCGCGCTGAAATCCAAAGATAAACTGCCTGCCGCCGCACCATCTTAATGTAGCGCCAGCGGTACGTAGGGAAAGTGCGTACTGATTATGTGGGAATATTATTGACATACTTAATATTTTGTAATATAAAGTAATAGAAGAGGTGATTAGAAGATGTTAGAAAAATCTCTGCTGGAAAGGGTGCGGAAAGTTAACCAGATCATCTTGCAGTCCATGGATAATGATCTCGATATCGATTCGGCCTCCGGCGCCCTCTCCGGGATTATCGATGCCAGCGTTCTCGTGATCAACCGCCGGGGGAAGCTGCTGGGCAACGTTTTGAGCCGGCAGCTGAGCTGCCGCCGGCTCAGCGATTATCTTGCCGCCAAATCATCGCTGCCCGACTATTACAATCTGCCATCGCTATTGAAAAGCGAGGAATCCCGCATAAATGAGATCTACCGGCTGGCGATCTGCCCCCTCGATCCGGAGCAAAAGTCTAATTGCCCCCACGGCGATATCTATATCATCGCCGTGCCTATCCTCAGCGGTACAGAATCGATGGGGGCGGTGATCCTGCATCGCCACAAAAAACCCTTTGAGCACAACGATCTGATCCTCGCCGAGATCGGTTCGGCCATCATCGGCATGATCCTGATGCGCTTGAAGGCGGAGCGGCAGGATGAGGAGAGATGGTACCGCGATATGGCCGGGGTGGCCTTCGAGAGCCTCTCCTTCTCGGAGGTGGAGGCCATCGAGGAGATCTTCAAGAACCTTACCGAGAGCGAAAATATCATCGTTGCCAGCAAGATCGCCGACAGCCTCGGGATCACCCGCTCCGTTATCGTCAATGCGCTGCGCAAATTCGAGAGCGCCGGGATCATCGAGTCGAGATCGCTGGGGATGAAAGGGACCTATATCCGGCTAAAAAATCCCCACGCCCTCGAAGAGATCAGCGAGCGTTCGGCCCGGCTGAGGGCCTCCTTCGACTGAGCGGGGGGCCGACGGTAATTCAGGGCTGCGCCGGAAAACGGTAGTGCCCGATAATCTCCCATCGCAACAGGCAATCTTCCTCACGGGCGACGGAGCCGTTGTGAATCACCAGGGGGATGCCCCGGCTATTGGTCCGGTCGGAGATCACCCCGGTGTGCTGTTGGCCGCCGGCGAAACGCCAGTAGACAAAATCGCCATGCTTCCACTGGGGCAGATCCTCCTCTGCAGTTCCTAAGGTGAGCTCTTCCCCAAAACGTCCAAAAAAGATCATCTGATTCTGGGTTCTCCGGTGGTCGATATTCGGGTCTGGGCTGCTTAGATTCCACAGCTGGGGGTAGAGGTTGAAGTTCTCAGCCATATCTTCGTGGATCAACAGCTGCAGATCGTAGCCGGCAGCGCGCAGAGCTCGGATGATCACATCGCTGCAGGCGCCCCGCCCGGGGTCGACATCGCCGCCGGGATAACAGACGGCCTGGTAGGAGGCATCGTAGCGGGTTCTTTTTCTCACCTCCTCCCTGGCTCCCAGCAGGATCAAATCGGGGACGGTGCGCTCATCCGGCGGAATCTGCTCCACTGCAGAAGGGCTGTGCAGCCGCCACCGGCAATGGGCCGGGGAGCCGTACCAAATTGCAACAAGTAAAAGGATTAGCACCCCTGTTGCAAGAAGTAATAGTGAGCATCGTCTGCGATCTTTTTTTCGGGTCATACCCGGTAGATTCACCATCGTTGCAGGTTGATCCTGCCGCCGTGAAAATATCGGGCGGGCGTGCGCGCCGATTATATCGACAGCCGGAGCTGCCGGATCGCTTCGGCCAGGAGCAGCAGGGGGCCGCAGTGCAGATACCACTCTATCTCAGCTATATTCTTATCTTCGTTTCCCGGGTGGCCGATGTGAGCCTGGGGACGCTGCGGATCATCTATCTCACCCGGGGACGGAGCAAACTGGCCGCCTCCGTGGGCTTCGTCGAGGTGCTCATCTATATCGTGGCGCTGGCCACGGTGATGGAACATCTCATGGACCGCCCGCTCAGCGTCTTTATCTACGCCCTCGGTTTTGCCGCCGGCAACTATGTGGGCAGCTGGGTGGAAGAGAGAGTGGCCGTCGGCTTTGTCAATGTCCAGGTTGTCCTGAAGCAGCTCTGCTACGGTTTCGAGGACTCCCTGCGCGAGATGGGCTTCGGGGTGACCACGGTGGATTGCTTCGGCAAGGAAGGGCCGCACAGCATTCACTATGTCCTCATGAAGAGGCGCGACCTGCCGCTGTTTTTGCAGAAGGTTAAAGAGATCGACAAGGATGCTTTTATCTCGATCATGGATACCCGAAAAATAATGGGCGGTTATTTTAACCGGCTAAAGGCAAAATAGCCGTTAAAGGGGACCTGCGATTGCCTCCCTCTGCGTATAAAGCTATCGGAATTCTCGATTCCGGTGTCGGTGGCCTTACCGTTTTCAAAGAGCTGAGCCGGCTTCTGCCCCACGAAAAAATTATCTACTTCGGCGACACCGCCCGAATGCCTTACGGCCCGCGGCCTGATGAAGAGGTGCGCCGTTTTGCGCTACAGATTATCGAATTCCTGCAGAGTCAGGAGGTCAAGATTGTCGTCGTCGCCTGCAATACCGCTACGGCGGCGGGGCTCTCCTGCTACCGGCAGAGCAGCGACATCCCCGTGCTGGGGGTGATCGAACCGGGAGTGCGCGCCGCCCTGGAGCAGACCGCGCGGGGTCGCATCGGGGTCATCGGAACCGCCGGGACGATCCGCAGCTCTTCTTATGAGAAAGCGCTGCGAAGAGCGCGCCCCGATCTGCAGATCATCACCCGGGCCTGCCCGCTCTTTGTCCTGCTGGTGGAAAACGATCTTGTGGAGAGCCCCGAAGCCGAAAAGGTGGCCCTGGAATACTTGGCGCCTTTTAAGCGAGCCGGTATCGATACCCTTATCCTCGGCTGCACGCACTACCCCCTCATGGCGGGGCTGATCCAGAAAACAGTGGGGCCGGCGGTGACGCTGGTCAATTCCGCCGCGGAGATCGCCCGCGAGGTGGAGGGGATCCTGACCGAACAGCAGCTACACAACCCCCTGCAGTGTGTCAACCCGGGTTACCGCTTTTTTGTCAGCGGCAGCCCCCATACCTTCGAAGAGGTGGCCTCGAAGATGCTGCGCCGCCGGATCCGGGCCTACCAGGTCCTCCTTTAAGCAGGTGCCGCCTCCTCCACCGCTGGAGACATATTTTTCACCCCTCGGCGATATAGATAGTATATCTGACGAACCTGGTACAACCCGGGTAAGCGAGGGAAATAGATGAAAAGATCTGCCGCCTTTCTCCCGGTGTTGCTGCTTATGCCTTTGCTGCTGTTGCTGGCCCTCTGCTCCGGCTGCGAGGCGAGGCAGAGGGAGAAATTTACGCTGCCCGAAGCGCCGCCGCCGCTGCCGCAGCCTGGCGACGGCTATATCACCACGCTCTACTATCCCGACGAGGAGTGGCGAATCCTGATTCCCCTTCAGCGCGAGCTCGCCGAAACGGGTACCGCCGTCCGCAGCACCCTGGAGCAGTTGACCGCCGCACCGCAGCGGCAAAAGGAACTCGCATCGCTGGGGCTGACGCCCCTCCTGCCCGCGGGGACAGAGATCCTGGGGATCCATATCGACAGGCTCGGGCCGGCCCGGGTCGATTTTAGCAGCTCTTTTTTGGAGTACGATCCCCACTGCGAGCGCCTGGTCCTGGGCGGCCTTCTCTGCACCCTTCGCCAGTTTCCGGAAGTAGAGCGCCTGGAGATCATGGTCGAGGGGAACATCCCCGAGCGCTTTCCCGGCGAGACCCCCGGGGGGTTACCGCTGGGCCCGGAATGCTTCGTCAACCTGGAAGTGGACGATGCCCTGGAGGACTACCAGAAGTATACCGCTGTGACGGTCTACTTCTGCTTCCCCACACCCCCGGGGCGGATCCTTTATGTGCCGGTGACGCGGGCGCTGCCGCCGGTGGAAGAGCGCGCCGCCGCAGCGCTGCAGGAGCTGCTGGCGGGGCCGCGGCGGGGAAGCCCTCTCTTCAGCGATATCGTGCCGGGCACAGCGCTGCGCAGCCTGCAGATCGAGGAGGGTCTGGCGGTGGTGGATCTCTCAGGGAAGCTTCTCGATTATGAGGGCGGCCGCACCGGTGCTGAAAATATGGTCAACCAGCTCCTGCTCACCCTGGGCCGGCTGGAGGATGTAGAGAGGGTGCAGATTCTGGTGGAGGGCGAGCCGGTGGAGCTGCCCGAAGAGATCAACCTCACTGTGCCCCTGGAACCGCCTGCGGTCTATAATTTTTACTAGCGCCTTTTGCCCGCAACGCAACCCCTTGAAAGCTCCCTGCCGGGAGTCCCCCCTTTAACGGTGATAACCGCTTCCCGTCCTCATGATCAAAGTATATCTTCCTCCCTTCTGGTAGATAAATATAACAGCGGGGGGTGCGGTGATTGGCGGAAAAAAAGAGACGCGGTTGGGGGCTCCGTTTCTGGCAGCGCGACCTGGCCATCGACCTGGGGACAACAAATACACTAATCTATATGCCCCGGCGGGGGATCGTCCTGGAGGAGCCCTCAGTGGTGGCGATGCGCAACGGCACGATCACGGCGGCGGGGGAAAAAGCCTACCAGATGCTCGGGCGGACCCCGCCGGGGATCACCGCGACGAAGCCGCTCCGCGGAGGGGTCATCGCCAATTTCGAGATGACTCGCAAGATGCTCGATTACTTTATCGGCCAGGTTTTGCGCCGGTTCCCCTTTTTACGCCTGCGCATGGTTATCACCGTGCCCTACGGGACGACACAGGTGGAGAGGCGCGCCGTTCTGGCAGCGGGCAAACGCGCCGGGGTGAAAGCGACCTACCTCATCGAGGAGCCCATCGCCGCCGCTATCGGGGGCGGCCTGCCGGTAGCGGAGCCACGGGGCAGCTTTGTGGTCAACTACGGCGGCGGCGTCA
>DUVX01000056.1 GCA_012840855.1 Bacillota bacterium | reverse complement strand
TGGAGCGCCCCTGCAGCAGCTCTCGCTCTTCAGCTATGATCCTGTGGGCGGCGCCCGCTATTATGGCATGGGCAACGAGTATGCGGGGGTGCTGATTGGAGCAACCCTATTGGGTACGGTTTCCCTGTTCGCCTTTTGCAATGAGCCTCGTCCGCCGGAGGAGAGCAGGAGGGTAAAAAAAGCACAGCGTTTGCTGCTCCCGGCGATAGCGCTTTTTTACGCCATGATCATTTTTGTTCTCGCCGCCCCAAATTTTGGAGCCAACCTCGGCGGCTGTCTCACCGCGGCGGTGGCTTTCGGGGTCTCCTGGGCGGGTCTGAGCGGGGCCGCCGGCGGGGCATCGCTGTCCAGGAAGCGGATCCTCATCAGCGCAGCCCTTTTTTTGCTCATCGCTGCCGGGCTGCTCTGCCTGCTCAATATTTGCTCCCCCGGCCTGCCGCCCTCCCATATCGGACGCTTCGGGGAGATGGTGCGCCTGCGCGGACCCGCCGGATTTTGGGAGACGGTCCTGCGCAAACTAAATATGAACCTGAAGCTGATGCGCTATTCCGCCTGGAGCAGGGCTTTTGTCACTCTTGTGGGGCTCTGCGCCCTGCTTTCCGTCTATCCCGGCGGGCTCATGAAACGGATGCTGAGCGAGCAGCCCTACCTGATTACCGGGGTGAGCGCAGCCCTGGCCGGTGCGGCTACAGCCCTCTTGACGAATGATTCAGGGGTAGTTGCTGCGGCGACCCTGCTACTCTACGCTGTGCCGCCGGCGCTGGTGGCGGTTCTGCAGAAAAATCTTCACCGGGAAAGGGTTTATTGCCACAGCCGGCAGGATTAGCTCTGGTCAATGGAATAGCTAACCAGTATAATTTTAGTTAAAGGAGGTTTCCCATGTGGATCAGAAAAAGATGAGCACTGTTTTGCCCAACGGGATCAAGCTGACCTTTATCCCGGCGGTTAAGTTCAAGACGATCAGTCTTGCTCTATTTATCCACCAGGAGCTCGCCGCCGAAAAGGCCACCTTCACGGCGCTGCTGCCCTCGGTTCTGGAGCGGGGTAGCCGGAGCTATCCTGACAATCTGACGCTACGGCGCGAACTGGAAAGGCTTTACGGCTCGAGCCTCACCACCGATCTTCATAAGAAGGGGGAGCGCCATCTTATTTCCTGTTCGCTGGAGATGATGCATGGAAAGTATGTGGGCGAGGGCGATAGGATGCTGCGCCGGGGCCTTTCGATCATCGGTGGGATTATCGGCGACCCCCTGGTGGTGAACGGCGGTTTCAAAGAGGAATACGTCGTTCAGGAGAAAGAGCAGCTGGAGAAAACGATTAAGGGCCTGATCAACAACAAAGCGCTCTACGCCGTAGAAAAATGCGTGCAGAGCATGTGTAGCGGCGAGAGGTTCGGGGTCTTCAAGTACGGCCGACTGGAGGATCTCGCCCGGATTACCCCCGCTTCCCTCTGGCGCTATTACCGTGAGATTCTTTCCGCCAATCCGGTGGAGCTCTATGTTGTCGGCGATCTCGATCCCGAACAGGTAGAGGGGGCGGCGCGGGAGACGATCATCTTTAGCCGTGGTCCGCAGGGGGATGACCTTCCAGAAACAGAGGTCCATGTGGAGCCTGGCGAGATCAGGTTTGTTCAGGAAAAGATGCCGGTGAGCCAGGCCAAACTGGTCATGGGTTACCGCACCAGTATCGCCTACGATGATCCGCTCTACTTTGCCCTGCTTCTCTATAACGGTATTCTTGGCGGTTTTCCCCATTCAAAACTTTTTATCAACGTTCGGGAAAAAGCGAGCCTGGCCTATTATGCTTACTCCCGGCTGGAAAAACATAAGGGGCTCATGATCATCGCCGCCGGGATCGAAGGCGCTGACTACGAGCAGGCCCGCGGGATTATCGAAAAGCAGGTAGCGGAGATGGCCCGGGGTAAGATCAGCGAAACCGAACTGGAGAACAGCCGCCGCGGACTGATCAATCAGCTCCGGCTCCAGGAAGACAATCCCTACCAGCATATCAACCGCCATCTCGACGGTGAGATCAGCGGCAAAAGATACAGCACAGCGGAGATGATCGAAGGCCTTGAAAGCGCCGGTCTCGAGGAGATCGGAGCGGCGGCGGAAAGAGTGCGGCTGGATACCGTCTACCTGTTGCAAAATGAAGAAGGGGTGTTGCCTGATGCCCGGTGAAAATAATAAAAGTGTACGCAAATTTGACGCCCTGCAGGAGACCCT
>DUVX01000055.1 GCA_012840855.1 Bacillota bacterium | reverse complement strand
TCCGGTGGTATTGGCGGAGGGGCCACACCCGTTCCCATCTCGAACACGGCCGTTAAGCCCTCCAGCGCCGATGGTACTCGGGGCGCGAGCCCCCGGGAGAGTAGGTCACCGCCGGAGAACTATTTCAAAGAAAGCCCGGTCTAAACGCCGGGCTTTCTCCATGCAACAACGGGGACGTACCTTCCTGTTGCACTGACCTCGGAAATACAGCGGGGATGCAACAACAAGGTACGTCCCTCCTGTTGCATTTCGGATCAGCGCGGTGGAAGATTGGAGCGCAATTCTAACTCTTCGGGGGAATATGCTGGCGGGCGAGTGTCGCGATCGAGGCGGCGCTCGCTTTGGGGCTTCAGCATCTCCCGGGCCAGTTTTTTGATCTCGGTTTGAAAAGCGGCCAAAGTCCATTGCCCGAATATTGTGTGGCCGCCTTCGTAGGCCTGTTCCCCATACTCTTCCGGGGTAGTCACGTAGCCCATATAATCGTTGGCGTAGGAATTGAAGATGATCTGCTCGACTCCCCGTTTCTCGAGGATGGGGGCGGCGGTTTCGACGATCCGCTTACGGGCCGTGTTGGTAAATTCGCCGGGGCAGGCGATGAGTGCTACGTTGCCGAGGATAACGATCTGCAGGGGCAGGATGTAGGGGACGAGGCCGTGTTCCTTGAGAGCCCCTATTTTGCACTGGCGCTTAAGTTCCTTGACCATGGGATCGGCAAAGCCGGGGATCAGGGGGTGGTCCAGCGGCAGGCCCAGCACCGCCCGTTGGGTGGTGCCGCTTTCGAGAGCGATCTTCTTCTTGCACTGGGCGGCATAGAGGCGCCTGTAGTACTTGCTTTTTCCGGGCGGGAGGCGGTCCAGTTTGCGCAGCCGCCTGTTCTTTACCCCGTCGGCGAGGAGTGTGGCGATCTTCCCCAGTAAAAGGGGCATCCCCGGCCCGTCCACGGGGGTTCCGGTGAGAAAACTGATCCCATGGCAGGGTTCGGAAGTGAAGGCATCGTCTCTTCCGCCGGCGAATTCGGGATCAACCTGGAGATCTGAAAAATCGACGTAGATCATCTCGCAGTCAAAATCACCGCTCACCAAAGTTTCGCTGCAGTCATGGACGATCCTCAAGGCATGCTCGCTCTGGTAACGCCCATTTTGACGGGCGTATTCGTACTCTGCTTCGCCCTTGATTTTTTTACGCTCTTTTTCTTGGCCCGGCCCGTGGTAGTACGGCGAAACATCGCCGCAGGCAGCCTGAGCGAATATGGCCACTCCATTATCGGGGAGTGCTTTTTCGGTGAGCTGCGACGCATAACCCTTGTTGTCACCGTCTAAATTGGTAAGGCGGTTGCCCAGGCAGGTGGCATGGACTCCAAACCAGGTCATGAGCGCCGCCAGACGGCTGCCACGCCTGACTGTCAACGCCTGCATCTGACGATTTACAGCAAGGTGGCACTCCTTTTCGGTATACTTTGTAACATCGGGATTGCGGTTGTATGAATGCAGGGAACGGTTCCAGGCTACGGGCAGTTCCTCGGGGATATCGCCGGCGGCAAAATGGATCTCTCCCGGCGCCGCTGTGGCGATCGCTTCATCGAGCGCTGCCATCGATTTTTCCACGATATTTTCAACCAGGTGAGGGTGGTAACCGGGGGTGACCACATTATAAAGCGGCTCATGCGCACAGCCGCCGTATGCCGAATGGGTGTGGGTGCAGGCGATAATCAGCCCCCGGGGGTCGATCTGGGGATGACGCCGGGCCATCTCTTCTTCTATGCCCCGGCGCATGGCATGGGTGACATAACCCAGGTCCAGGCAGATATAGGCGATTCCAGCGCCCGTTTTATCCTGGAAATAGAATACACGGCTGTAGAGCTTGTTGCGCACCCCTTTCTGACGGTGAAACCACATCCCGTATCCATGCATGGCGTAACCTTTGGAGACTACGGTAATATCTTTTTTGGCAAATCCCACCTGGTACATATTCTCGCCCCCGGTCTAAATATTTAAATATTAGCATGAATAATCTATTCAAGCTTAAATCGTCTTTTCCCTGCAGTGGTCAATATTTTTTCCGCGCGGCTCATGCCCAGGCGATGGAAAATGCACGCTGTGGCGTTATTGATCAATATCTGGTAAGATTGTCTCGCCGGGTTAAAAGGGGCCCGGAGACAATCATATGAAAGGGGATCGTGATGGAAAAGCTAAAGGGTACCAAGACCGAAAAAAACCTGAAAGAGGCCTTTGCCGGCGAATCGATGGCCCGGAACAACTATACTTACTACGCCAGCAAGGCCAAAAAAGAAGGGTACGAGCAGATTGCGGCTGTTTTCCTGGAAACCGCCGATAATGAAAAAGAACACGCTGAAATGGCGGTTAAATTCCTGAAGGGTATCGGCACCACCAAAGAGAACCTTGTTGCAGCCGCCGACAATGAGAACTACGAATGGACCGATATGTACAAGCGTTTTGCAGCGGATGCCCGCGAGGAAGGCTTTGAAGAGATTGCCGATATTTTTGATCATATTGCCATGGTCGAAAAGCAACATGAGAAAAGGTTCAGGGCTTTGCTGAAAAACCTGGAAGAAGGAAAAGTATTCAAACGGGATGAAGAGGTGGAATGGAAGTGCCGTAACTGCGGCTACATTCACACCGGAAAGTCAGCGCCGGAGATATGCCCGGCCTGTTTACATGCCCAGTCCTACTATGAGCTGAGAGCGGAGAATTATTAGCCGGAAGCGGCGGGGGCAACCCCGCCGCTTTTGCCTGGTGCCCCCAGATTTAGCATTGTAGTGGTACCTTCGGTGCTTTTGAAATGATTCTCACTTTGGAATATTGTAGGTCAGTTTAACACTCTTCGTTAAAAGTACCCCAGTATCTTCCACCACGGAATGGCTACAAACACGTTTACAATAAACATAACAACAGTGAGCGGCAGTCCCAACCGGATTGTTTCGGCCTGTCCGTACATGCCATTTTCCTTGCCCGAGCCGACCAGCATATTGAGATGCTGGAAGGGCAAAACGTAGTGTGCAGCGATGGCCATATAGATCAGCATGGTCGGCACCAACGGGTTGAGCTCCATGGAGGCGGTGGCGGTCAGCGCGGCAGGGATCGCCACACCCATGACGGCGATAACACTTCCCAGCAGCATATGGATGATGACGGCGATCACCGTCATCAGCGCTGCGAACAGAAACATGTTTGAAGGCATGACCGGGGGCATGATTGTACTGGCTATCCAGTCATTCATGCCGGTCACAGCGCCGACCTTGCCGATTGCCATTGCGGCTGTAAAGAAAATTAGCACATGAACCGGTACGCTAGACCAGGATTTGGGGGTGAGAATGCCACCGATAATCGGCATCGACATGAACATAGGAATCAACAGGGTAATCCAGCCGATGTGGATTCCATGGATAGAGTCGGTAAGCCATAATGCAACCGCAACAGTCAACCAGATCATGGTGCGTATTTCCATGTTGGTGAATTTCCCCAACGCCGTTAATTTTTCCTGTATTGTGCGTTTATCCAAGACGATCTCTTGAGAAGGCTTGAACAGGATCAGAATCAAAATCAAGGTCAGAATGCTACAAACGATAGAGGGAAGACCCATCATTGCAAACCAGCCCAGCCAGCTGAGCTCCATGCCGGAGCTTGCCACCGCCAGGGGACTGATCAGGGCGTCACCAGTCAGGAAGACTAGCGAGACCGGTACCGAAGCTGCAAAGACAGTGAATCCGATTTTGGTGGCGTCCTCCTTTGGTATTTTTGCGCTGTCGATGAGGACCATCATCACTGCCATGATCAGGAAAGCGCGGGGCCAGGGGTGTGGAATGAGGAGACTCAGTATAAACGTGATAATAAAGATTGAGACGATGGTGCTTCTAAAATTCTTAACAAATTTTAATATAATCTGGTAGGCAATCCTTTCACCAAGGCCAGATGCCCTTACCGCGTCGGCAATCAAATATGCGCCGATAACCAGGTATACCGTTGGGCTGGTCCAGGCGGAGAAAATGACCGTATAGTCTGCAACGCCCATCACGGCCAGTAGCGCGAGATAGACGCCGGAAGAAAAACCGCTTTGGGCAACCTGGAACGCCCACCATATTACAACCATCATGGACAAGGCCAGGCAGATCTGGCCTTGGGAGCTGATTTTCCCTGGAAGGTTTGTGAAATTTAGAATTAAAAAGACAGCGACTCCGAGAACAAATCCGATTTGACGCGAATATTTTTTCATAAACTCCCCTCCATGTTTCTTAACTGAGTGAGGCATACGTCTCCCCCGAGATGGCTCCCGATACATAGAGACGATGTATCAGAATGGGCGTGGATGGTTCCCCTTTCAGCTCCGGGCAACGACGGAGTTTGCTTCTGGCCGAGGAGCAGGCTCGCGGACGCCTGCGAGCGCCACTGCACCGATGACCAGGGCAGAGCCGGCAACCTGGAAAAGGGTAATCGTTTCCCGGAACAGCAGCGAGATAATGATCGTTGCTACGGGGATCAGATTGACAAAGACGGCGGAGCGGGCCGCTCCGAGGATCGAGACACCCCTGTTCCACCAAAAAAAGGCCAGTACCGAGCCAATCAGGGAGAGGTAAAGGATGGCGGCGACGGCGGGAGCGCCGGCGCTGAATAACGCCGCAGGTCCGGGCTTGCAGATCAGGCCGAAGGGGAGCAGGAGCACGGTGCCCGTAAAGAAACCGTAAAAGGTGGTGACCATCGGGGAAAAACGGCTGCTGGTTCTTTTGATGGTGATGGAGTAGAACGACCAGCTGAACACAGAAAGCAGCGCGAGGATATCCCCGTAATTGAATTCGAGTGTTCTAATCACCTGCCAGGAACCGCCGCTGATCACCAGTCCCACCCCGAGAAAAGAAATCAAGACGCCGCCGGCGAGACGGGCGGTAAATCTCTCTTTTAGCAGAAAGGTCGCTAGAAGAGTGGTAACGACAGGGTTGATCGCCGTGATCAGGGAGCCGTTAACGGGCGAAGTATACTTCATCGCGTACATGAAAAAAACATTGTAAGCGAAAATGCCGGTAAGTCCGAGCAGAATAAAATTGGGCCAGTCCCTACCGGTAACAGGTGTGCCGAATATCTCGCGGTGCCCGGCGATCAAAAGGACGACGGTGGCGAGAGCGAAGCGGATAAAAGCGACGCTTAATGGATGAAAGCCGTTCAGGGCAAAACCGGCTGCATTGAAGGTGCCGCCCCAGATAAAAGCGGCAAGGATCATCAAAAAGTAGACCATTTTGTTTTCTGACATGGTATCCAACCTTTTTGGTATCATTCTAATTGATCCGGCAAAAAGGTGCCAGTTCTAAAAGCCATACTGGGGCTGATGAAAAGAACTTTCTTCTTTGCCGGGGATAATCTATAATGAAGATAGCAGGTCGCGGACACCCTGCTTAAAAAAAAACAAGAGGTGACCCCCTTGGAAAAGAAATTGCGATTTCTAACCGCTCTATTTATCAGCTGTTTACTGGTTTCCAACATTATCGCCGGCAAGCTGTTTGTTCTGGGGCGCTTTGTTCTCCCGGTAGCAGTATTCGCCTATCCCGTAACTTTTGTCATCACCGATACAGTCAGCGAAGTTTGGGGTAAAAAGGAAGCCAACAGCATCGTCTGGCTGGGCCTGATCATGAACCTGGTGATGACGGCATTCCTCTACCTGGGGCGAGTGCTGCCGCCGGCTCCCTTCTGGGAACATCAGGCCGCCTATGAAGCTATTCTGGGGATGGTGCCTCGCATTGTTGCCGCTAGCATGGTGGCTTACCTGGTTTCGCAGCTTCACGATGTCCAGGCTTTTCTATTCTGGCGCCGGGTTACAAAGGGCAGGCATCTTTGGTTGCGCAACAATCTCTCTACTATGGCCAGCCAGCTGCTGGATAGCGTTATTTTTATCACCATCGCTTTTGCCGGCACTGTTGAGGGAACGGTTTTAATCAATATGATTGGCAGTCAGTACCTGGTTAAACTAATTTTAGCGCTTGCCGATACGCCATTTTGCTATCTGGCTGTTCGCTGGGCTAAGAAAGAAGGTGTCGCTGTTAATGAAGGATAAAGAGCAAGAAAGGAAGCACCCGGTTCTGTTAAAACCGGAACAGGTTGACCGCGGGGTGCTGGAGACGGTCCCCTTTGCCTATGCCGGGCGCCGTTCCGAGGTGGAAATTGTTTTTCCCGAATTCACCTCGGTGTGCCCCTGGACAGGACTGCCCGATTTTGGTGTGCTGCGGATTATCTATGTACCTCGAGAAACCTGTGTGGAGCTGAAATCGCTAAAATATTACCTGAATTCTTATCGACAGGTGGGGATTATCCAGGAAGATGTGGTTAACCGGATCTTGGACGATCTGGTGAAGCTGACAGAGCCGCTCTCCATGACCGTTGCCGCCGAGTTTAATCCCCGCGGAGGGATGAAGACGCTGGTCAGCACTTCCTTTCCCCAGTAAAGTAAACCGGAAAGAGATAGAGAAAGGGGGAGTTCGGAGTGGCCGGTCATTCGAAGTGGGCGAATATCAAGCGCCGTAAGGCCCGGGTCGATGCCCAGAAGGGCAAAATATTTACCAAGGTGGCCCGGGAGATCATTGTCGCCGCCAGGGAGGGCGGCGCCGATATCGAAACAAATTTTCGCCTTCGCCTGGCGGTGCAAAACGCCAGGGACAACAATATGCCCAACGACAGTATCCAGCGAGCCATCCAAAGGGGTACCGGGGAACTGGAGGGAGAAAGTTACGACGAAGTTAATTACGAAGGCTATGCTTCAGGCGGAGTGGCGGTGTTACTGGAAGCCTTCACCGACAACCGCAACCGCACTGTGGCCGAGATCAGGCATCTTTTTTCCCGCTACGGCGGGAACCTTGGAGAATCAGGCTGTGTTTCCTGGATGTTTCAGCGCAAAGGGCTCTTCATCGTTAAACAGGAGAACCTGTCCATCAGCGAGGATGATCTGATCCTGATTGCACTCGAGGCGGGGGCGGAGGATGTTCTTGAAGAGGATGACACCTACAGCATTATCACGACGACAGAGCTCTACGAAGAGGTAAAGGAGCATCTTCAGGAGCAGGGGATCGTTCTGGAGAGCTCTGAGGTGACGATGCTGCCGCAGAATACCGTGGAGATCGAAGATCCCGATGAAGCGCGGCGGATCCTGGGCCTGATGGAGGCGCTGGAAGACAACGATGATGTTCAGAATGTCTATGCTAATTTTGAGATACCCGAAGAGCTGATGGAATAAGCAGGCAATATAAATGTATAATTTATCCTTTCGGGGGGATGATAGGGCTACAGTAAACATCTGACTGAGAGGATGAGCCCTATTGTCAGTACAGGATGACAAGAATAGAAAGAAGATTCGCTGGCTGCGGGCAGGATTTGTGGTGCTTGTGCTGGTGGTAGGCCTGGCGCCGTTGCTCTTGCTGATCTCCTACACCCGGGATATCAACCTTATCGAATTTTTGCACCGCCGTCCCGAGCAGAGGGTCGAGAGGGCCCCCGAAGAGCCCCCGGCCGAACCGTACATGGTCCAGTATCTGTATCGTTTTTGCGATCACAGCTCCGTTCATGATCCCGGCCGCATCCCCCCCGATGGGGAGCTGCCGCCGGCCGACCTCCTTGAGGTGGCCGTAGCTTTGCATGAAAGTGATAATGGCATTGAGAATATCGTGCCCTATTTCGAAAGCTCGGGGTGGTATGTCGCCGAGCTAAAAGCGGTGTCCGGGGGGCCGCTTTTTACCTTTACCCATCTCGATGATCTTTGCCCCGACTGCCGGGAAAAATATTACTTAGGCATATTTAGTGATGGGAGCACCGGGTATATTGCCCTTTTCGAGGGCAGACCGCCGGGCGGTAAATTGATCAGGGTGACCCACCACGAGGTGAGAGACGACGACCGGGAGCAGCTCGAAGCGGGTGTGATTCTCGATTCACCCGATGACATAGAAAGCGCATTGGAAGCGTACACCAGCTGATATTTTTCATACATGAGGGCGTCCGACAGGGTCAGGAAGAGAGTGCCGGATTATTGTTCCGGCACTTTCCACTATTACGCTGAAAAGGATTTCTGGCCCTCCCTAAAGAACTATATATCGTTTGGGATAGCGTTCAGGAAAAGGGAGCGACAGCGAGATTATGATTATTCTGGGGATTGATCCGGGGCTGGCCATAACCGGTTACGGCTTCGTGGAAGAGAAAGGGAACAGATTCCATCGGCTGGCTTCCGGTGTCATCCGCACATCGAAGCAGACACCGGGACCGATGCGTTTGGCAGAGATTTACGATCGCGTCGTCGAGCTGATTCGGGAGTACAGACCGCACTGCCTGGCAGTGGAAAAACTTTTTTTTTGCAAGAATGTACGCACTGCCCTGCAGGTCGGCGAAGCCCGGGGAACGGTTGTTCTTGCCGCAGCAAAGAGCAAGCTTGACCTTTACGAGTATACCCCTTTACAGGTGAAGCAGGCCGTCGCCGGATACGGCGGCGCTGATAAACAGCAGGTGCAGCATATGGTGGAACTGCTGCTGCGGTTGACTGAAAAAGTGTCTATCGACGATGAGTCCGATGCCCTGGCGATTGCCCTTTGCCACCTGCAGCACCGCTGCTACGCAGCGGCGATTAAAGGGGGCCGGCCCCAATGATCGAATATCTCCGCGGCAAGCTTGTCGCCGTCTATCCCGGGCGGATAGTTCTGGAGGTCGGCGCCGCCGGTGTAACTCTGGAGATACCGGAGGAGACGGGGAGGCTGGAGCAGCTTATCGGCAGTGAGGTTCTTTTTTACACACGGCTGATCTTTCGGGAGGACGACCTCCGGCTCATCGGCTTTCAGGCTGCCGATGAGCGCGATCTTTTCAACCTTATTACCGGCGTCTCCGGCTTCGGTCCCCGGCTGGGTCTGGCCCTGCTTGGCAGCCTTTCTGTAGCCCAGATCTGTACCGCAATCATAAGAGAAGATATCCCCACCCTCTGCCATGCTCCCGGGGTGGGCCAGAAGATGGCTCAGCGGCTGATCTTCGAATTGAAAGAGAAAGTTTCGCAACTTCAGCTCGTCGCGGAACCGGTCCCAGGGGGAACCGACTCTTCCTACCTAGAGGCCGTGGAGGCTCTGCAGGGATTGGGCTATTCCCCCGCCGAAGCGGCGGAGGCGGTGAACAAGGCCCTGGCGGGGGAGGAGGGCGCCCCCAGCAGCGAAGTGCTCCTCAAAAAAGCGCTGAACCTCCTGGCTGGCGGCCACCAGCGGGGGCACTAAGGGGGTAGCATAGAGATATGGAAGAGAGAATTGTATCATCGCGGGTTCGCCCTGAGGATGATCAGCAGCTTGAGTTCGGGCTGCGCCCGCAATCGCTCGTTGAATTTATTGGCCAGGAGAAGATCAAGGAAAAATTGGGCATCTATATCACTGCGGCCCAGGGGCGCAGCGAGCCCCTTGATCATGTTTTGCTCTACGGGCCGCCGGGCCTGGGCAAAACCACGCTGGCACATATTATCGCCGGGGAGATGGGCGTGAATATCCGTATTACCGCCGGCCCGGCCATCGAGAGGCCTGGCGACCTTGCCGCCATACTGACAAACCTGGGCCATGGCGATGTGCTCTTCATCGATGAAATTCACCGCCTCAGCAGGACGGTGGAAGAGATCCTCTATCCCGCTATGGAAGATTTTGCCCTCGACATCATCATCGGCAAGGGCCCGGGCGCCCGCTCGTTGCGCCTCGATCTGCCCCCTTTTACCCTTATCGGTGCAACGGTGCGGGCCGGCGCGCTTACTTCGCCTTTGCGCGATCGTTTCGGTATCGTCGATCGTCTCGAGTTCTACACCATCGAGGAGCTGATTAGGATCATCACCCGCTCAGCACAGCTCTTGAATGTGGCGATCGAGCCAGAGGGAGCGCGGGCCGTAGCCGGGGCCTCCCGGGGAACGCCCCGCGTCGCCAACCGGCTCCTGAAAAGGGTGCGCGATTATGCCCAGGTCAGGGCTGACAATGTGGTCTCAGGCGATGCCGCCCGGGAAGCGCTGCTCATGCTGCAGCTGGACAGGCTGGGTCTTGACGAGATCGACCGCCGCCTTTTGCGGACCATGATCGAGAAGTACGAGGGCGGCCCTGTGGGCCTTGAAACCCTGGCCGCCTCGATCAGCGAGGAGCCGGAGACGCTGGAAGATGTCTACGAACCCTACCTGATGAAACTGGGTCTTCTGAAACGGACACCTCGCGGCCGCGTCGTTACTAGGGAGGCCTACCGCCTGCTCAAGCTCAAAGGCGGGGATAACCCTCAGCTGAGCTTGTGGTAAAGTGGGAAGAAGAAAGATTAACCGGGTGTGTATCGATGGAAAGAACGAGGCTAAGTGATTTTGACTACGGGCTTCCTCCGGAACTGATCGCCCAGGAGCCCGTTACTGAGAGGGACCGCTCGCGGATGATGGTATTGCAGCGCAATCAGGACGCTGTAGAGCATAAGCATTTTACCGCTTTTCCCGAATACCTTCGGGCGGGCGATCTTCTGGTGATGAATAACACCCGGGTTATCCCGGCCCGCCTGCTCGGAAAGAGGCTTCGAGACGACGGCGAGGCGGAGCTCCTGTTGCTGCACCGCTACGGCGAAGACGAATGGATCGCCATGGTCCGCCCGGGGCGCAAGCTCAAACCGGGCGCCGTGATCCAGTTTACCAGAGGTCTGAAGGCTCAGATCAAAGATTACGCCGGAAGGGGACAGCGCCTGGTCTGCTTCAGCGGGCCTGAGCCTTTGGAGAAGATGCTGCCCCGCGTTGGAAAGGTGCCGCTGCCCCCCTATATTACCCGTGAGCTGAAAGACCCGGCGCAATACCAGACTATCTATGCAGCGGAGAACGGTTCTTCGGCTGCGCCCACAGCGGGGTTTCATTTTACCCCCGCCGTCTTCGACAGCCTGCGCCGCAAGGGGGTCGACTGGGCCTTTGTGACCCTGCATATCGGTCCGGGCACCTTTCAGCCGGTCCGTGAAGAGGATATCCGGCAGCACGAGATGCACCGCGAGTATTACCGTGTCGGGGCAGAGGCGGCCCAGCAGATCAACAATACCCGCAGAAAAGGCGGGCGCATCGTCGCTGTGGGGACCACGGTTTGCCGCGTTCTCGAAGACGCTTCCGATGCGGAGGGGTATCTGAAGGAGACAGCACGGTGGACTGATCTTTTTATCTACCCTGGTTACCGTTTCAAGGCCGTCGATATCCTGCTGACCAACTTTCACCTGCCCCGCTCAACCCTACTGATGCTTGTCTGTGCCTTTGCAGGCCATGAGCGGGTCATGGAAGCCTACCGTACAGCCGTGGCGAAAAACTACCGTTTCTTCAGCTTCGGCGACAGCATGCTGCTCCTTTAGGCGTTGGGGTGAGTAATGGGAACCGTCCCCAATACTCACTGTTTGTCATTCTGGACGCGGCGAAGAATCCCCGGTTAACAGCTGGGTTTTCGCTATGAAAGGTCTTGTTTCTAAGCTGTGGGCTAATTATAGCGCTGCTTTGCCGAAGTGTTTTTTAGGGGAATAAAGCATAATTGACAGTGAGAAAGGGTTAAGATAAGCTATAGCAGGGTGGAAGGGATGTCCATTTCTTACGAACTGCTCAAGCGCTGTTCCCGCACCGCGGCGCGGCGGGGGAGGGTGCTCACACGGCATGGTGTCGTGGAGACGCCCGCCTTCATGCCCGTGGGGACACAGGGGACGGTTAAAGGGATGACCACTGCAGAGCTGGCTGAGCTGAATACGGCGATGATCCTGTCCAACAGCTACCACCTCTACCTGCGGCCGGGGATTGAGCTGATCGCCCGCGCCGGCGGTCTGCATAAGCTGATGCACTGGTACGGCGGGATCTTGACTGACAGCGGCGGTTTCCAGATCTTCAGCCTGGGCGGCCTGCGGAAAATCGCAGATGACGGGGTTACCTTTACCTCGCATATTGACGGTTCGACACATTACCTCACCCCGGAGCGGGTGGTCCGCATCCAGAACCTTATCGGCTCCGACATAGCGATGGTTCTGGACTACTTCTTGCCCCATCGCTCCTCGCATAGGGAGGTTGAGCGTGCCGTAGAGCGCACCGGCCGCTGGGCGCAGCGCTGCCTGAACAGCCACCTGCGAAAAGACCAGGCGCTATTTGGGATCGTTCAGGGGGGTGTTTACCAGGATCTACGAAAGAGGTCTGCCGAAGAGCTGGTGGCCATGGATTTTCCCGGTTACGCCATCGGTGGATTGAGCGTGGGTGAGCCGAAGGAATTGATGTATGAACTTCTCGAGCAGACCGCGCCGCTGCTTCCTTCGGAGAAGCCGCGTTACCTGATGGGCGTCGGTTCACCCGATGCGCTTCTCGAAGGGAGCCGGTTGGGGATAGACCTGTTCGACTGTGTTTTGCCCACCCGGATCGCTCGCAACGGCCGGGTGATGACCAGTCGGGGCTACCTGACCATCCGCAATGCCGCTTATGCCACCGATATGGCGCCGCTGGACGAAGCATGCGGCTGCCCCGTCTGCCGTCGCTATACGCGGGCTTATATCCGCCATCTATTCAATGCCGGCGAGATCCTCGGGATGCGTTTGACTACATACCACAATCTTTACTATCTATCCCGGCTGATGCTGGAGATACGCGAAGCGATTAGCGAAGGTAACTTCGCGCAGTATTATCGTCGAATGAAACCGAAACTGGAACAATTTTACGGAGGTGTAGGTAAATGCAAGACTTAATTGCCAAGCTTGGTCCCTATTCAAGTATCTTGTGGTTGGTTGTGATCTTCGCCATATTTTATTTTATCCTGATTCGCCCGCAGCAGCAGCAGCAGAAGAAGAGGCGAGAGATGCTCTCGGCGCTGCAAAAAGGCGATCGGGTGGTCTCCATCGGCGGCATTCACGGTGTCATCAAAGAGCTCACTGATGATACGGTGACGCTGCGTGTGGCCGATAATGTGAATATAAAGTTCGCCCGCGGCGGCGTGGAGCGCGTCGTCACCGACGGAGAGGAATAGTAATAATCACCGCCGCCGGTTCATATGCTCTTCTCAGGGGGCAAAGTTATGAACCAGCGTCTGGCGAACAATCAGCTCAATCTTCAGCCACGAGGCGGAGCCTGGCTCAATCTGGGCCGGGGTATTCTCCTGGCGCTGCTATTTTCGTTGGTGATGATCCTGATCATCGCCCTGCTGCTCTATAGCTCAGCGTTGCCTGAGAGCACGGCGCCCTATCTGGTTTACGCCGTCAGCATCATGGCGATCTTGTGGGGTTCGGCCCATGCCGCCCGCAGGATCGGCTCGCGCGGCTGGCTTAACGGCGGGCTTGTCGGGATCGCTTACGTCCTGGTGATGCTCGGCGGAGGGCTGATCGCTTCCCTGGGTATAGCCCCCGGTTGGACTCTGGTGGCGAAGCTATTCTTGGGGTTTATCTTCGGCGCCGCCGGGGGGATGTGGGGCGTAAATTATTAGCGTATTATAGTTTTGAATAGAGCGAGCAAAGGTGCCCTTTCCGGGCGTTTTACCGGAAAGGGCCTTTCTCTAGGCCGCTGCCGCCGGGGGAACGCTTTTTTCATGGTATAATCTAGATGGTATTAAAGGGGGACGACGGAAGTGTTGTCCCGTACTGATGGAAGGGGCTGATGAGCCATCGATCTGATTACCCACGGGTGGGAGCAAAAGATGCGCAAGGAGGGGCCGCTGGCGCTGCGGATGCGGCCGCGCAGCCTTGAAGAATTTGCCGGCCAGGAGCACCTTCTCGGGCAGGGAAAGCCGCTGCGGCGGCTCATTGCGGCTGACAGGGTTCCCTCGATGATCCTCAGCGGGCCGCCGGGCACAGGAAAAACTACCCTGGCCATGCTCATCGCCTCCACCACCAGGGCCGCTTTTATCGCGCTCAATGCCATCGCGGCGGGAGTGAAAGATATCCGTGCGGTTATCGAACAGGCCCGCGAGCGCTGGGCGCTGGAAAGCAGACGAACAATTCTCTTCGTCGATGAGATCCACCGCTTCAACAAGGCCCAGCAGGATGCACTCCTGGCGGCGGTGGAGCAGGGCACGGTAATTTTTATCGGAGCAACGACGGAGAACCCTTTTTTCTACCTGAACGGGCCCCTGCTGTCGCGGGTACGCCTGTTCATCTTTGAGCCGCTTACCGCCGGCGATATCGAAAAACTGCTCCAGCAGGCCCTTGGCGACGACGAGCGGGGCCTGGGCAAACTGGAGCTAAAGATAGATCCGGAGGCGCTGCGCCAACTAGCCGGAAGAGCCGACGGCGATGCCCGGGCTGCCCTCAGCGCACTAGAAGTCGCTGCTGCCATCGCCGGAGACGCTGACGGCCCCATCACTATAACGGCAGAGACGGCCGAAGAAGCGCTTCAATCGCAGGGCCCCGGTTATGACGGGACGGGCGATGATCATTATGATATCGCCTCGGCGCTGATCAAATCGATCCGCGGTTCCGATCCCGACGCCGCGCTCTACTGGATCGCCCGCATGCTCAAAGGAGGCGAGGATCCCCTCTTTATCGCCCGACGCCTGGTGATCAGCGCTGCTGAGGATATCGGTAACGCCGATCCGCAGGCGCTGACGGTGGCAGTAGCCGCCTCCCAGGCGGTGCAGCTCATCGGCCTACCCGAGGGGCGCATTCCCCTGGCTCAGGCAGCGGCCTACCTTGCTGCCGCCCCCAAAAGCAATGCCGCTTACAAGGCTATCGGGGAAGCGATGGCGGAGGTGGAAGAGAGCGGCCGGCTTCCTGTCCCCGCTCACCTGCGCGGGACAGGCTATCGCGGCGCCGCCCGGCTCGGTCTCGGTAAGGGATATCTCTACCCCCACGACTACCCGGGCCACTTTGTGAAGCAGCGCTACCTGCCGCAGGAGCTGAAGGGCAAAAGATTCTACCGGCCTGGCGGGGAAGGTTTTGAGCGCCAGATCAGCGAACGCCTGAAGAGGTTCCACAGCGGCAACCGGCAGGGAGACGGGGAGACAAATAAAGATAAAGGGAAGAATAGATCGCAGTGAGCAATTATCGCTACCGGACGCTTCGCAGGCCCGTCCGGGCAAAGTTTTCGGTTAAGGGATCCCGCTTCATCGGCAGCGCTGCCCCGGCAGCGGATGAGGAGGCGGCACAAAAATTTATCACCCGCGTCGAGGAAGAATTCCCCGACGCCACCCACCATGCCCACGCCTACCGGATCGGTACGGGCAGTTCCCTGGTGGAGCGATCCTTTGACGCTCGCGAGCCGGCGGGGACAGCGGGGCCGCCTATGCTGCAGCTGCTGCAGCACGGGGATCTATCCGGCCTTGTGGTGGTGGGGACCCGCTATTTCGGGGGGACCAAGCTGGGCATCGGCGGTCTCACCCGGGCTTACCGCCACTGCGCTCGCGCCTGCATCGAGGCCGGCGAGCTGGTGGAGCGTGAAGAGCTCAGCTACTGCCGCCTTATCGTCTCTTACGAGGCGATGGGGGCGCTGCTACGGCAGCTGGAAACGCTGCAGGGCGTGGTCGTCGGCACCGACTACGGTAGCGAGGTCTCCATCACCGCCGCGCTCCCCCGCAGTGCTGTGGGGGAGATGAAAAAAAGGCTGCAGGAGATCTCCCGGGGGAGCGGCCGATGGGAAGCGCTGAAGGGGCCGCCGGGATCCTGATCCTGCACTGCGGGGGTGGAAGATATGAGTGAGCGGGTTTTGGTTGCCCTGAGCGGCGGGGTGGACAGCGCCGTCGCTGCCTCTATCCTGATGGAGGCGGGCTTTGCGGTGACAGGGGTTACTTTTCTTCTCGGGGCCGATGAAGCGCCGCCACTTCCTGCCGGCGCCGCCGCAGAAGCCCTCCGTATCGCCGCAGCGCTGGGGATCGCCTGCGAGGTGGTCGATCTGCGGGAGCAGTTTGCAGCGGCCGTGGTCGACTATTTTGCCGGGGAATACAGCCGCGGGCGCACGCCCAACCCCTGCGTGATCTGCAACCGCAAGATCAAATTCACCGCCCTGCTACAGAAGGCGGCGGAGAATATGATTCCGCGGATTGCCACCGGCCATTACGCACGCGTGGCCTACTGCCCCCGGAAGGGGCGCTATCTTTTAAAAAAAGGGCGCGACGTCGCCAAGGATCAGTCCTATATGCTTTACAACCTCACCCAGGAGCAGCTGGCCCGCACGCTCTTTCCGCTGGGCGAATTGACCAAGGAAGAGGTGCGGCGGAGAGCGCGAAATTCTATCCCCATCGCGGCGGATCAAAAAGAGAGCCAGGAGGTCTGTTTCATCCCCGGCGACTACCGCACCTTCCTGGAGCGCCGTGGCCTGGAGGCAAAGCCGGGGCCTATTGTGAGCCAAAGCGGGCGGGTGCTGGGCCGCCATCGGGGGATCCCCTTCTACACGGTGGGGCAACGGCGCGGCCTGGGGTTGAGCTCACCGGCGCCGCTCTACGTACTCGAGATCAGGGCTGCTGAAAACACAATAGTTGTCGGTGAAAGGTCCGGCCTTTATCGCAGCGCCGCTACGGTGGAAAAGATCAACCTTGTCGCCCTGACGGCGTTGGAGGAAGAAGAGAGCATTGCGGTGAAGATACGCTACCGCGCCCCCGCGGTGCCGGCCCGGTTGCTGCCGCTGCCCGGCGGGCGGGGCGCCCGCCTTCTTTTCGAAACGCCCCAGCCTGCAGTGACCCCCGGCCAGGCGGCGGTATTTTACCGCGGCGACCTCGTTCTAGGTGGTGGCCTGATCAGTGCAGCGTATGAACAGGGCGGTGCAGGGGGATAATAACTCACCGGATGGTTACGAACAGAATTGAAGTGGAAGTGTCGAAGATGCGGTGCCCGCTGTGCCGCTCCGCAGATACCGGAAAGGTAGGTAGTAACCAGTATTACTGCTGGCAGTGCCTTATGGAATTCAAGATCGTCCCACAGCAGCCTTGGCCTATGTTCTATGTTGAGGCTGACGGCTCTTTGATTCCCTTTTCCCTGGAGCAGAGCAAAACCGATAAATGAATTAAACTTAAAAGAAAACCGTATACCGGTATTTTTCCCACCTCGCTGTAGAATAGATATAGTCGGGGGGAAGATAGCGCCGGAGAGGGTTTTCTATTATTTTGAGCAGCACCCCGATCAATGCAGGCTCCTTCGGCCGGAATTAGGAGAGATTCCCGGTGAAAGATAAATTTTGGGAATTGCCGCCCTGGCAGCAAGGCCTGCTTCTGTTAACCGGCGGGACCCTGCTCATCCTCGCGGCGATCTGGATGATCACAGTGCGCCATCTTCTCTTTTCAGCGCTGGCTCCATTTCTTGCGGCGCTGATCATCGCCTATCTTCTGGCGCCCCTGGTCAACTTCATGGAAAGGCGGCGCATCTCGCGCCCGCTCGCCATCGCCGTACTCTACCTGCTTTTTGCCCTGGTTATCTTTATCTTCTCTGTCCGGGTAACCCCGCTTTTTTTGGACGACCTGGGGGAGTTGGTGAGGCAGCTACCGGAATACGGCGCCGCTCTGCAGAAATTTCTTCACCGTATCGAAGCGGGCTATCACCGTTTTAACCTGCCTCCCAATATTCGCGAGATGGTGGAAAACAGCGGCGAGGCCTTCAGCACCGCGCTGGCCCTGCGGCTGGAGCACCTCTACGATTTTATCTTTTCCCTTTTTGGCGGCATGATCATCTTCTTGCTTGTTCCGGTGCTGACCTACTATTTCTTGCGCGACGAGGATTCCTTCAAGAGGGGATTTCTCTATCTTTTCCCCCCGCACCACCGCCGCCGCATAGTCGCCGCCGCCGAGGAGATTAACGGTGCCCTGGGCGCCTTTATCCGCGGCAGCCTCCTCGTCAGCCTGGCGGTAGCGATGTTGAGCTACGCCGGCCTGCTGATCCTGGGGGTGAAATTTCCCCTCGTGCTGGCGCTGGTTATCGGCGTGACCAACCTGATCCCCTATATTGGGCCCGTCATCGGAGCGCTGCCGGCCTGGCTGGTGGCCTTTCTGGAGGCGCCGTTACTTTCGCTGAAGGTGGCCCTGCTGATCCTGATCGTGCAGCAGATTGAATGCCAGTTCATCGCTCCGGTGATTCTGGGGCGCAGCGCCCGCCTCCACCCCCTGGTAATCATCCTGGCTCTTTTGCTGGGCGGCAAGCTCTTCGGTTTTATCGGGCTTCTCCTCGCCGTCCCGGCGGCGCTGGTCCTGCGTATCCTGGGTAAACACCTGCTGATGGCCTGGCGCGGCGGTCGCTGAAGGCAGTACCTTTGGCAGGGGCAACCATTATTGACATGTAAATGGGCGAAAGATATAATTGCGGTGACCTTAAGAGGGGGTTAGAGATAAAAAATGCAAAGCAGCGATATCCGCGCCACCTTTCTGGATTTTTTCACCGGCAAAGGACATCTGGTAATGCCCAGCTTCTCCCTGGTACCGCAGGATGACCCCACGCTTCTGCTCATCGGCGCAGGGATGGCCCCCCTGAAACCATATTTTACGGGAGAGAGAAAACCGCCGCATAGCCGTATCGCTACCTGCCAGAAGTGCGTGCGGGCTAACGATATCGAGCAGGTGGGCTTCACCGGCCGTCATGCCACTTTTTTCGAGATGCTTGGTAATTTCTCCTTCGGCGACTACTTCAAGGAGGAGGCGATCGCCTGGTCCTGGGAATTAGTCCGCAATATATTTCGCCTGCCTGGGGAGAGGCTCTGGATCAGCATCTACGAGGATGACGACGAAGCCCACCAGATCTGGCACGAGCAGATCGGTATCCCCGCAGAGCGGATTGTACGGCTGGGCCGGGAAGATAACTTCTGGGAAATCGGCGCGGGCCCCTGCGGCCCCTGCTCGGAAATCTATTACGATCTCGGCCCGGAGCTCGGCTGCGGCAACGATAGTTGCCTCCCGGGCTGTGATTGCGATCGCTACTTGGAGATCTGGAACCTGGTCTTTACCCAGTTCAACCGCGAGCCCGACGGCTCTTTAACTACTCTGGAGCAAAAAAATATCGACACGGGTGCCGGGTTGGAGCGGCTGGCCACGGCGCTGCAGGGGGTCGATACATTTTATGATACCGATCTCTTCCGGCCGCTTTGCGAACATTTTGCCGCCCTGGCCGGCGAAGCGGGCAGGGGGGATCCCGACCGAACAGCGTTGCGGATTATCGCCGAACATGCCCGGGGGGTCACCTTCTTGACTGCCGACGGAATCCTTCCCTCCAACGAGGGGCGGGGCTATATCCTGCGCCGCCTCATCCGCCGCGCCCTTCGCTACGGCCGCCTGATAGGGATCGAGGACAGCTTCCTGGCGGGAGCGGTGCCGCTTCTGGTGAGGATGATGGGGGAGGTCTATCCTGAGCTGGAGGAGCGCCGGGAATTTATTACCCGCGTCATCGAAGCCGAGGAGAGCCGCTTTCAGGAGACGCTGGCCGGAGGGCTCGAGATACTGGAGGAGCATCTGTTGGAGCTGGCTGCAGAGAAGAAAGAAGTTTTCCCGGGAGAGCTGGCCTTCAAACTCTATGATACTTATGGCTTCCCCCTCGACCTGACAGCGGAGATCCTGCGGGAGCAGGGCTTCACTCTGGATCGCGGCGCCTTCGAGCGCTCCCTGGAGCAGCAGCGGCAGCGGGCCCGTGCCGCCCGCAGCCGCGCTGAGGACAGCGCCAAAAGCAGCGGCTACGAATTGGCTGGGACGCTGGAGACCGTCTTTACCGGCTACGATCGCCTTGAGGAGCGGTCGCAGATAAGGCTTCTCCTCGTCGATGGAGAGCCCCGGGAAAAAGCGGT
>DUVX01000054.1 GCA_012840855.1 Bacillota bacterium | reverse complement strand
GCCCGGCTCCGCCTTGATCATTGCCTTGATCTCATCTATGATGCTTTCAGTGTAACGATGACTTTGTACTAGCATGATTCTATACTACATCAATCAACCCCCGGTGTCAAGTGTGTGCCCTGATCACTTCCTAAAGGGGGGGCTGGGGGGGGATTTAACACTAGAGATCGGGCTCAGGCTTTGAGCAACTCCCGGGCGATGACGAGGCGCTGGATCTCAGAGGTGCCCTCGCCGATCTCCATCAGTTTGGCATCACGCAGGTAGCGCTCCACAGGATAATCGGCCGTGTAGCCGTAGCCGCCGTAGATCTGGATCGCCTCCAGGGCCGCCCGCACCGCTGTTTCCGAGGCGTAAAGCTTCGCTATCGCCGCCTCGCGGGTGAAGGGCAGGCCGCTGTCCTTCAGCCAGGCCGCCCGGTAAACCGCCAGGCGCGACAGCTCCACCTCCATGGCCATATCGGCGAGTTTGAACTGGATTGCCTGGAATGCAGAGAGAGGCCGGCCGAACTGATGCCTTTCTTTAGCGTATTCCAGGGCTGCATCCAGCGAAGCCTGCGCAATCCCTACAGAGAGGGCGCCGATACTGATCCTGCCGCCGTCGAGCACGGCCAGGAACTGTTTGAACCCTTCGCCCCGTTTGCCAAGCAGGTTTTCCGCCGGAACACGCACGTCCTCGAGCGCAATCTCGGCCGTATCCGATGCCCGCAAACCCAGTTTCTTGTAGGGAGGGGCAACCTTGTAGCCCGGCGTATCGGTGGGGACGATGAAGGCGCTGATCCCCCGCGTTCCCTGGCCGGGTTCCGTCACTGCGGTAACCACAGCCACACCGGCCTTGCTGGCGTTGGTGATAAAGCATTTGCTACCGTTGATCACCCACTCCTCCCCTTCAAGCACGGCGGTAGTGCGAGTGCCTCCGGCATCAGAACCCGCTTCGGGCTCGGTGAGACCGAAGGCAGCGAGCATCTCACCGCGGGCGCAGGGAGGCACCCACCTGCTCTTCTGCTCCCCGGTGCCAAAAAGATAGATCGGGCCTGTTCCAATGGAGCAGTGAGCGGCGTAGGTAATCCCCGTGGAGGCGCAGGCACGGGAGATCTCTTCCACAGCGATGGCGTAGGCAAGGTAGCCGTCTCCCGTGCCCCCGCAATCTTCACTGAAGGGAAGCGCAAATAAATCGAGGCGCGCCATCTTCTCAATAATTTCGGCAGGAAATCTCTCTTCCCGATCCAGCTCTGCCGCTACCGGGACAAGCTCTTTCTCAGCGAATTCACGAACCATCTGCCGGATCAACTGCTGCCCTTCGTTGAGCTGAAAATCCATCTACCAACCACCTTTCATCAATTTACCAACAGCGGCGCCAGGGCCGGTCAATCTCTTTCCTGCGTGCGCGCGCAGCTACAGCCCGGTAGTATGGGGAACCCTAGGTAGTTTGGCGAAGCATAGATGTCTTGAACCGGTTGCGGAGCCGGCCGGCACACACCGGGGCCGGGAAAAAGGGAATGCAGGAGTGTGCGCCGCAAGATTGATCACGTTGGCAGAATAGAGACAATCCGATTATAATACACACTCTTCACGCAGTCAAGACAGAACCTGAGGGCGGGAATAAAGATAATATTTTCTATTTACCGTGAGGTTTGGTCATTGCCAGCGCCCCGGGATCGGGATCGCCGGGGCGCTGGCGTGATGGCTAAACGAAGGTTCAAAAGCTTTTATCCGCATAAATGAAACAGCGGGGACGGTCCAGTCCTTGTTGCTGCAGATCCCTTAAACGGCTGAGCAGGATGCAACAGGAACGTACGTCCCCAGTGTTTCATTGCAGTGCTTAGGGTATGGGTACGAAGGAGCCTACCGCTGTCAGCAGATAGGTGACGATCACGATCGCCTGGAACACCGGGGTGCCCCAGAAACCCATATTCCAACTGTCTATACCGAGAGCGGCCTTGTGCCTGCGGGAACCCCGGAAGGCGGGGATGAGCATGATCACCACGCAGAGGGCCACCCCACCGGCGGCATCGCGCATCAGCTCGAGGAAGCTGCCCAGCCCGGCCACGGCGAGGAGCAGCGTCGGCAGGGTCGCCGCCAGCCAGGAGAGCCGCTCCGACCATCCGGTCCGCTCCTTGATGATCACCACCAGGGCGTAGGAGGCCGACCAGTAGGTGGTGAGGATGGCCAGGGCCATGAAGACGGAGCCCACAATTCTCGCCCAGCCGCCGATGGCGCTGGTCCAGCCGATGGTCGCCACCTCTGTTACCTCGGGTGAAACAGAGAGGGTAAAGAAGATGAAAATGGCGATAAAGACCAGGTTGATCCCCATCCCCAGCAGCACCGCCTTGGGGATCAGCTTCTTGTTCCAGGAAAGCCCCTCCACCGCCTGGGGCACAGCAAAGGGGGCTGAAAAGCAGAACATGGACATACCGAAAAGCGCAAGGGTGACATTGCCCAGGGGGGCAAGGATAGTGAGCGGTTTGAAAGGGACTGCAAAAGACCCCACCGCCAGCAGCAACAGGATCACTGCCAGACCGGCCACAGCATATTTTTCGCTGATGCCCAGCACCTTCAGACCGAAAGCGACAACACCGGCGGCGATAAGGTAAAAAGCGATCTGGCTGACCCAGGGGGGCCAGCCGAGCAGGTCGGTGATGATTTCCCCGGCACCGACGATATAGGCGGCCTGGCTGAACAGAAATATCAGCACCAGCAGTGCAAAAAACAGCCATACCCACAGATTCTCGAAGCGCCCCTTGAAAACATATTTGCGAAAAACCTCCACAACCTGGACACTCTCTCCCTCTCCGCTGCAGAGTTCGGCGATCATCAGGTGCATGAGCAGAGAAAAAAGATATGCAGCAGCCATGATGATGATCACTGCCACCGCACCATTCAGCGAGGCCAGGTAGGGCACCGCCAGGATACCCCCGCCGACGCCGTAGCCGGTGATGATACAGCTTGCTTCGAGCAGCGTAAGCTTCTTTTGCGCTAACATGGGCTCTCCTCCTTTTTTATCTACTGACAATTACTGCAGTTGCATACCACTTTCCGGCAACCTGCCGGGGGGGGCTCCACCACAGCGGAGCTCCTGCTTTTAGAGTACGGTATATATTAGCTCTATTTCTACAAATATTCAGGATCACTGCGGCGATCTCCTGCCTGGCAGACCGGTAAAGCAAACCAAAAAACTTACGTCTGGGGCAGCTGCTCCCCCCCCCCTCCTTCTGATACCTGGGGTTTTCAAACGGCGCCGGCACACAGTAAAAGGAAAACGTTCTAAAATAGCGAATATACCATAAGGCTCCAGGAGCCAAATAGATGAGGGAGGTATTCCATTGAGAGAGTTTAAAATATGGCCCTGGTCTGTATGCTGCGTCCTCATTGCGCTTATTGCCCTGGTTCTGCTGGGCAGCTCTTACTTCAAGATAGAAGACAAACATGAGGGTTTCGATTACGCCGATAGCATCACTACGGAGCCCACCGCCCCCATGGTGGAGCATGTCTACCTGATCCTGGTGGACGGCCTGAGAGCCGACACCTTTGACAAAATGCCCTTCACGAAAAGTTTAGCCGATCAGGGCAGCTTTGGGATCTTCACCGTCCCCGCGCCCACCTTCTCCCGTCCCGCTTACACGCGGATCATCACCGGCGCCTGCTCGTCAATCAACGGAATCAGCTCCAACAACCAGGAGAAAAAGCTTTTTGCCCCCACCCTTTTCGACCTGGCCGAAGGGGAGGGGCTGAAGGCCGGCCTTTCGGCCTACAGATGGTATTACGATCTCCTTTACGGCCCTCCCTACCGCACCGGCGAGGAAGATGAAAACAGGCTCATCCGCGATCGTGTACCGCTCAAGTACGGCTACTTTTACGATGACTTTGGCGGCGATTACGACGATGAGGAGATCTTTGCCCGCGGCATCGAGGCGCTTGCGGAAGACAACCCCAACTTTTTACTGGTCCACAGCATGGATGTCGATGAGATGGGCCACCGTCACGGCGGCATCTCCCCCGAATACCTCGATGCTGCTTTGCTCAATGACCGCTGCATCAAGGAGTTTGTGAGCCAGATCCCCGCGCCTGAGGAAAGCGTGATCATCATTACCGGCGATCACGGCCATATCGACAGCGGCGGGCACGGGGGGCTGGAGAGAGAAGCGGTGGAGATTAAGGTGGCCTTTTACGGCAAAGGCGTGGCCCCGGGAGAGCTGCCCGATGGTTATACCCAGCTCGATCTGGCACCCACCATCGCCGCAATGCTGGGGCTGCCCTTCACCAGCTACATGGAGGGGCGCATCGTCGCCGAAGCCTTCGATTGGCCTGCAGAGACGATGGCGCAAAAGGCGGCGCTGCTCGGCGAGACCCAGCGGCCGCTGCTCCAGGAGTTGGGTGAACGCTTTAACGCAGAGCCTACCGACAATGACGACGGACGGGCCCTGGAGCGGCTCGCCCGGACGGTGAATCGCCGCTGGATCGCCCTGCGGGGTGCCCTGGCCCTGGTCTTCCTGCTGGCGGCCTTCCTGTGTGTCAGGCGGCTGCTGCGCAAACGGCTTTACGCCGGCGAGGATGTTGCGGAAAGAAAAGGCCATCTCTACATCTCCCTGGCGGCGACAGTGCTCTCGCTGGCGGTCTACTCCGCCACGCTCTATCTATACGGTTTCGGTTACAGCTACAGCTATATCAACCAGATGAGCGATCTGGGCCGGGTCCCCCTGGCCGGGCTGACCGCTTTCGCTGTCTTTCTCGCAGTGCTTCTACTGGGCAGAGTGAATCTGCGGGGTTTTGTTGCCGCCGGCACCTGCCTGCTCGGCGCTACCGTTCTCATCGCCACCGCTGCGGGCATCCTCCAGGGCGGCGTCAAGTTTTTGCTGCCGCAGGTCACCTTTTACATGATCTATATGCTCACCCTGGCCCAGCTGGTGGTCTATGGCCTTCTCTGCGCCATCACTGGCGTGATCATGGCGCCGGCGGAACGGCGGCGCCGCAAAACCGCTGTGGGCGGCTGAACCAGACCCGCACCGGGGCCGAATCTGGCCCCGGTGCTTCGTTGCATGTAATCCGGTCGTTTAATTAAAGAAACTTATTTTGCACAGGAAGGACGTTTTAATCATGCCCATGGCTGCTTTGATCTGTTTCTATCTTCTCTTTCCCGCACTGGTGCTCTATCTCTGCTACCGTTACCCGCCGGTCAACACCATCGGAGCGGTGATCATCTGTTACCTTGCGGGGATGCTGGTGGGTAACTTTTTCATCCTGCCCGAAGCGATGGTGGAGCTGCAGGACCTGCTCAGCTCGGCCTCTGTGGCTCTGGCGCTGCCGCTGCTGCTCTTCTCAATGGATGTGAGGGCGTGGTCGCGCCTGGCCGGCAAGGCCACCCTGAGCATGCTCCTGGCGACGCTCGCCATCATCGTCGTGGCCGTTGGAGGCTTCCTGATCATTCGCGACCAGACCCCCCACGCCTGGCAGCTGGGCGGCATGGCCGTGGGGCTCTATACCGGAGGCACCCCGAACCTGGCGGCAATCAAGACAGCGCTACATGTAGATTCCCACGTCTATATCACCATGCATACCTATGATACGGTGATCTCGCTTATCTATATCCTCTTCTTCTGCTCTATCGCGCAGAGGCTGTTCAACCTCTTCCTCCCCAAATTTGAAAGCAGAAGTTGCGCCGGCAGCGAAGGCAAGACCGCCGAGACGGAGGCCATCGATTCTTATACCGGCATCTTCAACCGCGATACGCTGCTCCCCCTGCTGGGGGCTTTCGGTTTAGCCGCTTTGGTGCTCGGCGCCTCCCTGGCCCTGTCCGGGCTCTTCCCGGAGGCCCACGGTGACGCCGTCACCATCCTGACCATCACTACCCTGGGGATCGCCTGCTCCTTCATTCCCGGGATCAGGGCAATCAGGAAGACTTTTCAAGCCGGGATGTACCTTATCTACATCTTCTGCCTCGTCGTCGGCTCCATGGCCAACCTGAAGGAGCTGTTCACCCGGGTGAACTGGACCATCCTGGTCTTTGTCATCTTCTGCATCTTCGGCTCGTTGCTGCTCCATGCGCTGCTCTGCCGGATCTTTAAGATCGATACCGACACCATGATTATCACCTCCACCTCGGCGATCTGCTCGCCGCCCTTTGTCCCCGTCGTGGCCAACGCCCTGAAGAACAGGGAGATCATCCTTTCCGGCCTCTATACCGGGATTATCGGCTACGCCATCGGCAATTACCTGGGTATCTCGATCTCCTATCTCCTAAAGACGCTGTTTTAAAAAACTTATTTAACTGGCAAAGGAGGCCACTAAAATGAAAATACCCGAAAAAGGACTGGCCCGCGATCAAGTTTTGGAGATGCTTCGTGAGTATAAGGAAGGCGATGTTAATTACCAGGACTCGAAAACCTGGAGCCTAGTCTATTATCTGGGAGAAGAGCACACCCGCTTTCTCACTGAGGCTTACAACACCTTTATCTCCGAAAATGCGCTCAACCCGATGGCCTTCAAGAGCCTGAAACGCTTCGAGCACGAGGTAGTGCGGATGAGCGCGGATCTGTTGGGTGGAGATGACAACACGGTGGGGGTGATGACCTCAGGGGGAACGGAAAGCTGCCTGCTGCCGGTGATGACCTACCGCGATAGAGCCGCCGGAAGGGGGCTGTTCCGCTCAAAAAAGCCGGAGATGATCGCCCCGCAGTCGATTCATGTAGCCTGGGAAAAGGCGGCCCGCTATTTTGGCGTGAAGATGGTCCACGCCCCCCTGCGCAGGGATATGCGGGTTGATGTCGACGCGGTGAGAAAAAGGATCAACCGCAACACCATCCTCATCGTCGGCTCGGCGCCCTCCTACCCTCACGGGGTTATTGACCCTATTGTTGAACTGGGTACGGTGGCCCGGGAACACAATCTACCCTTTCATGTAGACAGCTGCCTGGGCGGTTTTCTGCTCCCCTTTGTGGAGAGGCTCGGCTATGAGATTCCAACCTTCGACTTCAGAGTTCCCGGCGTCACCTCTATCTCGGCGGACATCCATAAGTACGGATACAGCGCCAAGGGGGCCTCGGTACTGCTCTACCGCAATATGGACTACCTAAAACACCAGTTTTTCGTCCATGAAAGCTGGCCTGGCGGTGTCTTCATCTCGCCGGCCCTGCTCGGCACCCGCCCCGGCGGTGCCATCGCTGCGGCCTGGGCCTCGCTGAAAGCCATCGGCATGGACGGCTATCTCGGCCTGGCCCGCAGGGTGATGGAGACAACGGCGGCGCTGCAGGAAGGGATCCGCTCCATCCCCGGGCTGGAGATCGTGAGCAACCCCGAGATGAGCGTATTCGCCTACCGCTCCACTGAGAAAAAGGCGGATATCTTCGCCATAGGCGATCAGATGGAGGAACGCGGCTGGCAGGTAGACCGGCTGCAGCGCCCGGAAGCGCTGCACGCCATGGTTACACCGCTCCATGAACGGATCATCGAAGAATTCATCGCCGATCTGAAGGAATCGGTAAAGCGCGTCATCGCCGATCCCTCCCTGGCAAAAAAGGGGAACGCCGCACTCTACGGGATGATCGCCAAGGTGCCGCTTCGAGGTATGGTTAAGAAAGAGGTCCTCAAGATGATGGAGCAGATCTACGGGCCGGAGATGAAGATGCCGTACTAGCTTTCAAGAAGGTTCTAAAGTTCACACAGCGGGGCTGCCGCAGGCAGCCCCTCCTCTTACCACCCCTGAAGATCCATACCCTTGCTGTCTTTGAAGGAGCCTGTAATAATCATGATCAGATCCACTAGTACCCCAATCCCGAACAGACCAATGGTGAGAAGCCAAAGGATCCCTGTTCCAATCTTCCCCACATAAAAACGATGAGCGCCAAGCGCCCCCAGGAAGAAGCAGAGCAACAGTGCAACCAGTTTCTGCTTTTGCGACTCGCCAGCCGCAATCATGCTCTCCGGTACTTCCGTCATAGTGAAAACCCCCTTTCCTAAAATATGGCCTATATTATCATGTAAATAGCAATTAAACCAGAAGAATTTTTTCAGCATATTGCCATATTTGATTGACATATTGCACAATCGTGCCCTTTCGATAAAGGAGGCACAAGAATAATCCACTTGGATCTTATAGGCCAGTCTATTGACAATCAATCAGGAATATTGGTATAATTCTGAATGTACCCCTATGTTTCCCCGCCAGCCGGAGCTTCCCCCTCAACGGATCGCTTCCGGCCCGCTGGCGATCAAATTTAGCGAAGGGAGAATAAGATGAAAGCGGAAGATGTTAAAAAAATTGCCGTGATCGGTGCCGGTGATATGGGGCACGGGATCACCGCCGCCTTCCTGATGGGCGGCTTCGCTGTGGCCATGAGGGATATCGAGCAAGAATATGTCGACAGGGGTGTAGCCGGTATCAAGCGGAGTTTTGACAGATTTAAAAGCCGGGGGAAATTGAGCGAAGAGGCCTGCGCCGATGCCCTGGCACGCCTCAGCACCACAGTCGATCTCGCTGAGGCGGTGAAAGAAGCCGATTTCGTCATCGAAGCGATACCGGAGAAGCTGGAGCTGAAGCAGAGCGTCTTCGCCGATCTGGATAAACATGCGCCGGAAAAAGCGATCCTGGCGACCAACACCTCCAATATCAGTGTAACCGATATCGCTTCCGCCACAAAAAGAGCGGATCGGGTCATCGGCTATCATTTCTTCAACCCGGCGGTCCTGATGAAACTGGTCGAGGTAATCAGGGGCGATCAAAGCAGCGATGAATCGATCCAGCTGGGTTACGATCTGGCCAAGAAAATAGGCAAGGTCCCCGTGGTGGTGCAAAAAGATTCCCCCGGATTTATCTACAACCGGGTCAACGAGCCCACACTGCTCCTGCTGTCGAAAATCTTGGAGACGGGAAGCCCCACTCCGGAGGAATTCGACGCAGCTTTCAAGCCGATCATGCCCATGGCCCCCTTTGAGCTGATGGATTATGTGGGCATCGATATCGCCGTGCATGGGCTGAACTATTTTGCCGACGTCGTCTCCGAAGAGTATAAACCCTCGCCCGCCCTGGAAGCATACCTGGAATCGGGGAATCTGGGCAAGAAAACAGGCAAGGGCTTCTATGACTGGTCGGAGGGAAGGCCGCAGATCGATCTCTCCAAAGCCACCACCGAGTATGATCCCAACCATCTTGTGGCCCTGCAGCTCAATGAGGCAACAAAGCTCCTCGAGGAAGGCGTGGCCGAAGATGCCGCGCAGATCGATCTGGCTATGGCCAGCGGTGGCGGAGCGCCCATCGGACCATTTGCTCTGGGAGAGGGGATCGGTTACTCTGTTCTCCTTGAAAAGCTGGAGGAGATCCACAAGAAATTCCCCCTTGATATCTTCAAGGCAACAAAAACATTTAAGGATAAAGCCGCCGGATCCTGAGTGAGAGCGAGCCCCTTGCCCCTTTTTCCCCCGATCTGCACCCCACTTGCGGGCAGATCGGGGGATTCTTATGGGCTTCTATAATTTAAAAATAGAATATTAACTATTGATTTTTAATATCGATCAAGTTAGACTGATAGCAACAACATATAAAACCGTCAATCTGAAAGAAGGTGCAGTATAGATGGCTGTAAAGAGATGTCCCGAATGCGGCGCAACCTATTCGGATCGCCACCGGAGCTGCCCCCGTTGCGACTTTTTTCGCCACCGAAAACACTCCCGGCTTAAAGCCTGTACCGGCGTGAGGTACCCCTGCACGCACAGCTGCCATCCCTGCTATTTCGAGGAGGTATACAAGAATAATCCAGAACCCTAGCGGGACACCGGGGACGTACCTTGTTGTCCCACCTGTGGTTGTTGGATAACCGGTATCTGTTGAAAGCATGGGGGGCTGCCTTTTGGGGCAGCCCCCCACTTATATAAAGGTCAGGTACCGCAATCAGTTTGCCGCCGGGAGCGGCTCGCCGGTATGCTTTTCAATCTTTACGGCGCAGACCTTATACTCTCCCGTCTTGGCGATGGGGTCAAAAGCGGCATGGGTGAGCTCGTTTGCCGGCGATTCTTTGTAATGGAAGGTCATAAAGATAACGCCGGGCGAGACTTTATCCGTCACCCTGATCCTGGTCACCACAGAGCCACGGCGCGAGGTAACCCTGATCTGATCATCATCCCCCACGCCTATTTTCTCGGCATCAACGGGGTTGATCTCAGCGCGCTCGTAGGGATCGAGGGTCAGGAGGCTGTCCGAATAGCGGGTCATCACATTGTAGTGAATCAGCTTGCGACCCGTAGTCAGCAGGATGGGATACTCTTCATCGGGAAGCTCCTCGGCGGGCTTGTATTCGATCCCCTGTAGCAGCCCCTTGCCCCGGGGGAAGGTTCCCTTATGCAGGTACCTGGTGCCCGGGTGATCGAGCGTGGGGCAGGGCCACTGCAGCCCCACCTTTTCGATACGCTCGTAGGTGATCCCGCCGTAGCTCGGCGTCAAGCGCCGGATCTCTTCCATAATCTCCGCCGGGCTGTCGTAGTGCATTTCGTAACCCATCCGCCCGGAAAGATCGCAGAGAATCTCCCAGTCCGCGCGCGCCCCGCCCGGCGGCGGCACCGCCCTGCGGACGCGCTGAACCCGCCGCTCTGTATTGGTAAAAGTGCCATCCTTTTCGGCGTAACAGGCCGCCGGCAGAAAGACATCGGCATAGAGGGCGCTTTCGCTGAGGAAGAGATCCTGCGCTACCAAAAATTCAAGATTGGCCAGCGCCTTGCGGACATGGTTGGCATCGGGATCCGTCAGCACAGGATCCTCGCCCATGATATACATGGCTTTTACTTTTCCGGAGGCGGCTCCCTCGAGCATATCGGGGATGGTCAAGCCCTTCGCCGTGCTCAACTTGCGTCCCCAGGCCTCCTCGAACTTCTTAAGGGAATCGGGGTTGGCCACAGCCTGGTAGCCGGAGAATACGTTGGGCAAAGCACCCATATCGCAGGCGCCCTGCACATTGTTTTGGCCGCGCAGCGGGTTTACACCGGCGCTCTCCACCCCCATATGACCGGTCACCATGGCCAGGTTGGCCAGGCTCATCACGTTGGCGGTACCGGTGGTATGCTCGGTGATCCCCAGGGTGTAGAAGATGCCGGCCTTCTCAGTTTTGGCGTAAAGTTCGGCCGCGGCGTACATCTGCTCCACGGGAACGCCCGATATTTTACTGGCCCGCTCCGGCGGATAATCTTTCACGACAGCCCACAGATCATCGTAGCCCTCGCAGCGTTCCTCGATATAAGCGTGATCAGCCCAGCCCTCGGTGATGATGATATGGATCAGGCCGTTGATCAGCGCGATATCGGTGCCGGGAGTAAGCCGCATCCAGATCGTGGAATGCTCGGCCAGTTCGGTCTCGCGGGGGTCAACAACGATCAGCTTCGCTCCCCGAACCGTGGCCGCCCGTTTCATCTTGTTACCGATGATCGGATGGGCTTCGGTAGCATTAGAACCGATAATGAAAAGAACCTCGTTGAATTCAATTTCGCCGATGGAATTTGTCATCGCCCCGCTACCAAAAGAGGTGGCCAGACCGGCCACAGTGGGGGCGTGTCACGTACGGGCGCAGTGATCGACATTGTTGGTGCCGACAGCTGTGCGCATAAACTTCTGCATCAGGAAGTTCTCTTCGTTGGTGCAGCGGGCCGAGCTCAGGGCAGCGATGGCATCGCTGCCGTCGCGGTCGATGATCACCTTGAACCGGGAGGCTACCTCTTCAAGGGCTTCTTCCCAGCTCGCCTCGACGAATTCGCCATCCCGCTTGATCAGGGGAGTGGTGATCCTTTCGGGGCTGTAGAGCAGATCTTTGTGGAAGCGCCCTTTCACGCAGAGCGACCGGCCGTTGACCGGCGCCTCGGGGGTCGCCGTCACCCCGATCACCCGCTCCTCTTTGACATTGAGGTCAAAATTGCAGCCCACACCGCAGAAGGGGCAGGTCGTCCTGACCTTGGAAACCTCCCAGGGCCTGGTCCCCTTAAATTGCTTGTTGATCAGAGCGCCGGTAGGGCATACACCGACACACTGGCCGCAAAAGCGGCAGATATCCGTGTTGAGCGGCAGATCGTAGGGCGTGGTCACCCGCGTGTAGAAACCGCGATCGACAAAATCTATGGTCCCGGTAACCTGGATATCATGGCAGACCTGCACGCACTTGCCGCAGAGGATGCATTTGTTGGGATCGCGCTCGATGAGGTGATTACCCCGATCGATCTCCACCTCTCGCCTCTCCCCGGTATATGGGCTTTCCTTTACCCCGTAGCGATAGCAGTAATCCTGCAGGCGACAGTCGCCTGTTTTTTCGCAGATGATACATTCACTGGGGTGATTCGCCAGCAGAAGCTCCAGGATCATGCGGCGGGCTTTGACCACACGCTCCGATTCCGTCCAGACGACCATCCCCGGATTTACCGGCGTGGAGCAAGCCGTCTGCAGATTTCGCGCACCCTCAACCTCGACAACGCACATGCGACAGCCCCCAAAAACAGTCAGATCTTTGTCGTAACACAGGTTCGGTATATCTATACCGATATTTTGGGCAGCCTCCAGGATGGTGGTTCCCGCCGGAACGTTAACCGCCTTCCCATCAATGGTGAGATCAACCATACCCTCTTCAACTCCCCTGTCCTATTTTTACAAAATCAGAAAACAAACCGGTTAGCTGCAACCCCGCTGCCTTTCCTGGTGTAGTTCTCAATCAGATCAGTAGCAGAACCCAAAAATAGTGGTGCAGTATATCTATTTGACAGCGTCAGATCTTTTTCCTGCCGGAGGGTATTTCAAATTATGAAAAAATAGCGTAGCCCGCGGGGATAGGCCCGTAATGGGACAACAAGGTACGTCCCTGTTGTCCCGTGGGGCCCGGATAGATAATAGTGATCATAGTGATCAAAGTGATTAAAAGGATCGGGCGACAAGTTCGGTATATTGCTCTTCGGTGAGTTCACAGTGGTAGAAGAGCTTGTAGTACCTCGCTGTCTCAGCGTAGCCGTCGTATGCGGCCTCAGCGGGGTAGAGCAGCTTTGTCAGCCAGACCATCCCCATGTAGCGGTTCACCGAAGGCGGAAAACCCATCCAGTTGTACGGGCCCGCCGGTACTTCATAATAGCGGCCCTCTTTCACGGCCGTGAGCTCCTGCCACTTTGTGTCGCCCGCCACGGTGTCGTAGATGCTGTCGGGGCCGAAGATGATCATCTCGGGATCCCAGAGGAGGATCTGCTCCAGGTCGACGGCGTTATCTGTGCCCTTACTGGCAGTTTCCTCCACCACGGCCACATTGTCGCTGACTAGATCGACAATCTCGGCATGGAAGGAGCCCCGGGGGATCACATTGAGCCCCTTATCGCCGGTGCAGTAGAGCAGCTTTGCCGCTCCCGCCTCTCCCGCCGCTGCGGCGATCTCCTGCGTCCGGCTGTAGACCTCTTCACAGTAGTCGGCGAGCACGGCGGCTTCTTCTTCCATACCGAGGAGCTCGCCCAGGATCCGGTATGCTTCACCCATCGTCTCCAGCGTCGCTGTAATATGGACAGCGGGGATATCGACTTTTGCGCTGATCCCGTCCAGATCATCGGCGATGGAGGGCTTCGGCTCGCCCACATCGATGATCAGCTGGGGATCGACCCTGGCGATCTCTTCAAGATTGTGATCGCCCTTGCCGCCGTAAAATTGCCCCAGCACCGGAAGATTGTAATACTGCTCATCGAGATATTCTGCAGCATCAGGGCTCCATCTTTCAGCGAGACCCACCAGTTTGTCGGGAGCCAGCGATAGAAGGACAATCTGGGCCATAGTCCCCGAGGGAACGATGCGGGTGATCTCGGCGGGAACTTCCACTTCCCGCCCCACGGAATCGGTGAAGGCAACTTTTTCCTGCCCGGCAGCGGGGTCGCCAGCGGGGTCACCGCCGCAGCCCCCGATGAGCAACAACGCCACAATCAGGGACAGAGTAAGCACAGCGGCAGCCGCAACAGTTTTACGTCTAAACATGTAACTCTACCTCCTCTTTATAGATTGGATACAAGGCTCGCCGCAGCGGCCTTGTCAGCTATATGCTTGGGGATGCAGACCCTTACCCGGTCATAGTAGAGGCTTTCCATCTTCACCCTCATCCCATAGAGGGCATAGATCAGCTCTTCGCTGAAAACCTCCTCCGGCGGCCCGCAGCCCAGGACCGCCCCGTCCTTTAGGGCGAGGACGCGATCGGAAAACATGAACGCCAGATCGGGGCTATGGGTCGATTGGATAATCGTGTAGCCCTCGCTGACGAGCGATTTAACCTCAGTGAGGACGCGAACCTGGTTGCCGTAGTCCAAGTTCGAAGTCGGTTCATCCATCACCAGAATCGGCGATTCCTGGACCAGCGCCCGCGCCAGCAGGACCAGCTGCTGCTCGCCGCTGCTGATGCGGGTGAATCCGCGCTCTTTAAGCTGGCTGATCCCCAGCCTCTCCAGAGCTGCATCGACCAGCTTTGCCTGCTCCCTGCCGGGGCGGGAAAAAGCGGATACATGCACCGATGTCCCCATAAGCACCATATCGAAGACGCTGTAATTGAAGGAGGGGTAGTGAAACTGAGGAACATAGGCGATCAATCTGGCCATCTCCGCCGCCCCCAGGCCCTTAATATCAGTACCGCCCAGGCAGATCTGCCCCCGGTAGCCCCTGAGCAGGCCGAGGATACAGCGGAACAGCGTTGTTTTACCCACCCCGTTGGGGCCGAGGACAGATAGAAGCTCGCCGCCCCGGGCGGTAAAACTTATCTCCTTGAGGACCCGGTTCTGTCCAAAATTGAAGCTGAGATCGTTTACTGTAATGCTCACGAGTATTCCCCTCTCCTGGTCATTAAATAGATAAAAAAGGGCGCCCCGATAAAGGCGGTGAGGATGCCCAGGGGGATCTCCGCAGTGAGAAGATTGCGGGAGACATTGTCCACCAGCAGCATGAAGATGGCGCCGCTGAGCACCGAAGCGGGCAGGAGGTGGTGATAGTTGTTCCCCACTATTTTCCTGGCCACATGGGGGATCACCAGCCCGACCCATCCGATCATGCCGCTCACCGCCACACTGGCCGCCGTGGTCAGGGTGGAGCAGATAATAACGGTGAGCCTGATCCGGTTGACATTGATCCCCATGGCCCTGGATTCATCATCGCCCATGGTCAGCACATTCATCCGCCATCGCAAAAGCAGCAGGGGGAGAAGTCCCAGGGTCATCGGGATAAGGGCAAATTTTATCTCACGGCTCCCGGCGCCGGCGAGACTGCCCATGAGCCAGTAGATGATCGCCGGGAGCTGATCGGTGGGATCGGCCACGAGTTTGACCAGGGAGGTAGCCGCCGAAAAAAGAGAGCCCACCACGATCCCCGACAGGATCAGCCCGAGGATACTCTTGCCCTTGATCTTTTTGCTGAAATAGTAGACCAGGAACACCGTTAACAGGCTGAAAATGAAGGCGCTGAGGGTAATCGTAAAGCTGCTACAGCGATTCAGGATCGCCAGCGCGGCGCCGAAAGCGGCCCCCGCCGAGGCTCCCAGGATATCAGGCGCAGCCATCGGATTCTGGAAGACCCCCTGGTAAGCCGCCCCCGTGGCCGAAAGGCAGGCGCCCACCAGGCAGGCCAGGATAATGCGGGGGAAGCGGATATTGAGCAGCACCGTCTCCGTCCGATCAGCCCAGAATTGCTCCAGGGGGAAGATCTTTGAAAGCGCTATCCCCAGCACCTCCCCGGCGGAGACGGGATAGCGTCCCAGCCCGAAGGAAAGCACGACGATCACCAGGAGCAGGATGCCCAGGCCAGCAACGATAAAAGTATTTCTCCGATCACGTTCCATATTGTTCCCACCTGTCCACTACAAGATCGCTCGCCGGACTGCAAAGAAAATAAAAATAACCGGCACACCCCAATTTTGAGTGCAATCCGGTCATAGTAGAGCCATTGTCGGTTTCACTCCTTTCCAAAGCCGGGAGAGGCGCGGCAGTTTGCCGCCGCACCCTAGCGGCCGTCACGCCATGCTGCTAACAGTTTAGGCATGACGGCTCGGAGTGTTTTAACCGGGCGTCTCTTACCCGATAAAACAATCATTATATAGACAAAACTATTCTACATTATTTTCGCGGTTTTGTTTCAATACCCTTCTTTAAAGTATAAATTCACCCTTTACAATGTATACATCTGGTAACCGGTGCGTTTGAACCCCTTTTCCTGCGCCACCAGGTCGAGATGCAGGGTGGACCAATCCGCCAGGGCGACCCCTTCCTCACCCTCGCCGGTATAGGTCTTCAGATAAGCGCCGCACCCATCGCAGGTGTCGATGCGCAAGGACGGCTCATTATCCAAACCGATTATATTTAGCTGCTTCTGCTCCGTGTTGCCGCAAAAGGGGCAGCCGATGCGCTGGTAGCTCCAGCTCATGCCGCAGCAGCTGCAGAGAAGGTTACGCTCCCGGCCCTTCCCCTTTCCGGGGCGGACCAGGTGCCCCATGGCCGGCAGTTGACCGCAAAGAGGGCAATAGCCCCTCCGCCAGCGCAACTGCCCTTCCAGCAGCGTCGCCAGCTGCCCCTGCAGGGGTTTCAGGGCGCCGGAGAGAGCCCTCCAGGCGAGAAAGATGATAAACCCCTCATCCGCCTCCCCAAGGTCGGCATTACTGCTCCCCGGGGCGGCGCTCTCCAGCACGGCAGAGATCACCTGCCGCGCCAGATCGTCCTCTTTTTTAAAAGCGTTCCCGGCCTGCCGGGCGCTGAGGTTGATCTTCTCCGTCAGGGGCGCCTTTACCAGCGCTTCTGCCATCTTCTCCAGAAGCGCCGCTGCCTTTTCCAGGATAGCCCCGTCAACCTGCTCTCCCCGCAGCAGGGGGATCCCCTTCTGCAGCTCTTCCAGCACGCCTTTCCTGCCGGAAAGATCGGGAACGGCTTCGGATTCTAGGGAGGCGCTCTCTTCTTCCACTGCAGCCAAAATTACGTGTAATTTTGCTATCTCTTCGAGGTAGGGACGTTTTTTTACCCACGCTTCTATCTTTGCTGCTCTATCGCCCAATTCGAATTCGAACCTCCTCCGCTCATAGCTCACCGGGGAGTGGCCCGGTCAGGACCCCTCCCCGGATTCATCCGGTTCTACCATCATCTTGCTGCAAAGCCCCTAAATACTAAGCTCTGGTGATATCGACGAGGCAGGCTTTCGTCTCCTGAATGGAGGTGTTCGGATCGCCCGCATCGATGGTCAGGTAGTTCGTGCTGGGCTTGCGGCTCAGCGCCTTGTGGCCCCAGTTGTAGGGCATCCAGACCACCTCGATATCCTCGCCGTTGATCAACATCGTCTCCATCCGTGGGGTGACGTAAGCCTTCACCCTGATCTCACCGCGGGCCGAGCGCACCTTGACCCAGTCACCGGTCGCAACTCCGAGCGTCGCAGCCAGGTTCTCCGACATCTCCGCCACCGGCTCAGGGTACATCTCGTTGAGCCAGGGGATATTGCGGGTTACCGACCCGGCGCACCAGTGCTCGGCCAGGCTGGAGGTCATCAAGACATAGGGATAATCCGCCCTATCCCCCACGGGCTGCAGCGATTCGACGCGCGGATATTTCACGCAGGGGTTGTACGGCACTTCGGGATGCAGGATATTATCGACGGGACTCTCCACGGGCTCGTAAAATTCCGGGAGAGGACCGTCCGCCGGGGTGGAAGAGGAATCCCGCGGCAGATCAGAGTCGGGATTGGGATCCTTATACGTGGCTGCCAACAGGCGTCCCACCCCTTCACCGGACATCCGGAAAGGCCGCTGCCCGCTGGGGGTATCCGGCCCTTCCTCAGCGTTGGGCACATCGGGGGTGTCGTAGCCGGTCCACCGGCCCGCTTTCTCATCCCACCAGATTACCGCCCTCTCCTTGTCGTAGGGACGTCCCTTGCTGTCACAGGAGGCGCGGTTGTAGAGCACGTGCATATTCCCCGGCCAGCTCCAGGCGAAGCCCGGGTAGATCCCCAACCCGCCGGGATCGTTCTCGTTGTCCTTTCTCTTGGAAAGGTTCTCGCCGTTAGCGAAGACGCCGGGATAGACCCAGTTGCCCGAAGAGGTGGTGCCGTCGGGCTTCAGCTCACCGATGCTCTTGAGAAGCTCACCGGTGGTCAGGTCGTAGCCATTGATCTCTTTGAGCACCTCTTCGGCAAATTCGATGAGCTGCTCTTGATCATCGTAATCATAATTATAGTCCCAGGTAGCTTTAAGAAGCGCCTCGTCCTTCCTTTCGGTGGATCCGGCGTAAAGTTCACGCACTTTTTTGAAGATCATATCGAGGATCACCAGGTCGGGCCTGGCTTCGCCCGGCGGCTTGATGCCGGTGTAGCGCCACTGCACCATGCGGCCGGAGTTCGTCAGCGAGCCCTCCCTCTCCATGAAGGCGGCGGCCGGCAGGAAGATCACCTCGGTGTCGATAGCAGAGGGATCGACCCCCTCACGCTTTTCCCAGAAAGCTGCGGTCTCGATCTCGAAGAGATCCTGCACTACCACCATCTCCATCTTAGAGAGCCCCTCCTGCACCACATTGAGGTTCGGGCTGGTCACCAGGGGATTCTGCCCCATGAAATAGGCCAGCTTCATTTTTCCTTCCAGCGCTGTTTCGAAGATCTGGAAAAGCGAATAGTTGGCCTTGCCGTTTTTCTTGGGGAGCAGGCTGAAGCAGAAATCATTTTCCGGGGTGGCGTGATCGCCAAACCAGGCCTTCATCAAGTTCACCAGGAAGGTGCGGCGGAAAGTGCCCGAACCCTTTGTCCATGTATCGATATCGGCCACGTTATGGTTGGGCGGCGCCAGGTAGCCCGGGAGATAGCCGAACAGGCAGGCCATATCGGTGGAACCCTGCACATTGGGCTCGCCGCGCAGGGCGTTGATGCCGCTGCCGGGTTTGCCCACGTTCCCCAGAAGGAGCTGCAGCACCCCGAAGGAGCGGATATTCTGCACACCCACGGTATGCTGGGTCATCCCCAGAGCATAGAGAATCGTCCCCGGCTTGTTCTCCACCATGGTATGAGCGACGAGCTTAATCTTTTCCTCCGTTGTTCCCGTGATCTTTTCAGTGGTCTTGAAATCGTAGCGCTCGAAGAATTTCTTGATCTTGCTGAAAATACAGCGAGGATCATCCAGCGATTTTGCTTTCTTCGGCTTTTTATCGCCGTCGAGATCGTAGCCCCAGGAGCTGTTATCATATTTACGGGCAGCCTCGTCGTAACCGGAGAAGACGCCGCCCTTGAAGTCAAAGGCGTCGTCAGCAATATAGAGCGCATTGGTCTGGTTTAACACGAAATCTTCGTCGTAAAGCTTCTCTTTGAGGATGTAATTGATGATACAGTTCAGGAAAGCGATATCGGTCCCCGGCCTGATGCGGACAAAGATATCCGCCACCTCGGAAGTCCTGGTGTAGCGCGGGTCGACATGGATGATGACGGCGCCGTTCTCTTTCGCCTTCATAATCCACTTCATGGACATGGGATGGTTCTCGGCACAGTTACTGCCCTCGATGAGGAACACCTTGGCGTTCTTCAAGTCAATCCAATGATTCGTCATGGCACCGCGTCCGAATGAGGCCCCCAAACTGGCGACCGTGGGGCTGTGTCAGACCCGGGCCTGGTGCTCTAGAAATGTTACCCCCAGCATCCTGGCCATCTTGGTAAAAAGGTAACATTCCTCGTTGTTGTTCTGAGCGCCACCGATAAAACCGATGGCATCAGTGCGCTGCACTTCATAGGTTTCGCCGTCGACCTTCTCTTTTTCGATCCAATTTTCATCACGGACCTCTTTGATCTTCTGGGCGACCTTTTCGATAGCTGTCTCCCAGCTGATCTTTTCCCACCGGTCGCTGCCGGGGGCACGGTAGAGCGGGGTCTTAACGCGCTGATCGGAGTTGGGCACCTCGTACATGGCCGCCCCTTTACTGCAAAGCGCTCCCTCATTGATGATATGGTCGGGATCCCCCTCCAGGTTGATCAGCTTTCCATCCTTAACATGGCAGATCATGCCGCATCCGCAGGAGCAGAAATTACAGATCGAAGTATATTCCCTGGCGCCGTGTATCCTGGTCACCTTTGACGCCGCTTCGATGGGCCGCACGTTGAAGCCCAACCGGGACAGGGCCAGCCCGGCTCCTGTTGCTCCCGCCAGCTTTAGAAACTCACGACGTTTCAGCTTCAAACCTAACCCCTCCTATTAAGATTTGAGAACCATCAGCCCCAAATATCAGGCAATTTTAGCCAAAGACACTCCCGCCCGTCCTCGGAATAATTAAAATTGTATCAATAAACCTCCTTTATGTCAATGCTTACAGATCGGGCGCGTTGTTCTAAAAATCTGCATTTTAGGAGAAATAACCCCTTATGGTGACAATAGCTTAGACAATTATCCGCACCATCTCCCCGCGCTTCAGACCTGTTGAACCCTTCTCGACATCGATATAGCAATTGCTCTTCAGGGCAACTGTGAGATTACCGGAGGATTGCATATGATCGATTATCTCTACCACCGCTCTCCCTTCGCGATCCCGCCAAAATTTTCCACGCAGCGCCCTGCGGACGGGGCTTTTTTTGTCGAAGTCGTTTTGCAACACCGCCTGCATGGTTCTTCTCTCCAGCGAGCGATTGCCGGTAATCTTCTGTAGAAAAGGGGGGAGAAGCAGCTCAAAGGTGACCGCGCTGGCCAGAGGATTACCCGACAGGCTGATCACCGGCTTGCCGCCGAGGACGCTGAAAAGCACCGCCGAGCCGGGCCTGATCTTAACCCCCCGGAAAACGATCTCTGCACCGAGTTCTTTCATCACTGCGGCCATCAGATCTTTCTCCCCCGCCGATACGCCCCCCGTGGTGATAATAAAGTCGGCCCGGCCCGCCGCTTCGGCGACGGCGCCACCGATGGCAGCCCTGTCATCGCGAAGGATCCCCGTTGACAGCACATTGATGCCGCATTCTTTCAGCCGGCAGGCGATGGTATACAGATTGCTGCCGTAGATCTGCCCCGGCGCCGGTAGCACCCCCGGCTCGATGAGCTCATCGCCGGTGCTGAGCACCGCCGCTGCGGGTTTTTTATAGACCGGCACTGCGGCTACACCCACCCCTGCCAGCACCCCGATTGCCGCCGCCTGCAGCACGCTGTCCTTTTTCAGGACCGTATCGCCCTTCCTTAAATTTTCGCCCCGAAAGCAGTAATTCTCCCAAGGAAAAAGCTCCTTTTCAATGACAACCCGGCCCTCTTCCAGCCGCGTATCCTCCTGCCTGATCACGCAATCGGCCCCCTCAGGGATGGGGGAGCCGGTCATGAGGCGCACTGCAATACCGCCGGTCACTTTTTTGTGGGAATACCCTCCGGCATAGACGGTGTCGATCACCTCAAGCCTCGCCGGTGCGCTGGGAGAGGCGCCGGCGGTATCCCCGGCCTGCAAGGCATAGCCGTCCAGCGGCGAACGGTTGAACGGCGGGCAATCCACTGGGGCCGCTATATCCTCCGCCAGCACCCTGCCGTGCGCCTCCGGCAAAGCAACCTTTTCAGCTCCGGGGGCGCAGCCCCTTTTTTCAATAAGCCGCCTCGCTTTTTCCAACTCCACTTTTTCGATCATCCCTGTGGCATCCTTTCCGCTACACGCCCGGCAGGCATACTGCCGTTACTTTTAATATTCTAATATTTTTCTAAATTACCTGCTAAATTCCGCGCGATCGTCAATTTTATTTTAAATATGACAGCCCGCCTCACCTCACACCCGCAGGCTTATTCTCAGTAAAACCGTAGCGCTCGATGATCTCGACGTTTTTGCGGTAGTTTTCCCGCAGCGCTTCCAGCTGCTCCTGGGTCAGGGCGAACTCTTCAGACCCCTTTTCAAAGACCTCGGATAGTACGAGCATGCGGTGGCGCTGACGCCGCTGGCACCAGTGAATATCGTAATCCACACCGCTGATCCGTGACACGCCGCTATCCATATCCTTGGAGAGCTCCAGGGTGAGCAGCATGCCATACTCCACCAGCTCGGAAGGGCAGGAGGGATAATGCTGATCGGTATAAAAGTTGCCCAGGGAATAGATCACCGGTACCGAACGGACGGCGCCGTCATTTCCCGGCACCTCGATCCACTCGCAGGGCTGCACATACTTGGGATGTCCTCCCAGGATCAGATCAGCCCCCGCCTCTGCCATCTTCCGGGCAGCTTCCCGCTGCTCTTCAAAGGGGTAGTCGATATACTGTTCACCCCAGTGGGGAACCACCGCTACCAGGTCCGCCCCGGCGG
>DUVX01000053.1 GCA_012840855.1 Bacillota bacterium | reverse complement strand
TGGGTGTTGAATTCATTGATCAGGTTTCGCAAGCGCGGATCCTGAACCTGGGCCGAATAAGCCTGTAGCTTCTTGCTGCACAGAGCTTCGGCCTGGTGCTGTTGAAACAGGGACATAAACTCGGCCTTGCCCACATTGCGCATGGTTGCCCGCATTGCTGATCCTCCTCCCGGCAGTGATAGTTTCAAGCATTTTATTTTTACCGGAAGTGAGTGAAGGTATGCGAGCGAAAGCAGGAGGCGGTGCCGCCCAGCCCCAATTTGCGTTGGCTGATCCGAAGATGTTACTTCACAGCGCTGCAGAATCTGGCAAAAAGAACCGGGGCAAAGGCGGGGGTATCCTCGCCTCTGAGCCGTTGCCACCGGGCTGAGGAGGACACCCTCCCGGGCATCGCCGGGCTCACGCTTCGTCGGAAAGAATAACGAGGGCGTCGGCGGCGACAGCTCCTTCCCCGTCGGCATAAACAATGAGCGGGTTGATATCGAGTTCAGCGATCTCGCCCCCGAGCTCCACCGCCAGCCTTGAAAGCTTCATCATGATTCCCACCAGCGCCTCCCGATCGCGGGGCTGTTCTCCACGAACCCCGCCGAGTAGCGCTTTCCCCTCGATCTCCTCGAGCATAGCCCGGGCATCTTCTTCCCGCAGGGGGGCGGTACGCACGGAAAGATCCTTCAACAGTTCCACGAAAATACCGCCCAGGCCGAAAAGGATTGTGGGGCCGAAAAGGGGATCTTTCTTCACCCCCAAAATTACCTCCAGCCCCGGTGAGAGCATCTCCTGCACGAGAACCCCATCGATAGAGGCAGAGGGGTTGTATTCCCGGGCCCGTTTCATGATCGAGCCGTAGCCCTCCTGCACCGCGGCGGCGTCGGTGAGATTCAAGAGCACCCCGCCCGCCTCGGTCCTGTGAGCGATATCGGGCGATTCGATCTTCAGGACAACCGGGTAGCCCAGTGAGCCGGCTGCGGCGGCGGCTTCCGTAGCGGAGTGGGCCAGGATCTCCCTGGTAACAGGGATGCCGTAAGCCTGCAGAAGTTCTTTCGACCGCGACTCCGTAAGCGTGCGGCGACCCTGAGCGGTAGAAAGGGCTACCACTTTTTGGGCCTGTTCCCTCTCGGCGCCGGGACTGTAGGATGGAAAAGAAGGGACATCCTTCGACCGCTCGGCCCAATCGGCCAGGGCCGAAAGCGCCCACAGTCCGCTGGGGACATGCTCTACTACCGGCACCCCCGCCCGGATCATCTTCTCTTTAGCCTCAACAGCGTAGTCCTGCCCTGTAGGCCAGGTAAAGATCACCAGGGGCTTATCGGTAGAGTAGTAGATATCGATAATTTTTTCAGCAGCTTCCAGATCGGGCATCTGCAGATTGTAGAAAAAAGCGCCCATGTCCACTAACGGATCTTCCATAACCGTGCGGATGGCCCTCTGAAAGAGCGCCCCGTCGACAAATATCGCCGAGGTCAGATCGACGGGGTTCGCCACGGCGCCGTAGGGCGGAAAAAATTCGCGCAGGCTGTTCTGCGTTGTCTCTGTGAGGCGAACTACCTCCAGCCCGTAATCGGGGCACTTATCGGCCACGACTACGCCGCCGCCGCCGGAGATGGTGATCACCCCGATATTTTTCCCTGCCGGCAGCCGCCCCGCAGCGTGCAGGGTGATCAGCGCGTTCATCTGCTCCACATCGTCGGCGCGCACCGCTCCGAACTGTTTGAAGACCCCGTCGTAAACGCGATCCTCACCGACGAGCGCACCGGTATGGGAAGCCGCCGCGGTAGCCCCAACGGCGGTGCGGCCCACCTTCTGAAAAGTGACCAGCTTCCGCTGTTTGAGCGCCTCATGGCATGCTTCCATGAAGAGGCGGCCGCCCTGCGGCAGGCCCTCGATATAGCCGCCGATAAGCTTGACCTCGTCCCGCCCCACGAGGTAGCTCAGTACTTCGGCAAAATTGACATCGGCCTCATTGCCGGTACTGACGAAATAGTTGCAGCCCACGGAATGCTGCAGCACCATCTGAAAGATGATTGCTCCCAGACCGCCGCTCTGAGTAATATAGGAAAGCGTCTCCGGATAATAGAGATCTTTGGGCTTATCATGAAACATGAAGCTGGCAGCGCTGCCGTTGTAGAAATTGACTACGCCGAGACAATTGGGCCCGAGAATGCGCATGCCCGAGTCCCGGGCCAGCCGGCTGATCTCCTCCTGGAGAACACGCCCGTCCTCACCCACTTCGGCAAATCCTGAAGTGAAGATGATCGCCGCCTTCACCCCTTTGGCCGCGCACTGGCGCAGCGACTCCAGAGTAACAGCAGCGGGAACTCCGATAATCGCAAGGTCCACGGACCCGGGAACTTCTACTATAGAAGGGTAGCACTTCCGGCCGCCTAGCTGCCCGTATTTCGGGTTGATCGGATAGATCTCACCGGCGTAGTCGAACAGGGTCAACAGGTTAAGCGGTATCCCGCTGGGCTTGATCATGTTCTGGCTGGCCCCGATAATGGCGATGGAATCAGGATAGAAGAAGGGATCCAGTTGGGCCTGCAGATCGCGGCGCAGCTCTTGTATTGTTTTCATTTTCTTACTATAACCTCCTTCTCAGCGAACCTTCTCCGTAAAAGCCGGATCTGGTCGCATATCG
>DUVX01000052.1 GCA_012840855.1 Bacillota bacterium | reverse complement strand
GCTCTCCGGTAAAGACGCTGAGCTCAACCCCCGCGATGACCTCCAGGCCGCAGCGGCTCCCGGCAGCACGGGCTTCCTCGACCCCGGCCATGGTATCGTGGTCGGTCAGCGCCACCGCAGCCAGGCCAGCTGCAGCGGCTTTTTTGATCAGCTCAGTTGGGGATAGGATACCGTCGGAGGCGCTGCTGTGGAGGTGCAGATCTACCGGCAGATGCCTGCGGTTCATCGCGGCCTCTCCTGGCTCAGGTTGGCCAGGAGGATTCTCTCTACATTGCCCCAGGCGATGAGATCGATCTCGGCGGGCTGAAAACCCTTTTCTAGGAGGGCCGAGATCAGGGCCGGGTAGGCCGCCGCATCCTCGAGCCCCGAGACAGTCTTCTCGACACCGTCAAAATCGGAGCCGAAGGCAAGATGTTCCACTCCGATCAGATCGGCAGCGTAGATAAAATGATCGACGAGCTGATCCAGGCTCGCTTCCCCTTCGCCGGCGACAAAGGCGGGGTAGAAACTCATCCCGATTACGCCCCCCAGCGCAGCCAGCGCTTTGAGCTGTTCATCGTCGAGGTTGCGGGGATGGTTGCACAAATTTTTGATGTTGGCATGGGATACCAGCGGCGGGCCTTCGGTCAGCTCTAGGGCGTCGAAGAAGCAGCGCCTGGCGATATGGGCCAGATCAAGGATGATCCCTTTGCGGGACATCTCTCTAACTAGAGCACGGCCGGCGCGGGTAAGCCCCCCGGCGGACTGCTCCTCTCCCACCCCGTCGGCGAAGGAGTTGCGGTGGTTCCAGGTCAGCGAGAGGACCCGCACCCCCAGAGAATAAAAGATATCGAGAAGACCTAGGCTGCCTTCCAGCGGCTCGGCGCCTTCAAGGGCCAGCAGAGCGCCGATCTTGCCCCTATCCTCCGCTACAGCCAGATCTTCTTGCTGCTCCAGGCTCTGCATATACTCTTTATGCAGCGAAAGAGTACGCCGGTAGTCGGCGATCTGCTTCAGAGCAAGATGAAGATGCCCGCAATCCTGCAGCGGTGCTGTGCAGACAGCAAAGAATTGTCGTCCCACCCCGCCCTCCTGGAGACGGGGCAGATCAAGATGGCCGGTGGGGTTACGCCTGCCAAAATTGTAATTTTCCTTACCCATCAACCAGATCGTATCGCAGTGACAGTCGGTTATCTTTAAACTTTGCATAAACATAACCATATTTTGTTCCCTCCCTACAAACAGGATCATATCATAAGTAGCAACCTCGCTCTTATGGGATCTGCAGTCTACCCTTATCTTGAACTGTGCCGTTATAAAAAAACACCCTTCACCGGCGATCCGGTTCCAGGTGTCTTCTCTGATAAAAACTGAGGTGTTCTACCGCGGCTGAATGATCAACTTGATTGCAGTCCGTTCCTCCCCGTCGATTTGAATATCCGTGAAGGCGGGGATACAGATAAGATCAATGCCTCCAGGAGCGACAAACCCTCGCGCAATCGCTACCGCCTTTACCGCCTGATTCAATGCCCCGGCGCCGATAGTCTGGATCTCAGCGCCTCCCCGTTCGCGTAACACGCCTGCCAATGCACCGGCCACAGAATTAGGGTTGGACTTTGCTGAAACTTTTAATATATCCAT
>DUVX01000051.1 GCA_012840855.1 Bacillota bacterium | reverse complement strand
GGCTGCACCGCTCCGCCGAAACGGCCGAAAGCGGTCTCCTTGGCGCTCTGGGCGTAGAGCACCTCCGGGCGCAAGCCCGTGAGACCGCCGTAGTGCCAGTAAGCCGGTGCAATATCGACAAAACGCTGATGGGCCTTCCTGTTACGGGCCCATTTCTGCGCCTGCTCCACCGTCGCCTTCGCCTTTCCGGCAATGGCTGTGGTCCCCTGGGTTTGCAGCTGCAGGCGCACCGCCTCCAGAAAGGAGTTCCACCCGCTGGCCCTGCCGCGAAGCACGCGGGGGCAATTTTTGCCGCTCCAATGATGGTGCTGTTTGACTCGATCCAGCCCCAGGGAATAATCACGGAGCAGCTTTGCCGTCAGCCAGGCTGCATTCTTCTCCGCCCGCGCCCGGTTGCCATCCCTGTTCTCGCATATCTCGATGCCGATACTCTGCCTGTTGCCCGGGCCATTGCTGCCGTCGCCGGCGTGCCAGCCGTTTTCGTTAAGCGGCAGATGCTGCATGATCACGGTATCATCAACTGTAAAATGCCAGCTGGCGGGGATGGAGGCGGCAGCGTTCCCTTTCACATAGCCGGCATGAGCCTTCGCATCAGCCCCGGCATTGGTATTGGCCGTATCGTGAATGGTAATATAGCGGGGCGTGAGCGGGTAGCCGGGGCGATTGCGCCGGCCGCGTGGAATATAATCCTTCGTTATCGTTACCAATATGCTCACCTCCTCACACGGATCTGTTGTGGATATTTACGCGTCGCTATATTGTAAGCAACACCGCTCCTTTTTGACACAGTTCCATCATGAAATATGAGGGCGCAGTCAGAAGGACACTGAAAGAAGGTGAAATGCAACAAACAGGTACGTCCCCAAAGTTGCAAAAGGGGTCGTCCTTGTGGACGGCCCCGTGAGTAATCATTGGAAAGATGAACGCTAGACTACAGTAGCGCCTCCATCGACATTGATCACCTGGCCGGTGATAAAAGAGGCGCCTTCGGAGCAAAGGAAGAGCACCGGCTCAACAATATCGGCGGGTTCGGCCAGCCTCCCCAGCGGAATCCCCCTGACGATCTCGTCGTGGGTCTCCGGATTGGACCAGAAAGGCGCGCTGAAACCGGTTTTCACCATGCTCGGCGCCACCGCATTGACCTGGATATTATCTGAAGCCAGCTCTATGGCCAGCACCCGGGTAAGCGACTCGATCCCCGCCTTGGCCACGCTGTAGACCCCCATCCCGGGAGCAGCGCGCCGGGCGGCGATGGAAGATATATTGACAATTTTGCCGCCTCCCTGCCCCTTCATGAGCTGCGCCGCAGCACGGGAACAGAGGTAGGTCCCGTTCAAATTTGTATCGATGATCTTCTGCCAGGTGGTCGGGTTGACCTCGGCGGTGGAAGGAGTCAGCAGGTTCATCCCCACATTGTTGATCAAAACATCGACCCGGCCAAAGCTGTCTACAGCCCGGCGAAAAAGAACGGCCACATCCTCCTCCCGGGCAATATGGGTGGGCTGAACCACCAGATTGTCGCCGGCATCAAGAGCGGACACAGCCTGCTCCAGCCCTTCCTGCTTGCGGGCGCAGAGCACCACCTTCGCCTGCTCATCCCTGAGCAGGCGCCGTGCAATCTCCAGGCCGATCCCCCGGCTGCCGCCGCTCACCACAAATACGCGGCCGCTCAGGCCATAACTAAGATTGGCCACAGGCTCTCCTCCTTTTTATCCTCATCCTTCGCTATCCGTTCCTTTCAGGGCTGGCTGTTTACGGGCGCGCTTTGCCTGAGAGGCCCTGCGAGCAAGCCAGATCACCAGGGCGGCTAGCGCCAGCAAGATCAAGACGGGCCAGAGCAAGAAGGGAATCGATCGAACCTGGTTGATCCGGTCGGCCGTACCATCGTAGTATGCATCGAATTGGGGAACACCCTGCTCATTTTTGGGCTGCGCTGCAGCATATTCGATCACCGTCTGCCAGACCTTCAACTCCTCCCCGTTGACCTTGACGATGAGATCTTCGAGATCTTTTTCAACATCAACGGGGTTACCGGAGCTGTCTTTCGGCTCAATATTGAGAATGGGCAGCATCTCTCCCACCAGCGGCAGAAAAGAGAGAATATAGGAATCGGTGGCGAGGCTATAGAGTTTTTCATCACCGCGCTTGAGCGGTAAATAACTGGTGTCATCGGTACCCTGGCGCCCCTCACCGGCAAAGCGCTCCGCCCTGACCACGGCACGGGTGGAGGGCACAGGCAGATCGAGGCCCGGCACGGTGAAAAGGATCCCGTTCTGGGGATTGTAGTCGTAGCGCAGACCGGAATATTGCAGGTAAAAGGTAGTCCCCAGCATCTGTTCCAGCAGCACCGATACCTCCAGGGCCCGGCGCACCTCCTCGCCCGTCAGGTAGACCAGCACCACGGGGTAACCTGGCTTGTTGTCGGGCCCGATCCCCAGCCCGATGGTGTCAGCCAGATCGTAGAAGGAGATCTCACCGTGGGAACGCTCCAGGCTGCCGGGGATAAGATCGGCGCGGATGGAGCCATTGGCCTGAATAGCGAAATCGATGGGCTCCCCGACCTTCCGGGAGGTGACCAGGCGCATGGCATCAGCGATAAAATTGCCCAGAGGGGCTTCCCGGGGGGACGGCTTTCTGGGGATAACATAGTCGCACAGGGCCACCGTATCAAGGATATTCAAGAAACGGCCCCCGGTCCAGTCAGCGATAAGCGCGTTGAGCTCACCGGTATACTGTTTGATCGCCTCATCGATCTCCGGATGCAGGGCAAGTTCGTCATCTATGGAATAAAGGTAGGGCTTCTCCTCGCTGTCATTGCGAAGCCGTACTTTTTTGCTGTCCCGATCGACAGCCAGCTCGACAACCCCGTAGGATTCCAGCAGGGATCCCGTCTGGACAATAACGGTCTCCCCCTCGATGATCGGCTCCACCAGAGCGGTATGACAATGGCCGCCGACGATAAGATCAATACCGGAAACCTCCCGCGCCAGTTCTTTGTCATCCTCGACCCCGGAATGGGTCAGCGCGATGATCAGATCGGCTCCTTCCTCTCTAAACTCCGCTACCATCGCCGCTGCAGTCTCGTGCTGATCGGCAAATGCCATCGGCTCAGGGCTGTTGGTCACAGCGATGGCATCTTCCCCGATGAGCCCGAAAATCCCCACTGTGAGCCCATTTTCAAGCTTGATCAGTTTCTTCTGTTGAAAGATCTCCGCCAGGGGGTGATCCGGCGGCGGCACCGTATTTGAGGATAAAAGCGTCGTTTTTTTGTTGGCCTCGGGATACCCCGCCGCCTTGAGATAGCGGGCCAGCAGATCGGTGCCGTAATCATACTCATGGTTGCCGATAGCGACAGCGTCATAGCCCATAAGCTGTTTGATC
>DUVX01000050.1 GCA_012840855.1 Bacillota bacterium | reverse complement strand
CGGCGGGCTGCCAGGAGCTGCTGCCAGCGGTCCTCGCCCAGGGGCCGGTCAAAGCTGCGTAAGTCGGCCAGGCTAAAGCCGTGGTGTGCAGCCCAGCGGCGGGTCTGCAGGATAGATTCCAGGTTCACCCCTGAAGAACCAAGGCTGAAATTCTCGTAACGCTGCTCCAGGGCCAGCATGATTGTTTCGGCCATGCAGGCGTATGCGAGCCCCCTGGGAAAGCCGAAATCCCACCCCAGGTCGGGTTGCCCGGGCAGCTCAACCACGCCACCGTCAATAACAAGCACATCAGGGCGCTCCCGCTCCACCGCCTCGCTGACGTTGGGCGGCCGCGAAATGTCGCAGACTACTGCGCCGGGTCGCAGATCCCCCGGAAAGATCAGTTTCTGCTGGCTGCTGGTAGCGCTGATCACTATCCCGGCGCCGCGAAGCGCCTCTCTGGCGGAGGTAAAGATCTCAATCGGGCCGCCCCGCTGAGCGGCGGCGCCGGCAAAGTTGATAAACTCTGATAGGGACGCTCCCGGCTTTGGCAAGCCGGTGCAACGGGAGAGGCGGTCGCCCATGCTGCCGCCGGCAAAGGGACGCCCCGCAGCAAGCAAACCGGACAGGTAGCGGTAGATCTCCGCCGCCACTCTCAGCAAACGCTCACCAGCGGTACCCCTTTTACTGCTGCGCGGATTGCCCACCAGCGTCAACCCACCCACCGTCTCGGAAAGAAGCAGGGCTACCCCTTTGCCGATGGAACCAGCTGCCCCGATGACCGCAGCGCTCATCTGCTGCGGCAGCATCTTCAGCCCCCTGCAGGCGGCGCTGACGGCTTCAGCGGCAGAGACAACGGTGTAGCTGTTGCCGGTAGTCAGGGAGATCCCTTCGTCTTTGAGATAGAGCCCGCCCATGGAGACCACGGCAGTGTAAGCGCCGAGACCGATGATGCCGGCGCCGCCGCGGCGGGCCAGGTGCAGCGCCCCACGGAGCTCCTGCAGCGCTTCCCACCGGGGCATCTGGGCCAGCTCCGCAGCGGTCCGGGGCACCACAATAAACTCGCCAAAAGCGCTGCTCTTGCCGTCTTCAGATTCTACGAGCACCCGCGATATTACAAAGGGCTCTACCACGCTGCTCCATTTTCCGATCAGCTCGCCCAGTTCCTCTTCATTGAACAGGCGCAGGCTCCGGTCGAACTGGTGATAGCTCTGCAGATCGAGGGGGTGAACCAGGAAGGCGAAACGTCCCGCGCCGGGTGCGAAGCTCGCAAGGTCTGCGCCGGTCTCCCGAGAGGCCGACGCCCCTGAGGGTACAGGCTTTACCGCGTTTTGAGATCCGTCAATTGAAGCCCCTGTTTTGGCGGAAACCGTTTTTACCCTGTCCTCTAAATGGAGCCCACCCGAAACCAGAAACGAAAAGAACCTCGCCGTATTTGCTTCGTTTAAAACTGCCAGCAAAGCCGCGATCCCTTTAAGAGCCTGGCAGCACTCCCCTTCACTTATGGTAAGCGGCGGCTCTATCCGGATGACGCTGCCGCCGTTCAGCGTGGGGGCCACCCGGATGCCCTCCTGGTTCAGAAGGTATGCGGAGGCGGCGGGGGCCAAAAGTCCCTGTTCGGCAACAACCCGCAGCAAGCTTCCGCCAAAATCACGCCGCTCCATCCCCAGCTCCAGGCCGAGCATGAGCCCCCTGCCGCGTACATCGAGAAGGATCTGCGGATATTCTTTTTGCAGGGACAGGAGGCCCTCTTTCAGTAGCGCCCCCTGTTTTCGGACCTCACCGAGCAGCGCGCCGCCTCCCCCGGTGAGCTCCTCCAGCACCCTGAGTCCCACCCGGCAGGCCAGGGAGCTCCCCGCAAAAGTGGAGGAATGTTTAAGCGCGAAGCGGTCGCTGTATGCTTCGGCTGTGCTGAGGCAGGCGCCGATGGGCAAAAGCCCACCGCCTAGGGCCTTGGCCAGGAGCAGCAGGTCGGGAATGATCCCCTCCTCTTCGCAGGTAAAAAGGCGCCCCGTCCGTCCCAGGCCCGTCTGGATCTCATCTGCTACCAGGAGAACTCCGTAGCGGCTGCAGACCTCCCTGACCCCAGCAAGATAGCCGGGCGGCGGCACAACAATCCCCCCCTCGCCCTGGATCGGCTCTACAAGAAAAGCGGCGTAGGCCTGCGGAGCGGCGGCCAGTGTATTCTTTAGGGCCTCCAGGTCTCCGTACGGAACAAAGCTAAACCCCTCCAGCGGGGCTCCGAAAGAGCGATGGTAGTCGGGATTGCCGGTGGCGGAAAGGGCGCCCAGGGTCTTGCCGTGAAAACTGTTTTCTGCGGCCAGAATCCCCTTTCGCCCCGTCGCGGAGCGGCTGAGCTTCAGCGCTGCCTCCACCGCCTCGGCACCGCTGTTGGCAAAGGTAACATAGCGCATACCCGGCGGCGCCAGCTCCACCAACCGCCGGGCCAGTTCACCGGCTGCATCGAGGCAAGAGGGCTGAACGAAGTTGGGCTCCGCCGAGCTATGTAGGGCGAATACCGCCTCCCAGATCGCCGCAGGATTGTGCCCGAAAGGAAGCGCACCATAAGCGGCAATACAGTCAAGATAGCGTTTGCCTGATCTATCATAGAGAGAGCAGCCTTCCCCCCGAACAAAAGTTTTATCCATGGCCATGCTCTGCAGCAGTTCCCCTAGAGGGGGGTTAAGATATTCTTTAAATGGATGCATCGTCTTCCTCCCACGTTGTTGTGCACATTTTTGTGCTCATGCTCTCTTACTATTGTAGTGGATTGTTTTCCCGGCAGCAAGTGTTTAATTATAACCGGAAGATGATGGGGCAGCTCTCACAAGACAGCGGTTATTAGAGAAAGAAAGAAAACTACCGCCAGGCCCATCGCCTGTGCGGTAGTGAACTTCTAAAGAGTGGAAGGACGGGGGGAGTAAATCCTCGAGGCCTAAGACAAAGTGTGCGCCCCCCCGCTCATTAGCTCATGAGCCGGGCGCTTTTGGAGTGATCATGGACAGGGCATGCCTTTCCGTGACCAAGACCTCACCCAAGAGCGATTGCACCTCCTCCAGGGTGACCTGCTGCAGCAGATCGGGGTAGCTGAAAAGATCGCTGCCGCGAAAGCGGTAGGCCAGGTAATTGTGAGCGATGAACTCAAGGGAATTAAAGCGGCGCATGAATTTGCCGAGGCTGCTGCGCCGGTGCCGCTCGAATTGCTCTTCATCCAGCCCTTTCGTTTTTATTCTTTCGATGGCCTCCATGATCCGCTCGTAGAGCTGATCCGGATCCCTGGTTGCACCGCCGATAAGGACATAACCATAGCCCGGTTCGGCGGTGTAATCGGCATCGAAACGGTCGTCGATAAGCAGCTCTTCGTAGAGCTCGTTGTACAGCGGTTCGCTGGGCCCGAAAATAGCGCTGAGCAGGATCTCCATCGCTCCTTCGCGGCGCAGCCGGGCGTTGCCCTCAAGCTGCGTCACCGCCGGATCCTTGAAACCCAGGTTGAACAGCGGCTCCGAGACGACCATCTCACGGGCGATCCGCTGTCGGGAAACCGTTTCCGGCTCTTCGGGATAGAGACGGATAATTTCACCGAGCTCCCGGTAGCTATGCCTTTCGATATTTTTCTCCACCTGGCGCCAGACTCCGTCGGGATCAAGATCACCCACCACAAAGAGGGCCATATTGCTGGGATGGTAGAAACGGCGATAGCAACGGTAGAGCAGGTCGGGGGTGATCCCGGCAATACTCTCCACCGTGCCGGCGATATCCTCGCGCACGGGGTGATGATGATAGAGCGATTGCAACAGATCGAAAAATATCCGCCAGTCTGGATTGTCGTCATACATGCGGATCTCCTGGGCGATGATCCCCTGCTCCTTGCTCACCGACTCATCGGTAAAATAGGACTCCTGGACAAAGTCGAGCAGCAGCTCGAGGCACTGGGAAAAATGATCCGTTGTCGAGAAGAGATAGGTGGTATGGGTAAAGGTGGTGAAGGCGTTGGATGATGCGCCGAAAGCGGCAAAGCGATCGAAAACATTGCCCCTTTCGTCCTCGAAGAGCTTGTGTTCCAAAAAATGAGCGACCCCTTCAGGGACGACGGCCGTCTCTTCGGTCCCCTCGATCCGAAAGCGGGTATCGATGGAGCCGAAATGGGTGGAAAAAGCGGCATACTTGTTCTGATAGCCGGCCTTGGGAAGAACATAGAGCTGTAGCCCCGGATAGATCCGGTAGCAGTGTAGGGTCTCCTGCAGGGCGTCAAATTTGCGTACACTTTTATTATTTTCACCGGGCATCAGGCAACACCCCTTCTTCATTTTGCAACAGGTAGACGGTATCCAGCCGCACTCTTTCCGCCGCCGCTCCG
>DUVX01000049.1 GCA_012840855.1 Bacillota bacterium | reverse complement strand
TGATGCGATTTATGCTATAATGACTTTATTATTATAGCATACCCTCGAAAGAGAGGAGGCGCTTCGGAGTGGCTGAGAAAAAGGTGCCTTTAAGCATCTCTCAAAAAAGCGCTGAAACAAAAAAAGTATACCGGATTGCAAAATTAAAAATTAACCGGCAGACACTGAAAAAAGCCCTCTTAATTATCGCCATCCCCATCGCCGTCACCATCCTTGCTTTTACCGGAATCATGATCAGCTATCTCGCCGACGCACCGGCCCTGGATATGGCCGCCCTTGAAGCCATCGAAGCATCCTACATCTATGATCGTGACGACAATGAGATCGCCCAGCTACACGCCGCTGAAAACCGGATCGTTTTACCCATCGAAGAGATCCCGGAACAGCTGCAGAAAGCTTTCATCGCCATAGAAGATGAGCGCTTTCGCAAACACCGCGGCGTTGACACCATCGGTTTTGGACGAGCTATCCTCGTCAATATCCGCGATCGCAGTTTCTCACAGGGCGCCAGCACCATCACCCAGCAGCTGATCCGTAACGCCATGCTCGATCCCGGCAAGAAGATCAAACGCAAGGTCCAGGAAATGTGGCTGGCGCTGAAACTGGAGCGGCTCAAGAGTAAAGACGAGATCTTAGAGATGTATCTTAACCGGATCTGTTTCGGTAACGGTATCTACGGTGTCGAGGCCGCCTCCCAGGCTTATTTTGGTAAAAGTGTGGGCAAACTCAAACTGTCCGAAACAGCTTTGTTGGCCGGTATCGTTCGCTCGCCCTCTTATTACAATCCCTTTAACGACAAGAAGGCGGCGACCAGCCGGATGAAGCTCGTCCTGGGCAACATGAAACGCCTGGGATATATCAGCTCCGAAGAATATGAGAAGGCTGTTGACGCGAAGCTTAAATTTGCCAAACCCACCACCCAGGCCTATCCCCATCCCTATTTTGTGGATTATGTCGTTCATCATGAGCTTGTCGACATTCTCGAGGGTATTCCGGAATTCAACACCCAGGAAGAAGCCTACGAAGCGATCTACAATGGGGGTTTAAGGGTCTATACGACCATGAACACCGGTTACCAGGAGCATCTTGAAAATGTGCTCAGCCGGGCCGATCTTTACCCCCGGACGGTTTATATCGATATGGATCGTTTGAACAAAGCAGTTCAGGATAACAACGGAAGGCTACCCGGCGACTACTGGAGCGGTGTCTACAACGATGAGAAAAAAGGGATCCCCCAACCGCAGTCGGCCATGGTGCTCACCGACCCGAAGAACGGTGAGGTCTGGGCTCTCGGCGGCGGCAGGGAATACCTCAAGAATCGCAATGAGCTGTTGCGCTACCTTAGCCTGCGCCAGCCCGGCTCCGCGATCAAGCCTATCCTTGAGTACGGGCCTTCCTTCAATGAAGGGCTCCTGGGGCTTGGCTCGGTTTTGGACGACTCCCCCCTGGCTTTTCCCGGATGGTGGCCGGAAAACGTGGACAGCGCTTTCCGGGGCATGGTCACGGTGCGCCGGGCCCTGGCTCACTCGATCAATATCCCGGCGATCAGGGCATACGGCGACCATATCGGTTTGGAAAAGGGGGCGGAGATGGCTTTCCGGATGGGGATCACCACTTACGATCCGCAGGCGGCTCAACCGGACCTGCCCTGGGCAATCGGTTCCCGCGAGACTACCGCGCTGGATATGGCCCAGGCTTACAGCGTTCTGGCCAACAATGGCATCAAGATGGATATGCATACCGTCCGGCGCATCGAGAACCGCCACGGCGAGGTTCTTTATGAACACAAAGCTTCTCCGGAGCAGATCTTATCCCCCGAAGCAGCCTTTATGACCACCAGCGTCCTCCAGGATGTCGTTACCCAGACTACCGCTAGGGGCCTTTCCGGATTGGGCCGCCCCTTGGCCGCGAAGACGGGAACTACGGACGACGCCCGCGACATCTACCTGGCCGCCTACGCACCCAATGTCGTCGCTACCTTCTGGATGGGCTACGATATTAAGGAGATGGGCGGGATCGCCTCGGGATGGAACTATACCTCAGGGATGATCAGGACACTTTTTCAAGAGGTCTTCAAAACGCTGCCACAGGAAAATTTTGCCCCGCAGCCCGCTGGCGTGGTCCGTGTAGAGGTCTGCACCAAATCGGGCCTGCTGCCCAACGAACATTGCCGCGAAGCGGGAACCGTACAGGCCGATTATTTCCTGAGAAACCACGTGCCCCGTCTAACCTGCGACAAGCATGTGCAGCTCGATATCTGTGAGGCCTCGGGTCTTCTGGCCGGTGAATTTTGCCCCGCGGACCAGATCGTGCAACAGGTATTCTTCGAGCGCCCCGACTATATCGTCACCGACAGCCGGTGGAAAAGGGGTGCAGGGCGGGGCCCCGCCGACGCCAAGGAGATACCTCCAGAGGAAGTCTGCGATCTGCATACGGAGTTTTCCGGTGAGCTCACCTCCTTCACCGCCACCCCCCTGGGCGGTGGCCAGGTCGTATTAAACTGGCGCTACCGCGGCGCTGACGTAAAGGAATTTCAGCTTTACCGCCGGGCGCAAGGCGAAAAAGCGGGCAAAAAACAGCTGATCAGCGCTCTGGGTAAAAAAGCCCGCACATATACGGACAGGCAGCTGCAGCCGGGAACCTATATCTACACCCTCCAGGCCGTCAGCGGGCAGGGCACCCTCTCCGAGCCGATAGAAGCGGAAGTAACCCTGGGGGAAAGCATCTTTCAGCTTCCGGGCAATCCGGAAAATCTGCGCTTCGAGCTGTTGGAGGGTAACACGGTGCGGCTGGCCTGGGATGCAGCGGATGATCGGGCAACAGAGTTCATCATTTTCCGCAACGGTTCGATTATAGGCAGAACCGATTACTGGCAGGAGTGGTTTGAAGATGAGGATCTTGAACCCGGCGAGTATACCTACTCTGTCCAGGCAAGGGGCTTTCTGGGGGATTCTGAGAGAAGCGGGGAGGTCCGCGTAGTCATCACCGGAGACAGCGGCCGCAACGGCGGCAGCGCTTTTGCCCGACTTTTTGACGGCAGGCTGCACCATATTTTAACATCCTGCTGGAGCCGGGTCTGCCTGCTCTTTTAAGGCAAGTCGTCATGGTATGGGACAGGAAGGTACGTCCCCGGTGTCCCGCTTAGTCAATGGATGGAGCGCTCCAGCTGTACCTGTTTCCCTGCCGGCGGCGGAGGCAGCTTTCCTGGGGGAGGGAAAAAAGAGCCCGCATGATCCTGGTGGAGGGTTGCTGGTAGGCGCCGCAAGTGCCGCCGAAGAGGCGTTTTCCCTCCTCCTCCAGCTCCTGCCACCGTCGGGGGTATTCCATCCGGAACTCCTGCACCAGCTGCTCCGTGGTCTTGTAAACCCCCGGTTCAAGCAGATCGAGAAGACATTTTTCCAAACTGCCCTCCTTCAAAGCGATCCCTCCGTCCGTGAGTACTTCATTTCACCGACAGCTTTCCTCAAGGGGCGGCCCCTGTCCCGCCGATGAGAACAACTATAGTTACCCCGCCGCCGCCTTCCCCGGCGGCGCCGCCGCGTAGAGATTTTACCAGGGGGTGCTCGCGCAGGTAGGCGCGCAGGCCCTCTTTGAGCCTCCCCGTCCCCTTGCCATGATTCACCGTCACCTGCCCCAGGCCGGCCCAGAGGGCATCGTCGAGAAGCTTGTCAACCAACGGGATCGCTTCCTCCACGGTTTTCCCGTGAAGGTTAACCTCCGGATGGATCACCGTCTCCTTCTGCACGGTGTAACTGCTCCCCCGCTGGGGTTCCACCGGCGCCGGGGAACCCTCCCAGCGGCGGAGCTCTCTTTGCGGCAGCTGGACCCGGATAGCGCCCACCTGCACCAGCGCCTGATCACCCTCTAAGGCGATGATTTCGCCTTTTTTCTGGAGACTCTGCACGAAAACAACTCTCCCTGCCGCAAGCTCGGCGGCGGGCAGAGCCGGTGCCTCGACAAGGCCCGGTTCGTTTTCCACTTCCCGGCGCAGCTCCTGCAGCTCCCGGCGGGCCCCTTCGGCCCTGGAGAGAGCTTCCCTCCCACCGCTCCCGGCCTTCACCCGACGCAGTTCGCGGATCATGCTGTCGCTGGCAGACTTGGCCCGCCGGAGCAGGGCGCGAGCCTCATCGCGGGCTTCGCGGAGAATCTTTTCCCGCTTTGCCTGCAGCTCCCGCTGCTCCCCCTCCAGTTCGCGGCGCAGCGCCGCAGCCTGCTCTCGCTCCCGGGAAGCCTCGCGGCTTTCCTGATCTAGCCTCTGCTGTTGCCCCACAAGGCTGCTGATCACCCTCTCCACCTCGGCATGGCCTCGCGAAAGATAACCCCGGGCCTCGGAAAGCACCGCGCGAGGGAGGCCTAACTTTTTAGCTATAGCCAGAGCATTGCTGCTCCCGGGGATCCCCTGAAGTAGCCTGTAGGTCGGCTCCAGCGTCTCCTGGTCAAATTCCATCGCCGCATTCTCCATCCCCTCCCGCACCTGGGCAAAAAGCTTCAGCTCATTGATATGGGTCGTCGCCACGGTGAGACCGCCGCGCTGCAGGAGGTTGGCTAGTATGGCCATGGCCAGCGCTGCTCCCTCGGAGGGATCGGTCCCCGCCCCCAGCTCATCGAGAAGCGCCAGCGAACAGGGCCCGTGCCGCTCCAGGAGGGCGATAATATTTTTGAAATGTCCCGAAAATGTGCTCAGCGACTGCTCGATGCTCTGCTCATCACCGATATCGGCGCGCAGAGTATCAAATACAGGGAGCAGGCTCTGCCTGGACGCCGGGATATGCAGCCCGCATTGGGCCATCACCGCCAGGAGCCCGATTGTTTTAAGCGTCACCGTCTTACCGCCGGTGTTGGGGCCGGTGATCACCATGACACGGCGTCCCCCGCCCATCGCCACCGTCAGCGGCACCGCTGCCTCCCCCAGGAGTGGGTGCCGCGCTCGTTCGAGATAGAGCTCCGGGCTGCCTTTAAGAAGCAGCTGCGGCGGGGCGGCGCCCTGCTCCAGGCTGAGCTGTCCGCAGGCGACAATGAGATCCAGGCGGCCGTAAAGGGAGCAGTCGTGGAGCAGCGGCTTTGCGGCGGCGGCCACCTCAACGCTGAGCGCCCTCAGGATACGCTCGATCTCCTGCGCAACCTCGTGGCGCACTCCGGCGAGCTCGTTCTGCAGCTGAACAACGGGCAGCGGTTCAACAAAAAGGGTGGCCCCACTGGCCGATTGATCATGGACAACCCCCTTGATCTGCTGGCGATACTCCTGTTTCACCGGCAAAACATACCGGCCGCCGCGGATGGTTATTAGCGTCTCCTGCAGCAGCCGTCTTTTTGCACTGTCGCGCAGGTAAGAGTCCAGTTTTTCACGGATTCTTTCCTGCAGGGTTCCTTCGCGCCGCCGCAGCGCCGTCAGCGCCGGTGAGGCACCGTCGAGAACCTCCCCCCCGGGATCGATGGAGCGGATCAGCTTGCGAGCCAGGCTGCTGCAGCCTTCAAGCGAAGAGACCGCCTTGGCTATCAGGGGATAGAGGGCGGTGTTCTCCTCGCTTTTAAAGAAGCGTTGCCAGCGCCGCACCCCTTTCAGAAGCGAACTGATGGCGGCCAGCTCGGCGCCCTGCAGGGCGCCGCCTTTCACGGCCCGACCTACATGGGGCGCAATATCCTCCACCGGATCGATAGTGAAACCTCCCCGCGAACAAAGCAACCGTCCTTCGCCTGTTTCTTGGAGGCGCCTCTCCACCAGAGCGCCATCCGCGGAAGGCATCAGGGCCAGCG
>DUVX01000048.1 GCA_012840855.1 Bacillota bacterium | reverse complement strand
GATAAAGGCGATGATCGCGCCGCAGTCGGGCATATAGACGCCGCCCTCCAGGGGGCAGTTCTGGTCCGGATGGGTGGCGAAATAGGGGACGCCCTCCCGGATATAGCGGGTGGCGTCGAAGAGCTTCTGATAGTTCAGGGTGGTGTCGAAGCCGACAACGACGTAGTCCACCGGGCGGTGATCCCTGTATTCGCGCACCAGGGTAAAACCTGACTCCGCCAGCTCCCTCTCAAATTCCCCTGTCCCCACCGGGTAAAGAGATGCCCCCGGTGCTCTCTTTTGCAGATAGTAGATCAGCACATCGGTAGAGGTGGCCAGGTCTTTCCGCCTCGCCTTGATCCCGAAGCGCCGTAGCTTGTCCAGGTACGAACCTGCGCTTTTTGAGGAATTATTGGTGAGAAAGCAGTAACCCTTACCCCGCCTTTCCAGCAAACCCAAAAATTCGCGCGCTCCCTCGATGAGGCTCTCTCCAAGGTAGATAGTGCCATCCATATCGAGCAGGAATAGATCGATCTCTCGCAGCATGATCTCAGCCGCCCCTTTCCTTCGCCGCCTGCAGCGCGTCACTGATCGCACCGGGATAATCAGTGATCACTCCGTCCACCCCGAGGGGTAAAATCTTTTGGAGATCAGCGGCGCTGTTCACCGTCCAGGGGATCACTCGGCAGCCGAGCCTGCGGGCCCGCTCCATATATCTGGCGCTGACGATCCTGTGCAGGGGATGCAGCACCTCCAGGCGCCCCGGGAAAAGCGCGCAGCTTTTTCCAGAAAACCCCGGAAAGGGCAGGTGGTGCAGAAAGCCGACGGGGATTCGGCTGTCGCTCTCCTTCACTTTTTTCAGGATCCGAGGGTTGAAGGAAGAGACAACGGCCCGTTCATAGAGATCGTGTTTTGCTACCGCAGCGGCGACAGCCCGGGCGACATCTTCATTGGCCCTTCCCAGGTAGCTCTTTATTTCGATCATGATGAACGCCCTTTTATCGAGGCCCTCAACCACCTCTGTAAAGGTGGGGATGGGAGTGCCGGCGTACTCGCGGGAGAAGGAGGAGCCGGCGTCGAGCTCCTTCAGCTCCTTCAGGGTCCGCTTCGCCAGAAATCCCCTGCTGCCGGTGGTCCCGGAGAGCGTGTAATTATGAAAAACGACGAGGGCTCCGTCACAGGTCAGGTGGACGTCCAGCTCGACCCCGTCGGCGCCCTGCTCCAGGGCCCTGCGAAAAGAGGGCAGGGTGTTCTCCGGCGCCTCCCGGGGGGAGCCGCGGTGCCCCAGGACTACGATGCGGCCGGTGCCAAAATAGCTGTGCTCGCTCATTTTATTTTTCATGGCGCCTCATCCCTCCGCTCTATCGCTTGCCGCTGCCGCCATCTCCTCATGCTTTTTCAGGCTGGCGAGCACCTCTTCCTCCGGGTAGCGCCAGAAGAAATATAGTCCGATAAGCGAGACCACGGAGACCACCAGAAGGGTAAGCTGGACCCCCAGGGGCTCGGCCATATCCTTGCCAAATTGGGAGATGAGAAAGCCGAAGGTGAGCCCCGAAAGGGCGATCACTATCTTCAGGGGAACTGCCCGGGCCCCGTAGAACATGGCCTCCCTCCGGATGCCGGTGCGAAAGGCGTCCTCCCTGGCTATATCCGAAGTGGTGGAGTAGACTAGGGCGGAGAGCGCCGCCAGCGGAAAACCGCAGAGGAAGAAGATGCCGAGGCTGATATAGGTGAGCAGCGAGTTCATGTGGAAACTGAGGATGAAGAGAACCATCGTGGCCAGCGCGAAAAAAGCGACTGAGAAGAGGATCACTTTTTTCTTGCCCACGGTTTTGCCAAGGTGGTTTACAATGGGGAAACTGACCATGGATCCGAGCAGCGCCGCCCCGGCGATAAAAGTCATGAAGCCCTCACCTCTTTTGAAGATGGCCACGGCATAATAGACCATACTGTAGGTAATGATGTTGACGCAGAACATAAGGAAAAGTTCACCGGTGAGGAAGGTGACAAAATGCTTAACCCCAAAGGTTCTCTTCAGCGATTCGATGATGCCGGTTTGTACCGGGGTACTCGGCAGAGTGTGCTTTTTCTCATCGTAAGCTAGGCAGGAGATATAGCCCGCCAGACAGGCGATGGCGGCAAAGATAACGGCCGCCCAGGCGTATGAGGTATGAAAAACAACACCCTTTGTCCGGAGATGTTCAACAATGGGGGGAAAGGCGACGGTGACGAGCGCTACCCCGACGAGGCCGAAGATAGCGATAAAGGTGTTCAGGTTGATCCGCATCGGCTCATCTTGGCCCAGTTCGGAGACCAGTGCCAAAAAGGGGTTGGCGTAAGCGGTAAAGGCGATATAGAAGAGCGAAAGCATGGCCCCGCACCAGAGGCCGTTAATGATGCTTTCTGTATGGGGGAAAGGCGGGAAAAAGATCAGTACGGCGAAAAGAGCCATCGGTAAGGCGCTGATCAGCTTGAACAGCTTGCGCCTGCCGATGGGAGAGCGGCTCCGATCGCTTAGCGAGGCGACAACAGGATCGGCGAGGGCGTCAAAAACACGTCCCACAACCATGATCAGGCCCATGATCGTTAAAAAGCCCCCGAATGTTCCGCCGGGAAAGAGGTGGTGCACCCCCAATTCCTTTGAGGGTAGATAAAAGATCGGTAGATAGAGCAGGATCATCCGCTCGGTCAGGTTGAAAGAAAGAGCTCCCACTGAATAGAGCGTCTGCCTGGATAGGGTAAACGGAGCCAACTTGTTCACGGTAGTTCCCCCTTTAGCTGAATAGTTAAATTAATAATCCTGTTAAGTTATTTCTCTTCCGCCCGATCATTTTCCTTCTATCGCCCAGGGGAGGGGATGATTGACAGGGTTATCTGAACGGTGTTAATATAATGATGGATTAATTGTTTCAGCCGGAGTTCTTTCGCTGTTGAAGGAGGGAGAGACTGATGGCTCGACCGAGGCGGCCAGCCTGGCAGGTGGAGCGGGCTAAAAACAGGATCTTTCGGGCCACCCTGGAACTTTTCAACAAGCACGGCTACGATGCTGTAACCATCAGGAGAATTGCTCGCCGGGCGGGCTGTTCCCCAGCAACGATCTATAACTATTACAGCGATAAGGATGCACTTTACCTCGATATTTTAACCGAGGGCTTCACCATTTTGAACCGTTTATTGCTGGCCCGGCCCCACACTGCTGATCCGCTGCAGCGGCTCCGCGGTTATGCTGCCGAGTTCTACCGCTTCAGCCTGGAATATCCCTATTACTATGATCTCATGTTTTCCTTTCATGTTCCCAAGTACCTGGACTATGCCGGCACTGCCGCTGAAAAGGCTGCTTTTGCGGAGAAAGCGGTGGCCCTGAAAAATATTGAGCTGCTTCTGGATGCCTTCTACGAACTTGGCTGGGACGGAGAGCCCCCGGAAATTCCTGCCGAAAAGGCGCTGACCCTGTTGGGTCTCTGCCACGGGATCATTTCTCTGCACCGCTCGGGGATCTGGGCTGAGCTGGATGCCGATTTTGATACCCTTTACTTTTCCGCTGTCGATAACTATCTGCAGAGAGCGGTTCGGGGGAAAAAACAGGTAAGGACGGCTGGCGGTGCCCCGGGTTTCACAGATGGATAGACGAAGGGGGCCGGTAAGATAGGGGTGCCTGCCGGGTGAAAGTGTGTGAAAAAAGGTATCCCATAAAAAAATAGGGGAGGACGGAGAGATGAGTTGGGGAAAAAAGCTGGCGGATAGGTTCGGCGATTTTACTGCCGGCCTGCAGGCGAGTTTCGTGTTGAAGCTGATGTCGCTGATGTTCCGTTTCAGTCCCGCTTTCCGCCGCAATATCATCGATGAAGAGAGGGGCTATCTGTTCAACGCCCGGATCCAATTTCGCACCAGGGATGGGCGGGCTGAGGCCTACGCTATCTTCAAAGATGGCCGGATGAGGGCGGGGCGCGGCCGGATTGAACAGCCGGATCTGACCTTCAATTTCAAAACCGGGTCCGGCCTGCGCAGTATATTCTCCCTGAAAAGCCCCGCCGACGCCCTCACCATGATGCTGGAAAACGATCTCTTCATGGAGGGCAACCTGATGTACCTGGCCAAGTTCGGCCATCTTTCGCAAGAACTGGTAGCAGGTAGCAAAAAAAGAAAGAGACTTCGCCTGCAGCAGGAAAGCTCTCCAGGGATTATGGATTACCATCCCGAAGCGCGCGATTCTCATCCGCTGGCGCACCGGGCGGCTCTGCAGTCAGAACCTCATGACCGGGTGGAGGTGCTCGATGAGCCCTTTCTGAGCGCTTACCGGCTGGAGCATTTTTCGCGCTTACAGGCGGCTCGCGAAAAGCTTTACACCACCCCATCGGAAATATGCTCCGAAAGGCCGCGGCTGCTGACAGAGTACTATTTAAAACATGGTTTCGAAAAAGACCCCGCCGGAAAACCGCGCCATCAGGGGCTGCGGCAGGCCGAGGCGCTGCACCATATTCTTTCTCACCGCGAACCGATCATCCGCAGCGATGACCTTCTCGCCGGCACTACCACCACCCGGGAAGTGGGCGTGCTCCTCTTTCCCGAATTCGGTGCACTGGCGCTTTGGCCTGAGCTGCTCACGGTTGATGAGCGCGAGATGAACCCTTACCGTATTTCCGCTGAAGATATCGATATTCTCAATTTTGAAGTTTTTCCCTTCTGGACCGATCGCAACGTGATGGAGCATACCCGCAGACGGTACGGCAACCCCCGCTGCCAGCAGCTCGAGGGCCGCTGGGTGCTCTATTTTTG
>DUVX01000047.1 GCA_012840855.1 Bacillota bacterium | reverse complement strand
TTATACTCCGGCGGGCTGTTTCTTCACCGGGCGAGCCGGCGGCGTAGCTCTTTCATGGCTGTGTAATTGGCGAGGATGATCAGTTTTTCGCCCGGTTCTGCCCGGGCGATAGCTCTACGCAGCGCCTGTGGCGGAGCAGGAGCCAGGAGCATCTTCCCAGCCGAAAAATCCCATTCTTCCAGGCGTTGGCCCACCTCACGGGCCCGGGTTCCGGAAAGGGTTATGCTACCGAGGCGGGCCCTCATTGTGTTTAACGGGCTGAAGTCTATTTCTTCCAGCCACGATATATCGGTGCCGTCGGCGATGCGGTCGTTGATGGCGATGAGAAGGTGAACCCGGCGATCATGGGCTGTTTCCCCGGAGAGGGTTCGGAGCACCTCGTTGGCGCCGGCGGGGTTTTTGATCAGCGCCGCCAGCAGATTTCGGGAATCTACCCGGTAACGCTCCATCCTCCCTGCGGGGGGGGTGGCGGCGGCAAGCGCTTTAACGATGGCCTCTTCCGGAAGGCCGCAGGACCATGCGGCGGCGGCGGCGGAGAGGGCGTTGTAAAGGTTGTAGATTCCGGGGAGGGGCAGTGTGGCCTGCAGCGGGTTGCCGCGCAGACTTAGGCTCAGATCGGCTCCTCCGGCGGAGGTGAAAGAAAAACGGCGCAGCTTGAATTCAGGCTCGGGGCGGTAAAAACCGCAGGAGGGACAGCGGTAACGGCCCAGGTGGGCGTAGTAAAGCCGGCTATAACGGAGCTCCTGGCGGCAGTGGGGGCAGGACAGCGGAGGTTCTTCTCTCGATCCAGGGGCGTCTTCTTGGCGGGGCTGCAGATCGAGGCCGTAGTAGAGGGTCTGCCGGGAGCCGCCGTCGATGGAGGCGACCAGGGGATCATCGGCATTTAAAAGGAGCCGGGCATCGGGGGGCAGCGCCTGCACTCCCCGCTGGATTGCCGAGCGCACCTGCATCACGCCGCCGAAACGATCGAGCTGATCGCGAAATATATTGGTTACCAGAGCAGTGCGGGGGTGCAGTTTTTCGCTGAGCGCCGGGAAGGCGCCCTCATCGATCTCCAGAACAGCATACCTTTCCGGCAGCGTGCCTTTCCAGGAGGATGCTTCGATAAGGGTGGAGGCGATTCCCCAGGCCAGATTGGCGCCGGCAGCGTTGTGCAGGCAGCGCCGGCCTGCCTCTTTACAGATCGACGCCAGCAACGCAGCGGTGGTGGTCTTCCCGTTCGTGCCAGTGATCGCCGTTGTTCCCGGGCCGAGCTGCGCTGAGAAAAAAAGGATCAGCTGCGGCGAGAGCCTCAGTGCGGCCCGCCCGGGCAGGGTGGTGCCGCCCTGTTTGAGAAGGCGGCTCGCCCAGATCAGCGACTTACCGAGATAAATTGCACCGAGATTGCGCCAACCGACCCGCAGGTGAGCGGCGCCGGCAGGTTTCTTTCTTGGAGTGCCCACCCGGTGAGCCTCCTTTTCTGATAAATGTGCCCGCGGCGGGTCGACAATGGTGGCAGCAGCGAGCGTTGTTAATTACAGATAGCCGTACTATCCTATGCCTGCCCGGCAAGGCGGTCACTGTAAGCGACGCCCCGAAGCGGGCGGCCGCCCGCTTCACAACGGCATATCTTTCAATATGATCCCCATTATGGTTTAATATAATTGCTACCGAGCGATGCTCTGCACCAGGTCATTGCGGGTGACGATACCGACAGGCCTGTGCGCTTCGTCGACAATGGGCACCCGGTTAATCTGATGACGGCTCATCAGGCGGGCGATCTCCAGCATGGTGGTCTCTTCACGGGCCGTGTAGACCTTTTTTTTCATCAGGCGGTTTACCGTGGTTTTGGCTAGAAAATCGATCCCCTGCCGCACTGCCGTCAGATTCTCAATGGGGGCATGGGGGGAGACCCACCCAGAGGGGTCAAAAAGGGGGACGATGTTTACCTTTTGGGCATAGTTGATAATGTCGGTGTTGGAGATAATGCCGGCGATCTTTCCATCAGCTCCGGTGACGGGAAGACCGCTGATATTATGCTTGGCCATGAGGGTGAGCGCTTCTTGAAGGGTCTGCTCCCTGTCGACGCTGATGATCGCAGTGGTCATGATTTCTTTGGCGGTTAAGGACATTGTCTTTCGCCTCCATAATTAGAAGTTGGCTTAAACCTTATTCGCTAAGGGGAAAGGGGGTTCCTGCTTCCGTATTCTCTGCGGGGGTGACAATATTACGGGAGGGTGTGCGATGTTTGCTGAAAAATTGGTTGCAACCAGTGAAGTGGCCCGGGGCGTAAGGCCAGCCTCACTGATGCTACAGGGAGGCAGGGTGGTCAATCTTTTTACCCGGGATATAATTGAAGCCGATCTCCTGATTGAAGGCGATCAGATCGCTGCCATCGGGACAGGTTACCCGGCGGGGGAAGAGATGATCGACCTCGCCGGAAGCTATATTATCCCCGGGCTTATCGATGCCCATATTCACCTTGAAAGCACTCTTTTGCTGCCGGGACACTTTGCGGCGGCGGTACTGCCCCGCGGTACCACAGCGGTGATCGCCGATCCGCATGAGATCGCCAATGTCCTCGGCCTGGGCGGAGTTGAGTATATGCTTGCAGCCACCGAAAATCTGCCGCTCGACTTTTACTTTATGGTCCCTTCCTGTGTTCCATCGACGGAGATGGAGACCGCCGGGGGGGAGATCACGCCTACCCAGGTGGAGGAGCTCCTCGATCACCCGCGCGTGCTGGGCCTGGCGGAGATGATGAATTATCCCGGGGTGATCCATGGTGACAGGGTGGTGGCGGCAAAGATCGCCGCGGCGCAGCAGCGGGGGAAACCTGTGGACGGGCACCTGCCGGCGATGATCGGCAGGGATCTGCAGGCCTATCTCGCTGCGGGTATCTCTACTGATCACGAGGCTGTCAGTGCCGCTGAGGCGCTGGAGAAAGTCAGCCTGGGGATGAGGGTGATCATCCGCGAGGGCTCCGCTGCACGCAACCTTACCGCTCTCCTGCCCGCCGTTAAGACAGCCGGTAGCCGCTGGTTTATGTTCGGTTCCGATGACAAAGAAGCGGAAGAGCTTCTTCAGGCCGGACATATGGATGAGATCCTGCGCAGGGCGGTGCAGCAGGGCTGCGATCCCCTGGCTGTAGTGGAGATGGCTGCCCTTAACCCAGCGCTGCATTACGGGCTCCATCGCCGCGGTGCGGTGGCGCCGGGCTACCGGGCCGATCTGGCCGTAGTCGATGATCTGCAAACGTTCAGGGTGGGGTTGGTGATCAAGGATGGGCAGGTGGTGGTCCGGGAGGGAGAGCTGGCTGCAGAGGTACCTTCTTTGCCGCCGGGAGGCGAGCTTCTTCAGACCGTCCGCCTGCTGCGGGTTCTCGGCGCGGAAGATTTTGCTCTCCGGGCCGGGCCCGGGCCTGTTCCCATCATCGGGATTATTCCTGAGCAGATTATTACCGAAAAGCTTATGCTGGAGCCGAAGCGCGCTGAAAACGGCGCAATAGAGCCGGATTTGCAGCGCGATATTGTCAAAGTAGCCGTGGTGGAGCGGCACCGGCGCAGCGGGCGGATCGCCGTCGCCTTGCTGCGGGGGCTGGGATTGCGACGCGGTGCCATCGCCTCCAGCGTAGCCCATGATTCTCACAACATTATCGTCGCCGGGGTCGACGAAGCTGCCATGGCCACGGCGGTAAATACGCTGGCCCGCTGCGGCGGCGGTTTTGTTGCCGCCGAGAGCGCTGGGGAGATATCCGCCCTGCTGCCCCTACCGGTGGCCGGCCTGATCTCTCCCGAGCCCGCCGCCGGGGTGGCGGCGGCGCTCAAGAAAGTTACCGCCGCCGCTCGCGCCCTGGGGGCCTCGCCGCCGCAGCCTTTTCTGACCCTTTCCTTCCTGGCCCTGCCGGTGATCCCGCACCTGAAGATTACCGACTGCGGCCTCTTCGATGTGGACAGTTTCAGTTTTGTCAGGCTCTAACAGCCAGTACGGCCTTTGTTTTAGCGGCTGTGGCGGGTTGAACAACTGTCCCGAAGCTGTTAAGATTTAATGAGGAAGAGAGATATTTCTCAAAATTACGGCAAGGAGGGGCGCTCATGGATCTGGCTGCGGTGGGTCTGGTAAAGTTCGCCGACGAGCGGGCAAATGTAGGCCGTGCGATAGAGCTTTGCGATGGGTTTAAAGAGCTGACGGCGTCAAAGAGAGTGCTGCTGAAGCCCAACCTGGTGATGTGGGACGAGGTTTTGCCCTACCCTAAGTACGGGGTAATTACCACGGCGGTAGTCGTTGAAGAGGTAGTCAGGCTGCTCAAGGAATTCGGCTGCAGCGATATCACCATCGCCGAGGCGGCAACAGAGGATAAAGATATAAATTCCAGCACCGTTGCTGCCTACCGGGGGTTGGGCTATCCGGCCCTGGAAAAAAGATATGGGGTGAAGCTCCTCGATCTCAACGAGGAGCCTTATGAAAAGGTTGATTTCGACGGTTTTTCCCTCAATATGGCCGTGCCGGCCCTAGAGGCGGACTTCTTGATCGACCTTCCCGTCCTGAAGACCCATAATTCGACTAAGGTGTCACTGGGTTTTAAGAATTTGAAGGGGTGCCTGGCGCGGCGCTCCAAAACTTTTTGCCATCACCGGGAGATCCCCCTCGATCATTTCGTTCATCAGATCGGGGAAAAGCTGGCTCCGGCGCTGACGCTCATTGACGGGATTTACGCCCTCGATCGCGGCCCGGCGGTGAACGGGACTGCCCACCGTGCCGATCTGCTCATCGCCTCGCGGGATATGTTTGCTGCCGATGTAGTGGGGACCATGCTCCTGGGGATGGAACCGGCGGAGATCGGTCACCTCGCCGCCTACGCCCGCGAACACAACCTGCCCCTGGACGGCAGTAATATCGAGGTGAAAGGTGAAAATATCTCCGATCATAAGATGCAGCTGAAGTGGGACTGGGGCTGGCTGGAGGATAACTCTGGGCCCACCGCTTTCGGCAGGATGGGGATCGAGGGTATCTACTACCCCAAGTACGACGATACGATCTGCTCCGGGTGTGCCTTTTTAAACAACATGGTTCTCATACTGCTACTCGGCGCCTACAAGGGGGAGCCGTTCAATAATATCGAGTTTCTAACCGGCAAGGTCGCTCGCTCCAGAGGCGGCTTCGACAAGACCTTTCTCTTTGGCAGCTGCATCATCCGGGAGAACCGAGACAACCCCCTGATCAACGAGGCGGTGCCGATCAAGGGATGCCCGCCGCGGGCGGAGGATATCGTCAGAATCCTAAATGAGCATGGGATCAACGCTGATTTTGACAGCTATCTTCTCTACCGGAGCTCTCTCGCGGCGCGTTACGAAGAGCAACCGCAGTTCAAAGAGCAGCATTTTGCTGTTTCTGCGCTGTAAAATATGAGGGCTATACAAAAGGAGTGTGCAAGAAGATGACTCAGCCAAAAGTAAAAGATCTGCTTCCCATTCCGGAGCTGATGGAGATGCGCCGGGTGCTCTGCGTACAGGCGCATCCTGATGACGGGGAAATTGGCGCCGGGGCCACGGTGGCAAAGCTGACCCGGGCCGGCGCCGACGTGATCTATCTCACTATCACCGACGGGGGCGTGGGGACGGAGGATGTCTCGATTACCCCTGCTGAGCTCGCCCGTATCCGCCGCGGGGAGGGTGAAGAGGCCGCCGGCCTTCTCGGCGTAAACGAAATGATCTGGCTTGATTTTCCTGACGGTAGCTGCCTGGAGCTGGCGCCTGTGCGTGAAAGAATCATCAAAGCGATCAGGGAGGTTCGTCCGAAAGCGATCATGGTGATGGATCCCTGGCTGCCCTACGAGGCCCATTCCGACCACCGGATTACCGGCCTGGCAGCGGCCGAAGCGGCCATGCTGAGCGCTTTTCCCCATGTCTGCCCGCAGCATCTGGCTGAAGGTCTGGAGACGCATCCCATCGAGGCCGTCGCTTTCTACGGCACCTCGCGTCCCAATACCTTTATCGATGTTACCGAAACGTGGCCGCTGAAGATGGAGGCGCTCTCAAAACATAAGAGCCAGTTTCCCGGGGGAAGCCTGGAGATGATCGGCGCTTATCTCACGGCAAAAGCATATGAGCACGCTGCCGGAAAGGGTTTTGAGATGGCCGAGGCCTTCAAGGTGCTCACGCCGACGCATTTGCACTTCTTCGAAGATGCCTGGCAGTGCTAGCGCCTGCCGGTGCTCTGCCTTTTCTCCCCTGGGGGGGATTCAGACTGCTCCCCTGGACGCGGGATCGTGCCTTCCCCCCCTTCTCCTTCCTCTCCCTTGACAGGGATTTCGCCCCCCGGCTTCAACCTTCTCCCTCTCCCTTGGTGATGGCTTTCAACCTTCTCCCTCCCTCTCGGTGAGGGCTTCAACATACTCCCTTCCCCTTGGTGATGGCTATCAACCTTCTCCCTCCCTCTTGGTGAGGGCTTTCAACTTTCTCCCTTCCCCTCGGTGAGGGCTTCAACCTTCTCCCTCCCTTTCGGTGAGGGCTTCAACATACTCCCTTCCCCTCGGTGAGGGTTCCAATCTTCTCCCTCCCCCTTAGCCGAGGATCTTGCCTTCTTCTCCCTCCCCCTCCATGGGGGAGGGTCGGGGTGGGGGTGGAGGTGGGGATGGGGGTGACGCTCGTTTTCATATTGTGGCGTTGCCTGGTTTGTGCCGAACCGGTGGGGCGCCCCTGCAGTTGGCGGAGGGTTTTGGATAAACCGAGTCCGGCGTGTATGAACATCTCCTTTTTTCTTATGCTATAGGTAGAGCGGGGGGGGTACACCGTCCCGCCTTACCAGAAGGAGTGAAGCAGATTGTTCGTAGTCATGTTCCGGACACTTATCCTTTTTGCCCTGGTGATCGTTGCCATGCGGATCATGGGGAAGCGGCAGATCGGCCAGCTCCAGCCCTACGAGCTAGTTGTTTTAATCATCGTTTCTGCGCTGGCGGCCATCCCCATGGAAGATATCGCCATACCGCTTTTCAACAGTATCATCCCCATCATCTTGCTCGTGGTCTTCCAGGTGGTTACCTCCTATGCCGCGCAGAGAAGCGAAAAGGTGCGCTCGCTGGTCTGCGGGCGGCCGAGCATCATCATTCAAAACGGCAAGATTATCGAGACAAAGCTGCGCGAGATGCACCTGAATATCAATGATCTGCTCGAGCAACTGCGTATCTGCGGCTATCATAATATCAACGACGTGGAGTTTGCCATCTTTGAGACGAACGGCGATCTCAGCGTCATCCCTAAATCGCAATACCGGCCGCTGCAGCCGCGCGATCTGGAGATAGAGACCCAGTACGAGGGCGTACCCCATCCACTGGTTGTTGACGGCAATATCAACTTTGAAAACCTGGGAAAAACAGGCCTGGATCTGCTTTGGCTGCAAAATGAGATGAAAAAACAGGGAATAAACGATCTAAAAGAGATCCTTTTTGCCAGCCTCGATACTGAAGGGCAGCTCTATGTGCAGCGAAAGGAGGGATCCCGGGGATCATGAAGACAATCTGGGTTGCCGTGCTCCTGTTGGTAGCTGTCCTGGTCGGATCAATTGCTCTCCACTTTTATACAACCTCCCTGTACGACCAGTTGCAGCAAAACCTTCGCCGCCTGGAGAAGGCTGTGGAGGAGGAGGATTGGGCAGCGGCCCGGCAGGAAGCGGAAGAACTCAAAAATATATGGGCGAAAACCGATGCCACCTGGACCCCGATCATGGATCACCACCAGGTAGATCATCTCGATGAATCGTTAACCAGGGTGAGCAGACTTCTTGAACTGCACAACCGCGAGGATCTGCTCTTAGAGTTGGCCCTTGCCGCCCGTATTGCCAAGAGAATAAAAGATTCTGAGGTGCCCATGCTGAGAAATATTTTTTAAGGGGCGGCGGCGAAGAAAAGAAGCCCGGGAAAAGATCTTTTACCCGGGCTTTCACACTGTCCGGCTTACAGCCCCATGAGCAGGCGGGCAAACTGGAAGTAGATCAGCAGCCCCACGGCGTCGGCTACGGTGGTGATTAGCGGCGAAGAGAATACGGCGGGGTCGAGGCCCAACCTTTTCCCGATGATCGGCATGATTGCACCCAGTGTGGAGCTGACTGCGATGATCACAAGGATCGTGGCGGCTACGGTAAGGCCAAGGTTGGTGGGGCTGCCCAGCATCATCGCCCGCAAGAATGTAACCGCAGCCATGGGCAGGGCCAGGGTCAGCCCCACCTTCATCTCCCGCCAGACTACTTTCAGGAAATCGCCGCCGCGGATCTCTCCCACCGACATGGCCCGGATCACCAGGGTGGCCGTCTGGGTGCCGGCATTGCCGGCAGTGTCAACGAGCAGGGGGATGAAAAAAGAGAGGGCTACCACCTGGGTGAGCAGGACTTCGTAATGACGCAAGATGTTGCCGGTAAACGCTTCGGCGACAAAAAGCACCAGCAACCAGACGATCCGCTTGCGGAAAAAGGTTCCCAGGCTCGTTTTGAAATAGGGAGTCTCCACGGGCTCGCTTCCACCGAGCAGGTGGATATCCTCGGTGGCCTCTTCTTCGATGACGTCGATGATATCATCGACCGTAAGCACGCCCACCATCTTGCCCTCGCGGCTGATCACCGGCAGGGCGGTGAGGTCGTACTGCGCCACCATCTGGGCAGCCTGTTCCTGATCTAGATCGGCGGGAACAGTGATAAGTTTCTGGAGCATGATCTCCTCCAGCCGGGTGGCCGGATCGGCCAGGATCAGCTGCCTCAGCGAGAGGACTCCAACGAGTTCGCCCAGGTGATCAAGGATATAGATATAGCTGTAGAATTCTGTAGTTGAGCCCACTTTGCGCAGGTGTGCCAGAGTCTGATCTGCGGTCCACCAGCGGCGAGCAGCGATATAGCCTACCGTGGCCAGGCTGCCTGCGCTGTTTTCCGGATAGGACATCTGATCGCGGATCTGACGGCGAAAGGGTTCATGGAGCAGGGCAATGAGCTGCTCCGTCTGCAGGGGGTGAAGAGCGGAGAAGAGCTCAACGACAGTATCGCTGGACATCTGATTCAGGATGGCGGCGGTAACCCCCTGTTCAAGGTGATCGAGGAAGCGGTACTGCTCCACGGGTTCAAAATGGCCCAGCGTCTCCGCAGATCTTTCTGGGGGAAGGGCGGTGAGCAGAAGAAATTGCTCGGCGGTGTCCAGGTTTGTTAATAGATTTGACAGATCATAGGGCTGCAGATCGCCGGTAAGCTCGAGAAGAGCGGCGGGGGGCTCCTGCTTCTCCAGCAGGCTACGGATCTGTTCCAGTAAAGAGATATCGATAACAGACATGAGAAGGGACCTCCTTGGCAGGGCTTTGTGCTGCGTCTTTGCAGTAAAAAGAGTGATGATGTCCTGATGGTGCCGAGAATAAAGGCACTTCCTCTGTTTCCACAGCCCCACCTCCCTTCTTATATGGCAACGCTATGATCATATTCCTTTTTATAAGGCATAGCAAGCGAAGCCATTAAAACGTAAAAAAAGCAACCCTTTACAGGCAGGGTTGCTTGGTGCGCCCGCAGGGATTCGAACCCCGACTTCAGGCTCCGGAGGCCTGCGTGATATCCCTTTCACCACGAGCGCGCAGTCTATCGTCATGTGAAATTTTATCATCTGGGACCGGCGAAGTCAACCCGAAGGCCGCTGCGCATGTGGGAATTACCTTGCTCGCCGCCGCCGGTTTATGTTAAAATACAGACAATTTAATGCCAGCCGCGCTGTCATATTTTTAATTTAGACGGTAACAGCAGCTTAATTTAATCCATAAACTAAGATATCAGAATGGAGGAGTGGTTATGGCGAAAAAATACCGGGTAGCGGTGGTGGGCGCTACAGGCATGGTTGGGCAGACCATGGTGGAGATCCTTGCCGAGCGAAACTTCCCCATCGAAGAGCTCAAACTGCTCGCCTCGGCGCGCTCAAAAGGCCTCCGGGTTAACCTGGGAGAGAGGGAATATGTCGTCGAGGAGGCGCTGCCTCAATCCTTCGTGGGCATCGATATCGCTTTTTTCAGCGCTGGCGGCGCCATCAGCAAAAAACTTGCTCCGGAGGCGGTCCGGCATGGCGCTGTGGTAATCGACAACAGCAGCGCTTTCCGCATGGATGAGGGCGTGCCCCTGGTTATCCCCGAGGTCAACGCGGAGAAGGTGCATGAGCACCGCGGCATCATTGCCAACCCCAATTGCTCCACCATCCAGACGGTTGTGGCGCTGGAGCCCCTGCAGCGCGCCGCCGGCCTGAAAAGGGTGGTTGCAGCGACCTACCAGGCGATCTCGGGGGCGGGCAAGAAGGCCGTCGACGAGCTGAGAGAGCAGAGCCGGGCTTACCTGGCGGGGGAAAGGGTGAACGTGGAGCATATCGCTCATCAGCTGGCCTTCAGCCTGATCCCGCATATCGATCTTTTTCTTGATAACGGCTATACCCGTGAAGAGGAGAAGATGGTCCATGAATCGAGGAAGATCATGGATCTGCCCAACCTGCCGGTGACCGCAACAACGGTGCGCGCCCCTGTGGTTAACGGGCATTCCATTGTCCTCAACGTGGAGCTGAATTCACCGCTGTCGGCGGAAGAGGCCCGGGAAATTTTCGAGGCAGCGCCGGGGGTAGTGGTTATGGATAACCCGGCGGAGGGGCTTTATCCGATGCCGTTGCAGGTCAGCGGGCGCGATGAGGTCTATGTGGGGCGAATCCGTGAAGATCGCTCCGTTTCCCACGGGCTGAACCTCTGGGTTGTAGCGGACAATATCCGCAAAGGCGCCGCGCTCAATTCTGTCCAGATCGCCGAACTGCTCCTGTAAGATTCTTTCAACGGGAGTTGGCCGGAGTGAAAATTATTGTGCAAAAATTTGGCGGCACCTCGACAGCGACACCGCCGCTGCGGGAAGCAGCTGTCGAACGCATCCGCCAGGCTCTGAGCGGGGGCTATCAGTCGGTAGCGGTGGTCTCGGCGATGGGCCGCGCCGGGGAGCCCTATGCCACCGATACTCTTAAAGAGTTGGCGATAAACCTTTTTCCGCCCACGCCTTCTAGAGAGCTCGATCTGCTGATGCACTGCGGTGAGATTATTGCCGCGGCGGTGCTGTCCGCTACTCTGCAGCGGGTCGGGATCAGGGCCCGCGCTTTTACCGGCTCACAGGCCGGCCTGGTTACGGACGGCTGCTACGGCGAGGCCCGTGTAGTAGCCTGCGAGCCGGCGCGGATCAGGCGCTCGCTGCAGGAGGGCGAGGTGGCCGTAGTGGCCGGTTTCCAGGGGGCTGCCCCCAACGGGGAGATCAATACCCTGGGGCGTGGCGGCAGCGATACCACGGCGGTAATACTGGGTGCCGCTTTGCAAGCTGAGCGGGTGGAGATCTATACCGACGTCCGCGGCATCGCCACCGCCGACCCGCATATCCTGCGCGAGGCGCGAATCATTCCCCATCTTACTCACAGCGAGGTGAGCCAGCTGGTCTACGAGGGTGCACGGGTGATCCATCCGCCTGCCGTGGAGGTGGCCATGAAGCATAACCTCAACCTCGTTATCCGCAGCCTTACCGAAAAAGACCCGGGCACCCTGATCCATACGGGCGTTGAGACCTCTGCCGATGGTTTCACCGCCTCGCCACGCCGTGTCGTCACCGGTATTGCTCATGCCGCCGATATCGTCCAGTTGACGGTGGAATTTGCAGCGCCCGATCCGGAGCTGGAGATGCAGCTCTTTGAGCGGCTTGCCGCCGCGGGTATCAGCATCGATCTGATCAGCGTTTTCCCCGAAATAAAGATCTTTACGATCAAAGAAGAGGCCCTTAAACGGGCTGTGCAGGTGTTGGAGGGCCTGGGGTTGCGCTTCAGCGTGGAGGAAAACTGCGCCAAGGTGGCGGTGATCGGCCTGGGCATGCGCGGCATCCCCGGGGTGATGGCGCAGGTGGTGCGCGCGCTCAATGAAAAGGAAATCACTATCCTGCAAACAGCCGATTCAAACATATCGATCGGACTGCTTATCCGCCGGCCCGACCTAGCTGCCGCCGTGGAGACGCTGCACCGCCATTTTGCTCTCGGCAGGCTTGAAGAAGCGCCGGAGAAAGCAGCAGGGGAGCAGCCGGCGCAAGCCTGAGTAACGTGAGTAACGGGGACAGTTCCTTTAACTCACCTGAGTAATGGGGACGGTTCGAGTCGCCGGGCTAAACCGGCATAGAGGAGGGGATGAAAGAGCCCTGAGTAATGGGGACGGTTCCTTTTACTCACCGATGGTTAGGGGGGGGTATTCTTTCTCCCTCCGTTTTTTGTTTCAGCAGGCCGTAGGCAAGGCTGTCGACGAGCGCTTTCCAGCTCGCTTCGATGATGTTGGCTGAAACGCCCACTGTACCCCAGGTGTCGTGGCGATCCGATGTCTCGATAAGCACCCGCACCAGCGAGCCTGTGCCCCGATCGCCATCGAGGACGCGGACACGGTAGTCGGAAAGGGTCATCGAGGGGATCTCGGGATAGAAATCCTCGAGGGCTTTGCGCAAAGCATTGTCCAGTGCATTGACCGGCCCGTTGCCCTCGGCGGCGGTATGGATGACTTTGTCGTCCACCCGCATCTTGATCACTGCTTCCGAGTAGACAGTGCCGTCCTCTTTCATCTCCATGATCACCCGTAGCGTCTCCATGGTAAAAGGGACCCGGTAGGTGTTGAAGGCCTTGCGGATAAGCAGCTCGAAGGAGGCCTCTGCCCCCTCGAACTGGTAGCCCTGGTTCTCCAGCTCCTTGATCCGGGCGAGGATCTTGCGGGTCTCCTCGTTGGTGTGGCTGAAATCAACATCGAGATCGAGTTCCTCGATCTTGTAGAGGATATTGCTCATGCCGGAGAGCTCGGAGACCAGCACCCGGCGGCTGTTACCCACGGCAGTTGGATCGATGAGCTCGTAAGTTTCCGGATTTTTCAGCAGAGCGCTCACATGGATGCCCCCCTTGTGAGCGAAGGCGCTGTTGCCAACAAAGGGCTGATGGGTGTTGGGGATGAGGTTGGCCAGCTCGCTGACGTAGCGGGAAAGCTCCGTCAGCCGGCTCAGCTTATCTTCCAGCAGGCAGCGGTGATCCATTTTCAGGATTAGGTTTGGTATTACTGTGCAGAGGTCGGCGTTGCCGCAGCGCTCGCCGTAGCCGTTGATCGTTCCTTGCACCTGGACGGCGCCGGCCTTCACAGCCATCAGCGAATTGGCCACGGCCAGCCCAGCGTCGTTGTGGGCATGTATCCCCACGGCTGTCCCGGGGAAATGCCGGCAGACGGTGGCGGTGATCTCGTGGGCTTCATCAGGGAGGGTGCCGCCGTTGGTATCGCAAAGACAGAGCAGATCAGCGCCAGCGCCAGCAGCTCTTTCCAGGGTTTTCAGGGCATAACCGGAATTGTGTTTGAAGCCGTCGAAAAAATGCTCGGCGTCGTAGAGCACCTCCAGGCCCTGCTCTTTCAGGTAGGAGATCGTTTCACCGATCATGGCCAGATTCTCTTCCAGGGTTGTATTGAGCGCCTGGGTGACATGAAAGTCCCATGATTTGCCGAAGATGGTGGCAGTGGCAACACCGCTTTCCAGCAAAGCCCGGATCTGGGGATCATCCTGCACCGCCGTGCTTGGGCGGCGGGTGCAGCAGAAAGCGGCCAGGCGGGCGTTCTTCAGCGGGCGGTGCTTCATCCTATCAAAAAATTCCTTATCCTTCGGGTTGGAGCCGGGCCAGCCCCCCTCGATATAGTGGAAACCGATCTCGTCTAGCCGGCAGGCTATCTTGATCTTGTCATCCACCGAGAGGCTGAGCCCCTCTCCCTGTGTTCCATCCCGGAGGGTTGTATCGTAGATCTGGATTTCTTTTTTCACAGTTTATGATTCACCCCGATCCGGTATTGCTTTTTAAAGAGTAGCCAACGCTGTAACTACCTGGTCGCCGATCTCAGCGGTACCGACCTCACGGCAGCCCGGCTGCATGATCTCCGCTGTGCGGTAACCCTGCTCCAGCACTGTTGCCACCGCTTTTTCAATAACGCCGGCTGCTGCTTCGTGATCGAAGGAATAGCGCAGCATCAGCGCCGCCGAAAGGATCGTCGCCAGCGGGTTGGCTCTGTTCTGCCCGGCGATGTCGGGAGCGGAGCCGTGGGCCGGTTCGTAGAGCGCCACTTTGCCTCCAATGCTGGCCGAGCCGAGCATCCCTATGGAACCGGTAAGGACGGAGGCCTGATCGGTAAGGATGTCGCCGAACATATTTTCAGTGACGATGACATCAAATTGACGCGGCTGGTCGATGAGCTGCATGGCGGCGTTGTCGACATACATATGGTGTAGCTGTACATCGGGATAATCGTCATGTAGCCGGTGCATTGTTTCTCGCCAGAGCCGGGAGCTCTCCAGCACATTTGCTTTGTCTACCGAGTGCAGCACTCCGCGGCGCTGCTGCGCCGCCTCGAAAGCCAGGCGGCCGATGCGCTCAATCTCAGAAGTCGTATAGACCAGTGTCTCGACGGCCCTCTCACCTCCGGGGATCTTCTCCCGCTTTTTCTCGCCAAAATAGAGGCCGCCGGTGAGCTCGCGCACTACGAGGATATCGGTGCCTTCGATGATCCCTCTTTTTAGCGGGGACGCATCGATGAGCGCTTTATAGAGCAGCACCGGTCGCAGGTTGGCGAAGAGCCCCAGTTTTTTGCGCAGGGGCAGCAGCGCTGCCGCTTCCGGCCGGCGTTCCACGGGCAGGTGATCCCACCGGGGACCGCCGATGGCACCGAGTAGAACAGCATCGCTTTGCTGGCAGAGCGACAGGGTTTCCTCGGGAAGGGGATGGCCGGATACTTCAACGGCGGCGCCGCCTACCGGCGCTTCGCTGAATTCAAAGGAGAGGCTGAATATTTCAGCGCAGGCTTGCAGCACCTTCACCGCCTCAGCAACGATCTCCGGGCCGATACCGTCCCCGGGAAGCACAGCGATCCTATACATTATTTTTCACCTGCCGCCGGAGATATTCGATCAGTCCGCCCGCCGCCAAAATATCGGACATAAAGGGGGGGACCTCCGCTGCCCGGTACTCTTCGCCGGTGGTTAGATTACGGATCAGACTGCCAGCGGAGTCTATCTCGATGGAGTCGTTTTCCCCGATACGCTGTGCTGCTTCGGGCGATTCAAAGATAGGCAGACCGATATTGAAGGCGTTGCGGTAGAAGATCCGGGCAAATGAGGTTGCCACAATGGCCCCCACCCCGGAGGCTTTGATCGCCAGGGGGGCGTGCTCCCGGGAGCTGCCGCAGCCGAAATTCTTGCCGGCGATGATGATGTCGCCCTGTTTCTCTTTTTCCGGGAAGCCGGTGGCGGCACCCTCGAGGCAGTGTTGAGCTAATTCTGCCGGATCTGAAGTATTAAGATAGCGGGCCGGGATAATTGCATCGGTGTCGATATCGTCGCCAAACACCCGGGCTTTGCCGCGTATAATCATCTATAAAACCTCCTCGGGGCCGGCTAAACGGCCCAAAATTGCTGAAGCTGCTGCCACCGCTGGGCTGCTCAGGTAGATCTCGCTCTCTAGATGGCCCATCCGGCCGGCGAAATTGCGGTTTGTTGTCGACACCGCCCGTTCTCCTTTGGCGAGGACTCCCATATGGCCGCCTAGGCAGGGGCCGCAGGTAGGGGTGCTGACAGCGGCGCCAGCTCTGATGAATGTTTCGATATGGCCTTCGGCCAGCGCTTGCAGGTAGATCTCCTGCGTCCCCGGGATTACGATCAGACGCACACCAGGAGCAACTGTTTTCCCCTCAAGAACCCGGGCGGCGATGCGCAGATCTTCGATGCGGCCGTTGGTGCAGGAACCGATCACCGCCTGGTCGATGGGGACGTCGCCTACCTCGCTGATGGGCCGGGTATTTTCGGGAAGGTGAGGGAAGGCCACCTGCGGCTCAATATCGCCAAGGCTGAATTCATGGATCTCGCTGTAAGAGGCGTCCTCGTCGCTATAGTATAATTTATAAGGGCGCCGGGCGCGCTTCTCTACATAAGCCACGGTTTTTTCGTCGGGAGCGAAGATGCCGTTCTTGGCACCCGCTTCGATGGCCATATTGGCCATGGTGAGCCGCCCTTCCACCGAGAGGGCATCGATGGCTTCTCCGGTGAACTCCAGCGCTTTGTAGAGGGCGCCATCCACCCCGATCTTGCCGATAATGTAAAGGATGATATCCTTTCCGCAGACCCAGGGGTTTTGCTTTGCTCCCCTGACAATGATCTTGATCGTCTCCGGCACCCGCAACCAGACTTCGCCCGTGGCCATCGCTGCCGCCAGATCGGTGCTGCCTACGCCGGTGGAAAAAGCCCCCAGCGCTCCGTAGGTGCAGGTGTGCGAATCGGCGCCGATGATCAGATCCCCGGGCAGGACCAGCCCTTCCTGGGGCAGCAGGCAGTGCTCGATGCCCACCCGCCCTACTTCGAAGTAATGGGTGATCCCTTGAGCGCGGGCAAAGAGGCGCAGCTCCCGGGCCTGCTCCGCCGAGCGGATATCTTTGTTCGGCGTGAAGTGATCGGGGACCAGTGCGATCCGGTCGCGATCGAAAACCTGTGCTGTGCCGATCCTGTTGAACTCCTTTATCGCTATGGGCGTGGTAATATCGTTGCCCAGGGCCAGATCAACGCGGGCCCTGATCAGCTCTCCCGGTCTGACCCGGTCCCGCCCGGCATGGGCTGCTAAGATTTTTTCGGTAATGGTCATCCCCATCGTCTCTTCCTCCATACTTTTTCTTTTAGGTACAGTCATTTACGGCCCACCGGGCATTTTCCCGCCATTGTCGGCGTGGATGATCCGGTTGATCGCATTGATATAGGCTTTGGCGCTGGCCTCGAGGATATCGGGGCTGACCCCGCGGCCGGTATAGATCGCATCAGTGCTGTTCGAGCGGACCCGCACCGTCACCTCACCCAGGGCATCTTTGCCTGCCGTCAGCGCATCGATGGCGTAGGAGACGAGGGTGCAGGGAAAACCGGTGATCTTGTCGATGGCCCGGTAGATGGCGTCGACGGGGCCGTCGCCGCAGGCCGCTTCGTCAAGCTCCTTTTTATCCTTCTCCAGGCCGATGGTGGCCGTGGGGACCACGGTGGTGCCGCTGGAAATATGGAGATAGGCGAGGCGGTAAACTTCGGGGATGCGCAGGATCTCTTCTTCGACGATGGCGCGGAGATCTTTGTCGGTGATCTCTTTTTTTCGGTCGGCCATGCTCTTGAAACGCTGGAACACCCTGTTGATCTCCTCTTCGCCCAGTTCGTAACCTAAGGAGGTGAGGGTGCTGCGGAAGGCATGGCGGCCGGAATGTTTGCCCAGCACAATTGTATCCAGCGAGCGCCCGATGAGCGCCGGATCGATGATCTCGTAGGTGAGCCTCTCTTTGAGGACCCCATCCTGGTGGATTCCCGACTCATGGGCAAAGGCGTTCTGGCCGACGATTGCTTTGTTCGGCTGGATCTTCATCCCCGTGAGCTTGCTCACCAGCTTGCTGGTGCGGTAGATCTCTTCTGTGCGGATAGCGGTCTCGCTCCTGTACAGATCCCGGCGGGCATAGAGCGCCATGACGATCTCTTCTAGGGCAGCGTTGCCCGCCCTCTCTCCGATGCCGTTGATCGTGCACTCTACCTGCCTCGCCCCGGCCTGGATCGCCGCCAGCGAGTTTGTCACGGCCAGGCCGAGATCGTTGTGGCAGTGGACGCTGACCACGGCTCTGTCGATATTGGGTACCTTCTTGAAGAGTGCCGCGATAAAATTATGAAATTCGAGGGGGGTGGCGTAGCCCACTGTGTCGGGGATATTAACCGTCGTCGCTCCGGCGGCGATAGCTGCCTCGACAACGCGGCAGAGAAAGTCATGGTCGCTGCGAAAGGCATCCTCGGCGGAGAATTCGACATCGGAGAGGTAACGGCGGGCGTGCTTCACCGCCGCCGTTGTCGCCTCAAGAACCTCTTCGCGGCTCAGGCGCAGCTTGTGTTGAAGGTGGATATCCGAGGTGGCGATGAAGGTGTGAATCCGCGGCGCTTCGGCCTCCCGGACCGCCTCCCAGGCGCGGTCGATATCGCCCGCCTCGGCTCGTGCTAGCGCCGCCACCGCTGCTCCCCTTACCTCGGCGGCGGTTACCTTCACTGCGGCGAAATCCCCAGGTGAAGCCACCGGAAACCCTGCTTCGATGATATCGACACCGAGGCGGGTGAGCTGCCGGGCGATCTCCACCTTTTCGTTCACGTTGAGGCTCACCCCCGGTGACTGCTCACCATCGCGCAGGGTGGTATCAAAGATATAGATTTTTTTGTACATGGAAGGCCTCCTGACGCGCTGATATTTTTTCAGCCATCGTATCGTTAACGTCGTAAATTTTAACCATTATCGATCGGTTTCCTTCTTTATCTGGCCGCCGCTTCTGGCAGTGGTAAAGCTGCTTCCCCTGAGCATGGCGATCTTGCCCGTGCGGACGAGCTCCCGGATCCGGAAGGGTCGCAGCGCTTCGGTGATCGCCTTGATTTTACCTTCATCACCGGTAGCCTCGATGGTGAGGGTGCTCTGCCCGATATCGACGATGCGGGCGCGAAAGATCTCCACGATCTGCATGATCTCGCTGCGCTCCGGGGCATCGGCATCGGTTTTTATGAGAATCAGCTCCCGGTCGACATATTCCCTTTCGGTGATATCATCTACTTTGATCACGTCGACCAGTTTATGCAGCTGCTTGGTGACCTGTCCGATAACGCTGTCGTCCTCTTCAACGACAATGGTCATCCGGGAAATAGTCGGATCTTCCGTGCGGCCCACGGCAAGGCTGTCGATATTATAGCCCCGGCGGCTGAACAGGCTGGCGACCCTGGTTAAAACCCCCGGGTTATTTTCTACCAGTACGGAGAGGATGCGGAACATGGCTTTATTCCTCCAGCATTTTTTTGATGGTCCCGCCCGGCGGGATCATCGGCATCACATTTTCTTGCCGATCTACGATGAAGTCGATAAGCACGGGGCGATCATTGATCTGCATCGCTTTTTCCAGAGCCCTGCGGACCCCGGCGGGTTCGCGTACCTGCATCCCCACGGCGCCGTAAGCTTCCGCTAATTTGACATAATCAGGGCCGGGTATATCGGAGTAGGCGAGGCGGCCATCGTAAAATATATCCTGCCACTGGCGGACCATGCCGAGGTAGCCGTTGTTCAAAACAGCCACTTTCAGGGGGAGCCGGTAGGTCACCGCTGTGGACAGCTCCTGGATATTCATCTGGATGCTGCCGTCGCCGGCGATATTGAAGACTGTCTCGCCGGGGCGGCCGATCTGCGCGCCGATAGCCGCCGGCAAGCCGAAGCCCATCGTGCCCAGTCCGCCGGAGGTAAGGAATGATCGCGGTCGGGAAGCGGGGTAAAACTGGGCGGCCCACATCTGGTTCTGGCCCACCTCGGTGGTGATCACAGCGTTGCCTCCGGTGATCCTGCCGATCTCTTCAATGACATACTGCGGTTTAATCGGATCGCCGCCACCATTATATTTCAGCGGGTATTCTTTTTTCCATTCCTCGATCCTGGACAGCCACCCCTCGCTGGCGCCGCCCCCTTCGAGCTGCCGGTAGATCTGCTCGAGGACGCGCCTGACATCGCCGACGATGGGGATATCGACGCGTACATTTTTGCCGATTTCCGCCGGATCGATATCGATATGAAGGATCTTCGCTCCAGGCGCAAAAGCGTCTGTTCGCACGGTGACCCGGTCGGAGAAGCGGACCCCCAGGGCGATAAGCAGGTCGCATTCATTGACGGCATAGTTGGCGTACCTCGTGCCATGCATCCCCAGCATCCCCAGCGAGAGGGGATGGTTTTCCGGAAAAACCCCTTTACCCATCAGGGTGGTGGTGACAGGGATGGAGCAGAGTTCGGCCAGCTGCCGGAGTGCGGCGCTGCTCCCCGAAGTGATCGCTCCGCCGCCGGCGCAGATCACCGGCCGGTGAGCTGCAGTGATAGCCGCCGCCGCTTCCTCTATCTTCAGAGGATGTCCGTCAAGGACGGGGCGGTAGCCCCGTAGCTGCGGTTTTTCGGGATAGTTTAGCGCCGCCCTCTTTTGGCAGACATCCTTGGGCAGGTCGATGAGCACCGGGCCGGGCCGGCCGGTTGTGGCCAGGTGGAAGGACTCCTTAATCACTCGGGGCATATCCCGGACGTCTTTGACGAGAAAATTATGCTTGGTGATGGGCAGGGTGATCCCGTAGATATCAGCCTCCTGGAAGGAATCCCGGCCTAGCATCGTCGTGGCCACCTGGCCGGTAAAGGCTATAAGGGGAACCGAGTCCATGTAGGCGCTGGCCAGTCCGGTAACCAGATTTGTTCCCCCCGGGCCGGAGGTGGCGATACAGACCCCGGGCTTGCCGGTAGCGCGGGCATAACCGTCGGCGGCATGCGCCGCACCCTGCTCGTGACGTACCAGGTAATGATTGAGCTGCGATTCGTAGAGGGCATCATAGATATCGAGGACCGCTCCTCCGGGATATCCGAAGATCGCCTCCACATTTTCTTTTTCCAAACATTTCGTTAGAATCTGGGCACCTTTTAGTTTCATGGTTCCTGGGACCCCGCCGGAAATTCATCAGCAAAAACAGCGCCGCTGCTGGCTGAAGTTACCAGGCGGCTGTAGCGCTCGAGGTAACCTTTTTTTATCCGCGGTGGCTGTGGCTGCCACTCCTTTCTTCTTTTTTCCATGGTTTCTTCCTCCACCAGCAGCTCCAGCCTGCCGGCGGGGATATCGATGCTGATAACATCGTCATCTTTTACCAGAGCGATGGGGCCCCCTTCGGCTGCTTCCGGTGATACGTGGCCGATGGAAGCACCCCTGGTGGCGCCGGAAAAGCGCCCATCGGTAATGAGCGCCACCTCTTTGTCCAGGCCGAGGCCGGCGACCACCGCTGTGGGGGTGAGCATCTCCCGCATCCCCGGTCCCCCCCTGGGTCCCTCGTAGCGGATCACGACGACATCACCTTTGCGTACCCGGCCTGTCTCCAGGGCGGCACAGACCTCTTCTTCGGAATTGAAGACGCGTGCCGGGCCGCGGTGTACCATCATCGCCGCATCGACGGCCCCCCTTTTGACGACGGCTCCGTCGGGCGCCAGATTGCCGCGCAGGATAGAGAGCCCGCCGCTGCGGCTGAAAGGATCTTCGATTCGCCGAATGATTTTCTCGTCTAAAACGCGGCGGCCCGCTACATTTTCCTCCAAAGTCCGTCCTGTTACCGTGGTAACTTTACCATCGATGAGCCCTGCCTCAAGCAGGCGCCGCAGCAGCGCGGGGATACCGCCGGCCCGGTCGAGATCTTCAATAAAGTGCGGGCCCGCTGGGCTCAGCTTGCACAGCTGGGGCACCCTGGCACTGATCTCGTTGAAAAGATCGAGAGGCAGCCTCAAACCGGCCTCGTGGGCGATGGCGGGGAGGTGCAGCACCGTGTTCGTGGAGCAGCCCAGCGCCATATCGGCGGCGATGGCATTGCGCAGCGCCGCGGCGGTGATGATCGCCGAGGGCCGGATATCTTCTTGGAGAAGCTTCATGATCTGCATCCCCGAAGCTTTGGCCAGGCGGATCCGCGCCGCTGCTACCGCCGGTACGGTACCGTTTCCCGGCAGGGCCATGCCGATGACCTCGGTGATGCAGTTCATCGAGTTGGCGGTGAACATCCCCGCGCAGGAACCGCAGCCAGGGCAGATCGACGCTTCCATCTCCATAAGCTCTTCTTCGGTCATTTTCCCGGCTTTGACGGCGCCGATCCCTTCAAAGATATCGCTCAAAGAGGCCCGGCGCCCCTGGAAAAGGCCGGCCAACATGGGCCCGCCGCTGATCACAATAGCTGGAAGATCTAGCCGTGCTGCCGCCATGAGCATCCCCGGCACGATCTTGTCACAGTTCGGGATCAACACCAGAGCGTCGAAAGCATGGGCTCGGGCCATTATCTCAATGGAATCGGCGATGAGTTCGCGGCTGGCCAGTGAATACTTCATCCCTTCATGATTCATGGCGATGCCGTCGCAGACGCCGATGACAGGAAACTCGAGCGGTGTCCCCCCAGCCATACGGATGCCGTCTTTTACCGCCCCGGCAAGCCTGTCCAGGTGAATATGCCCGGGCACGATCTCGTTGTGAGCATTGACGACGCCGATAAGCGGGCGGTTCAGCTCTTCATCGGTATAACCCATCGCTTTGAAGAGGGAGCGGTGGGGGGCTTTCTCCACACCTTTTTTTACCCGGTCACTGCGCATCTCCATCACCTGCTTTTTCATCTGAACCCTCAGCCCCGGAAAAAATGAGAGGCCCGTCTACGCGGGTGAGTTTGCGAAAGTCCTCCAGCAGCTCGAAGAAGATCGTTTCCGGTTTGCCCCGCCCGATGATCCGGCCATCTATCTTAATCACTGGGATCAGCTCCGCCGCTGTTCCTGTAAGAAAGACCTGCCCTGCGCTGTAAAGATCATGACGGGTAAAAAGTTCTTCTTTCACGGTCATGCCGCGCCGGCGGGCCAGCTCAATGACGGCGTTGCGGGTGACCCCTTCGAGAATATTGGCGTAGCTGGGCGGCGTGATCAGGGCCCCTTCCCTGATCATAAAGATATTGTCTCCCGTAGCCTCGGCAACATAGCCTTGGGGATTGAGCATGATCGCCTCCATCGTTCCCGCCAGATTCGCTTCAATTTTTGCCAAGATATTGTTTAAGTAGTTTAAAGACTTGATCCGGGGGTTGACCGCCTCGTTGTAATTACGCGGTGTCGGTACGGTAACCACCTCGAGCCCCTTCTCGTAGAGCTCGGCGGGGTAGAGCTGGATTGTGGAAGCGATACAAAAAACAGCAGGATTGTGACACTTGCTGGGATCGAGCCCCAGATCGCCCACGCCCCTCGTGACCACCAGCCGGATATAGGCGTCGCGGAGATTGTTGCGGCGCAGTGTTTCCAGGACGACCTCCTGCATCTCTTGCTTGGTGAGGGGGATCGTCAACATGATCGACTTTGCCGACTCATAGAGCCTCTGCAGGTGCTCCTCCAAGCGGAAGACGCGGTTGTGGTATGCCCTGATCCCTTCAAAAACGCCATCCCCGTAAAGCAGTCCGTGATCGAAGACAGAGATGACTGCCTTTTCTTCAGGAACGAAGCTGCCGTTAAGATAGATCGTTAGCCCCATATCTATTGCCTCCTTTGTTCTTTATGGAAATGTCAATTGCGCTCTCGCCGGCGCTCCGGCGGAGGAGGATCATTGAACCTTATTTTGCGAAAAGCCTCTCGCCGGTAAAATCCTGCCGAATCGAGAGGCTGGAGAAATCACTCTGTCTAAATATTTCTCCCATGAAGCGCGTTATGCTTTACCGCAACTCATTTTATTTCTGTGCTAAAAGGAGAGGGAGTCAACGATCAGCGCTACTATGCCCGTTTATAATTACACGTAGTATATAAAAAAGAATCGATTGCTGTCAAGGAAAAATTGCCTTTCAGCCGCGGGCTTTCTCGAGCACGGACCCGTCAGCTGCTCCAACACTCTCTCCCTTTGTCTGCATCAGGGAAAAGATCGCTGCCAGGGCCGAAAGAAAAGCGCCAAAAAGATAGGCATATCGCAGGCCGCCGAGAAAAGAGAGCGCCTCGGCACCGCTGAGATATTCCTGGGCGATGATCGACGGCGGAGCGACGGCATAAAGGATCAGCCCGGCGGCGGAGATCCCGATGGCCATACCTGCATTCCGGGCGGTGCCCAATATTCCGGAAGCCACGCCCAGATAGGGTCGCGGAGAGCTGCCCATAACGGCGCTATTGTTTGGTGATTGAAAGATCCCTGAGCCCAGGCCGAAAAAAGCCAGGCGCCAACCCACATCGAGGGCGGAGGCGTCCACCGGTAAAAAAGCGATCGTTGCCAGAGCGGCAGAACAGATCGCCGCTCCAGTAATGGCCAGACCCCTGGTCCCCAGGCGATCGGAAAGATTGCCGCTGAAAGGGGCTACCGCCATCACGGCCAGGGGAAAGGAGGTCATCAGAAGGCCGATCTGGTTGGGGGGATAATGGGCTACCCGCTGAAGGAGAAAGGGTGTGAGAAAGACCATGATATATTGTGAGGCGAAATTTAGCAGGGAGCTGAGGGTGCCCAGCGCGAAGGTGCGGATTTTAAAAAGCGCCAGGTTGACCATCGGCTGCGCCGCATGGGTCTCGATGTAATAAAAACTGAGCCCGGAGGCGATGGCCACGGCAAGGGCGGTGCCGCTGAGCAGCCCCAGCCCCGTATCCTGGACCCGGTTGATAAAGAAGAGGAAAGAGAAAAGGCTGATAAAGGCGGTGGCGGCGCCGGCAAGATCCATCCGGCCCGGTTTTCCCTTGAGATCGGGGATTACTTTGAACGCCCACAACAGCGCTACCATACCGATGGGGATATTGATCAGAAAAACCAATCGCCATGACCACAGCGCTGTCAGCAGGCCGCCCAGGGTAGGCCCGAGAGCCAATCCCGCCGAGATGCTGATGGCGTTAATACCCAGGGCCCGTCCCCGCTCATGGGGTTTGAAAACAGCAGTAAGGATAGCGAAGGGGACCGCCATCATCATCCCAGCGCCGATTCCTTGGATGGCGCGGAAGATGATCAGCCAGTGGATCGTCGGCGCCAGGCCGCAAAGCCCCGATGTCACCACGAAGCAGAGCAGCCCCGCCAGGTAGACCCGCTTGTAGCCCAGTATGTCACCGAGGCGGCCGTAGAAGAGGAGCAGGCTGCTGATGGTGAGCAGGTAGATCAGCGGTACCCACTGGGCCAGAGCGATGGGGGCGCTGAAATAAGCGGCGATAGTTGGCAGGATTACGTTGACGATGCTGGCATCGATAGGGCCCATGATCCCGCCCAGCATCACGGCGAAGAGCACAACATAGCGTTTTTCCATTAACTCAGTTCTTTTTTCCAGCTCTGTAGACAAATTGCTGCATCCCCTTCATCGATAAGCTCTCTCGCCAAAAGAACCCGTATTTTGATAACAAGTATAGCAATGTCTTCTCGAAGGTGTCAACCAAATACGCCCCGGCGAAGGCCGCACGGGCCGTTGCCTTTATCAGGGTCTCAGCGGGGCCCAGGCAGCACGGTCAGGGTTTCACCATCTTGCTCCCACGGCGTTCCCAGCTCATCGAGCAGGCCGCCGAGAAGCTCCTGCAGTCGGGCCGCTTCCCGCCCCGTGGCTGGGTAGGGCTGGCTGTCGCCCAGGAGCACCGGCAGAAGGTTGATGCTTTCTACGCCGCCCCTGCCGATACGGGCCCGCAGGATATAGGTTTCGTTGCAGATAGCCCGGGAAAAAGGGTAGAACAGGAAATTGCCGAGGCTGTAGATGATGGGCCTGTCACGGTAAATCTCGATTCCCTGGGGCGTATGGCTGTGGTGGCCCAAGATCAGATCGGCGCCGCTGTCCACGGCGAGGCGGGCAATCTCGCGCTGCTCATCGCTAACCCGGTGGGTATATTCATCTCCGAAGTGTAGCGATACGATGACCACATCTGCCCGGCGGCACACCCCCTCAATATCGGCAATAAACTGCTCGCGATCGCAGTAATAGAGCGCTCCTGCTTTCTTTGGGCCCGCCCGCCAGGCCGGATAGGTGCCCACGAATACTCCCGAGTAGGCCAGAATCGCTGTCTTGATGCCGTTGATCTCGAAAAAGGCTCCTTCACGGGCCTCCTCTTCATTGTGCCCGGCCCCGGCATAGGCGACCTCGTGTTTTTCGAGCAGCGCCAGCGTATCCTCCAGCGCGATGGTGCCGTAATCAAGGATATGGTTGTTGGCCAGGGAGACTACGTTTATCCCCGAGGCGGCAAGGGCATCGATGGCGGAGGGATGGGCGCGAAAGGTGTACTTTTTTTGTACCGGGGTGCCCTGATCCGAAATGGGGCATTCAAGATTGCCGAAGACCAGATCGCCCTCTTTTAAGAGAGGGGCGATAGCGGCAAAGGGGTAGGAGGGGT
>DUVX01000046.1 GCA_012840855.1 Bacillota bacterium | reverse complement strand
GGAGCCGCAAGGTTTTCGCCTGCAAGGCCAACCACGCGATTGCGCAGATGGTGGATATGATCGAGAAAGGCGGTAATCGCCTTCCTGCCTCCGGTAAAGACCCGGCCAAGCGAGGTAAACAGAGTCAGATCTTCTGTGCCCAGGGCCAGCAGCTTCTCCAGTGAAGCAATGATCCCGTCGATATCCTCGTCGGCCCGGAGCATCCTCAAGTCCTCAGATACAAAAAGGTCTCCGGTAAAACACCAGCCATTTTCCCGTTCAAAAAGAGAGATATGATCTGCAGAGTGGCCTGGCGTTTCAATAATCTCGAATAAATAACGATCTGTCTTTAATTCCTTGGGCAAGGGCTGCACTACAGAGGGCTCGGGGTAACCCCAGACCATCTCCTGGTATTCACGCAGCGGCAGCCGGCTGTTGATCAGGGGAACAGCCAGCGAATGAGCATAGATCGGCAGATCTTGGCGACTTTGCAATAATGAATTTGCTCCGATATGATCCTCGTGATGGTGGGTATTCACCACCTGCTCCACCTCTTCACCTTCTAGAAAGTGGATCAGCTCCTCAGCAGTATGGGCACAGCCGCTGTCGATAAGAAGGCCGTCTATAAGATAGGCTGTGGTCCAATAGAGCACCGAGCCATCCAGCTCCCGCCCCATCATCACCTGTACGATCTCGCCGAAGCTCTTGGTTTTTATCATTGGCTATCCCCCTTGCTGAATATTTCGACGGTAATCCATGATATTCCTGCACCCCCCAGTCACAACACTAGAGCTCCGCCCGTTGGAAAGTGAGCGAAGCGGCGGTTAAAACCGCTGCTGCCAGGAGCAGTGCTGCCGCCAGAGCCGGTAGAAAGTCCAATGGGACCGCCTCTCCTTTCAGCAAATCCGCTATGAGCGAGCTGAGGCGGTAGGGCATATATCTTCCCGCACTCGTCCGCTCTAGAAAAAGCTGCGGCAGCCAGAGCAGCATCATAGCGGCAAAGGATAGGCCGCCTGCGGCAATCTGGCCGCGCAGCAGTGCTGAGGAGCTGATCGTGAGCACCAGAATGAGCTCCAGATATAAAAAGAGGAAAAGAGCGCCCCAGGTAGTGGAGCCGGGCGGTGGGGCGCCGAAAAGCGAGGCGGTGTAGAGCGAAGCCAGAAGCGTCCCCGAGCCCACCATCAACAGAAGCCCCGCCGAATAAGCAGCTAGCTTGGAGTAAAGATAGGGCAGCCGGCCCACGGGGCGGGTGAGCACCCAGGCACTGATCCCCCTCTCCCTTTCACCAGCCACCGCCCCCATCGCCGTAAGGATGACGACAAAGGCACCCATCTGGGTAAGGTTTTTGCCGAGATAGCTGATCAGCGCATCTTCCGGCCCCATCTCGGGAAAAACGATGGCGATCCCCTCGGCGCCGCGCATGAGCTGCTCCATGATCTGAGGCATATACTTTGCCCCGATGGGGTCAAGGATGGCAAAAAAGAGACCCGTAAGCAAAAGCGCCGGCAGACGGAAGCTGCGCCAGAGCTGGCGCATATCTTTAACGAAGAGCGCTTTCATCGCCGCCGCCCCCTTCCCCACCGCCGTCCGCCTCGCGGAGCAGCTTCAAGAAGATCATCTCCAGCTCTTCATGCTGACGCTCGTAAGCGGTGACCACCGCACCGGCGCGCACCAGCAGCGGCAACAGCTCCTCCTCCATGGAGGCCAGCCCATCGGGCGCCGACTGGACGACGAGCCCGCCGGGATAGTTTTCCACCACCTGAGCCCAGGGGCGGCGGCGCAGTTCATCGGCCAGCCCTGCCGGCGCCGTCTCACGAAAAGCGATCCGGTAACACGGCTGCTGGTAGCGCTCAAGCAAATCGTCCAGCGAGGACTGCAGCAGAAGCCGCCCCCGATGAAGCACGGCCACACGGTCGCAGACCCGCTCCACATCGGCCAGCACATGGCTGGAGAAGAAGACGGTGGCACGGCCGCGCAGCGAGGCCAAAAGCTCGAGGATTTCCAGCCGTCCCACAGGATCGAGGGCGGAGACAGGCTCATCGAGAATGTAGAGCTCAGGCTCGGGTAGCAGCACACAGGCCAACCCGAGGCGCTGCTTCATCCCCCGCGAATAACCGGCGGCGCGGCGGTGCGCCGCGGCGCTGAGAGCGAAGCGATCGAGAACCTCGTCGATGCGGGCGTGCCCTGCTTCGGCGGGGATCCCGTTCACGCGGCGTACGAAATCGAGCACCTCAAAACCGGTGAGAGCCTCGGGGAAGGCAGGTTCCTCGGGGAGATAGCCTATCTTTCTTTTCAGCGCAGGAGAAAGTCCGGGGCGCACCGGTTCGCCCAGCAGAAACGCCGCGCCCCCGCCTGGTTTAAGCAGCCCCATCAAAACTCTGATCGCTGTCGTCTTTCCAGCGCCGTTGGGTCCCAGGAAACCGTAAACCGCCCCCTGCGGGACTTCTAAAGTGACCTCCCGCAGGGCCCGGTGGCCGTGAAAACTTTTGCTCAGCTCCCGCAGCTCCATCGCCTTCACTGCTCCTTCCTCCCGAAAAGGAAGTACGCCACGGGTCCAAAAAAGTTTACGACAATGATCAGCACCAGCCAGATCGGCAGGGAGAGGGTGCGCGTGCCGCGGCGTCGCAGCAGGTCCACCAGCGCCCAGAGCATCAACCCGATCTGCAGCAGCAGCAGCGGCCATAGCTTCTGCAGAAGATCAACTACCTCATCAAAGCCCATCTGTCTTGCCCCCTTCCAGTTAAAACCGGTAGCCCCTTTTTTCGGGGCGGGCCCCGCCCGCCCTTTACTGTTTTCCCTTTTTACGGCGGCGCACGCATTCGGTAAGCAGGTATTCGATCTGCCCGTTTATGGAGCGGAAATCGTCCTCTGCCCAAGCCGCCAGCTCTTTCCAGAGGGACGTTGATATCCGCAACAACAGCTGTTTCCTCTGGTCATCTTTTTCGCTCATCGATCAAAGTCCCTTTAAAGTATTTTAATACAGAGAACCGCTGTTGACCACGGGCTGGGCGTCCCGATTGCCGCAGAGGATCACCAGCAAGTTGCTCACCATGGCCGCCTTGCGCTCCTCGTCGAGCTGTACAATCTCGTTCTCGCCAAGCTTTGTCAGCGCCATCTCCACCATGCTCACCGCACCCTCGACGATCATCTGCCGGGCATCGATGATCGCTGAAGCCTGCTGCCGCTGCAGCATGGCTGCAGCGATCTCCGGAGCATAGGAGAGGTGCGTGATCCGCGCTTCCATGATCTCCAGCCCGGCCAACGCCACTTTCGCCTGGATCTCATCTTTCAGCCTCTCCGCCACCTCACGGCTGCTGCCGCGAAGCGACTTTTCGTTGTTCTCGTCGGATACATCAGAGACGTCGTAGGGGTAGAGGCGCACGATATCCCGCAGCGCCGAATCACACTGGATCGAGAGAAATTCGGTATAGCTGTCCACGTTGAAGACCGCCTTGGCTGTGTTGACTACCTTCCAGATCACCACGATCCCGATGATGATGGGGTTGCCGAGGCGGTCGTTGATCTTCTGTTTCTCGTTGTTCAGGGTCATCGCTTTGAGCGAGATCTTCTTGCTGGGAAACTGGACATTGACGGCCTCGCCCTTGTCCTTGGCTGCGGGCTGCATCATCGAGATGATCCCCGAAGAGGTTGCCGAAGAAGCGGGATTGACCGCCGCGGTGAAGGGGTGGACAAAGAAAAAACCTTCACCCCTGAGCGTACCATAGTACCGGCCGAAAAGGGTCAGCACCAGAGCTTCATTGGGCTTCAGCACCTTCAGGCCGGCAAAGATAATCGGCCCGATGATGAATAGATAGAGCGACCCGGTTACGATCATCACCACCCCGGCAGTACTGGAAACATTATTTGATGCAACTATGATTCCCAGAATGAAAAAAAAGAGCGCCGCCAACATCAGCAAAATATTCAGCAGCAACACCGGCATGCCGCCCATAGATTTGGCCATGATCTCGCGATCATGGGGTCTCCCTTCCGCCAACATATCCGACCTCGCCATCCTTACCAGCTCCTATCTGATATTATTCTGATATCATTTACATATTACCACCGCAGCTCCGGGGTGTCAACAATCTTTACTCCGATCAAAAACGCCCCCGTGCAAAAAACGGGGGCGTCATAACAGCTGTGATATCATGCCCGCACAGCAAACCCAGCTTGCTTTAGCTGCTCACTTCAGCTTCTTTGCGCACAGGGATCACCTTGATGCTCTCACGGCGACAGCGATCGACACAGCTGCCGCAGCGGTTGCAGATCGCCGG
>DUVX01000045.1 GCA_012840855.1 Bacillota bacterium | reverse complement strand
TTGATAATCTCAGCAGGCTCTACCCCCTCATCGATCGCTTTCTGGGTCAGCTCCGCCACGCCGGCATCGTCACCGCTGATCACACCGCTGCTGATTTTCTCTAAATCCGCCATTGTCGCGCCTCCTTTACAAAAAGGTTTCCCTTAATTTTTTTTCTTCTTTTTTTTCTTCGCTTCCCGTTCCTCTGCCTTGGCTAGGATCTGATCAAGAACAGCGAGAACCTCCTTAGACAGGGGCGGAACTTCATGAGTTTCTAGGATCTGATGCAGTTTTGCTTTCGTCCTTTCGCCCATGGTAGAAGCTTTTTCTACGTCTCTCCACTCATCATAGCGCATCCGGTTTATCAGCGTGGGAGACCAGAACTCATTTCTAAAATGCCGGAGGGTGTGTTTTTCTTCCAGGAAATGCCCCCCCGGACCCACATTGTTCACCACATCCACAGCCAAGGTCTCCTCATCAACCACGATGCCGCGCATGATCCGCTTGACCATACCGATAATTTCATCGCTGAGCACCAGCTGCTCCAGGGAACCGCAGGAACCCACGCCGGTATATCCCACATCGTGCACCAGATTTGCACCCGCCTGGGCAGCTGTAAGAATGCTTAGAGCCGCCTCCGCTGCAGCCTGCCCGTCCATAATATGGGAATCGGTGCATCCAGCCGTTCCAAAGACAGGCACACCCATGTAGCGCGCTACCTCGGCAATGCCAGCCTGCATGATCTGAAACTCCGGGCTGCCGTAGCTAAAAACGGTGGTCTGCATATCCATGATCGCATAAACGCCGCCCATGATAATCGGAGCACCCGCATAGATCAGCTGGGATACAACAATCCCGACCAGACTTTCGGCTACGCCAAGGGCAAGTGTTCCAGCCATGGTCGCCGGTGTGGTAGCACCGAGCATGACACAAGGCGTATAGACGATCGGAATCTTTTTCCTGGCTGCAAAGACAGCTTTGGAGATCGCTTCACGTGAATGCAGCAGAGGCGAGCTTGGTTCCGAGTACAGACAGATGAAAGGCTTCTGCTGCAGTTTTCCCAATCCGCCGGCTACTGCTGCCGCCATCGCCACGATATCCTCATATTGTTCGATATCGAACCCCCAGTGAACAATCGGTTTACGGGTATTCCTGACGAGGGCGTAGAAAGCGTAGACATCCGCCAGAGTATCAGTAATCCCGGTAGGCGTACCCAGATCTTCAACAAAATCGATATGGGGCAGCGCATCGCAGACCCGGCCGACATCTTCATTATCCTTGAGCACCGGTCTCCTTCTTTCACCGGTATAAGGATCGCGGAAGTAGGTATTTGTCGGTCCTGGACCATAATAGGTTTTACCATCCTCCAGAACCATGCAGCGTTTGCCGTCGCGATTGTACATGGTGATCCTCGAAGGGGCCGTCCTTACCGCCCATTCGGTCAACCCTGCCGGAAAACGGATCACCTCTCCGTCGATCCAGCAACCTGCTTTCTCCAGGATCTCCTTTGATTCCTGATCATAGACCTTAGCTCCGGTCCTTTCCAGAATTTCCACTGCCGCCGTATAAATTTCCCGGCACTGCGCTTCGCTTAACATCTGAAAGGCAGGAGTTCTGTTGACCTTATAACGTGCTCTTACAAAAGAATCCAATATATTTCTCTCCTTTCTGCCGGGGATATAATCCCGATTACTTCTTACCAGCCAGCTCAACGGCGAGGTCTTTGGCCGAAGCCGCGTCGGGGGCCCAACCGTCAGCCCCGATCTCGTTGGCGAAATCAGCCGTCACCGGCGCTCCACCCACGATCACCTTCACCGAATCCCTTAAACCCTCTTCCTTGAGCAGCTCGATGGTATCCTTCATCGCCAGCA
>DUVX01000008.1 GCA_012840855.1 Bacillota bacterium | reverse complement strand
CTGCTGGCCCGCTGCGGTGTGGGCGGGCTTACCGTCATCGATGGTGACAGCTTTGAACCCTCCAATCTCAATCGCCAGCTCTATGCCCTGGAAGGGGGGCTCTCGCTGAACAAGGCTGTGGCGGCGGTACGGCGGGTTGCGGAGATCAACGGCGCTGTAGAAGCGGCCGCCCATCCCTACCGCGGCAGCGACAGCAACCTATACCGGCTGCTGCAGGGCTGCTCCCTGGTCCTCGACTGTCTGGATAATATCCCCTCCCGTTTTGCCCTCGAGGAGGCCTGCCAGGAGCTTAAAGTGCCCCTGATACACGGCGCCGTTGACGGGTTTATGGGGCAGGTGGCGGTGATCCGGCCGGGGCGGCCCCTGTTCAAGGCGATCTATGGAGAGCGGAAGCTGTCATCTCCCAGCGATGGCCCGGGAGTGCGCCGGGGCACGCCATCTTTTACCCCCGCCGCAGTGGCTGCCCGGCAGGCAGCCGAAGCGGTAAAGCTCCTTGCCGGACTGGATGATCCCGCTGGTGACACCCTGCAGATAATCGATCTTTTTTCGGGCGGGGTGGAGAGCACGGTAAAGATCTCCACTTCCTGATGACAGCCCGGCGATAAAGATGGGACAGGGGGATCGTCTTTTTGATCCGGCTGAATATTTTACGGCGCCGCCGAGCCAGTGCGTTTTGCACCGAGTAGAGCTCACTCATACGAAATCTTACCTGCCCGAGTCTTGACAAGGCCCCTGCGGGTGCGTATAATCGATCATGTATTAGGAAAGGCTTAAAGGTTGATCGATAAGTAATTCGATGAAGAGGAGCAGTAAGCAGCTGCGCGGCACTGCAGAGAGCCGGCGGGTGGTGCAAGCCGGCGGGTCAGCGGGTTGCCGAACTCGCCTCGGAGAAGCGGCGGTAAAAGTATAAATAGCCGCCGCCGAGCGGCCGCGTTAAGGCCTGAAGAGAGCAGCATTTCATGGGGCTGTAGCGCAGGTGGGAGCGCGCTTCCTTGGCATGGAAGAGGTCGCGGGTTCGATTCCCGCCAGCTCCACCATATTGCTTGCCAAATAAGGGTGGTACCGCGGAAAAACTCGCCCCTTGCCGGGCGGGTTTTTTTGCCTCTTCACGGTTAATTTTTAGAAAGCGGGGGGTAAGTCTAGAGGATGAAAGGTTATGATCCCCAAACAATTGAGCCCAAATGGCAAAGGCGTTGGGCTGCAGAGAAGTCTGATCGCGCTTCTGTGGACCTCTCCCGGCCGAAGTACTATGTGCTGGAGATGTTTCCCTATCCCTCGGGAAAGCTGCATATGGGCCATATGCGGGTCTACTCCATTGGTGATGTTCTCGCCCGTTTTTTGCGGATGCGCGGCTACAATGTGATCCATCCCATGGGATGGGATGCCTTCGGGCTGCCGGCGGAAAATGCGGCGATCAGCAATCGCGTCAGCCCTGATGAGTGGACGGAGAAGAGCGTGGAGCAGATGAAGCGGCAGCAGCAGCGGCTTGGAGTCAGCTACGACTGGGACAAGGAGATCAACACCAGCTCGCCGGACTACTATCGCTGGACGCAGTGGTTCTTTTTGCTCATGTACGAACGCGGGCTCGCTTATCGGAAACGGGCTGCGGTGAACTGGTGCCCGCATTGCCGGACCGTCCTGGCCAACGAGCAGGTCGAGGCCGGCCTTTGCTGGCGCTGCGAGAGCGAGGTGGAGCATCGGGAACGGGAACAATGGTTTTTCCGGATCACCGACTATGCCGAGCGGCTCTTAAACGATCTGTCCACGCTGGAGGACTGGCCGGAGCGGGTCCAGGTGATGCAGCAAAACTGGATCGGCCGCAGCGAGGGGACGGAGATATCCTTTCAGATAAAGGACTTCCCTGAGGAGAGCCTCCCTGTTTTTACGACCCGCGCCGACACCCTTTTTGGGGTAACCTATATGGTGCTCGCTCCGGAGCATCCCCTGTTGCCGCGTCTGGTAGCGGGAACAAAAAGGGAGAAAGAGGTCATGGAATTCGCGGCCCGGATCAGGCGGGAGAGCGAAATTGAGAGGACCTCCGAGGATTCGCCCAAGGTGGGGCTTTTTACCGGGAGGTACGCCCTCAATCCCTTGAGCGGCGAGGCCGTGCCCATTCTCGTGGGCAATTACGTGATCATGACCTACGGCACCGGTGCGGTAATGGGGGTGCCGGCGCATGATGAACGCGATTATCTTTTTGCCCGCAGCCATAACCTGCCCGTCAAAGCGGTGATCCGTCCTCCCGCGGCGGAAGCCGGCGAAGAGGGCGATTCTTTTGAACTGCCCTACACCGGCGAGGGGCTGATGATCAATTCCGGTGAGTTCAACGGCCTTGGTAGCACTGAAGGGGCTGCCGCCATCACCAAAAAACTGCAGGAACAGGGCTGCGGCCGCTTCAAGATCACCTACCGCCTGCGCGACTGGCTGATTTCGCGCCAGCGCTACTGGGGCGCACCCATACCGGTGATCTACTGCGACCGCTGCGGCACGGTGCCGGTACCGGAAAGCGATCTGCCGGTCCTGCTGCCCCCGGCGGCGGATCTGTCCGGCGATCGCGTGCCGCCTCTTTCCCATTATGAATCTTTTGTCCATACCACCTGCCCTATCTGTGGCGGAGAGGCCCGGCGCGAAACCGACACCATGGATACCTTCATCTGCTCTTCCTGGTATTTTCTGCGCTATACCAGCCCGCAGCTGCAGGACTTTCCCTTTGATCGGGAAGCGGCGGATTATTGGATGCCGGTGGATCAATATATCGGCGGGATCGAGCATGCCGTGCTGCATCTGCTTTACGCCCGTTTCTTTACAAAGGTGCTCTACGATGCCAGCCTGGTCCGGGTCGAGGAGCCCTTCAGCCGTCTCCTGGCCCAGGGCATGGTCTACAAGGATGGGGCGAAGATGTCTAAATCGAAGGGCAACGTGGTCTCTCCCGATGAGATTGTGGAGCGCTACGGTGCCGATACCGGACGCCTTTTCATCCTTTTTGCCGCCCCGCCGGAGAAGGATCTCGACTGGAACGATCAGGGTGTGGAAGGATGCCACCGCTTCCTGAAGCGGGTCTGGCGCCTCGTTGAAGAATGGGAGAAAGAGCCCCGGGGCGGCGAAAGGGGCGCAGGTGTCCTGGGGGCGGCGGAGATAGAGCTGCAGCGGGCCTTGCACGGGACCATCAAAAAAGTTACCGTCGATATCGAGGAGCGCTTCAATTTCAACACGGCGATCAGCGCGGTGATGGAGCTGGTTAATGCAATCTACGACTACCGCCGCGGGATCGCCGGTGAGAAGCAGGACCGCGTCCTGATGGAAGAAGTTTTTAAAACACTTACCGTGCTCCTGGCGCCCTTTGCGCCCCACCTGGCTGAGGAGGCCTGGCAGGCCCTGGGCTGCAGGGGCAGCGTGCATAAGCAGCCCTGGCCCGATTATGATCCTGCCGCCCTGGCCGTGGAAGAGGTGGAGATTGTGATCCAGGTCAACGGCAAAGTGCGTGGCCGGATGACCGTTCCCGCCGGAGCCGGCGAAGAGATGATCATGGAGCGGGCTTGCGAGCAGCAGCGGATTGCCGAACTTCTGGAAGGGAAAAGCGTGCTGCGCCGCATCGTTGTACCCGATAAGCTGATCAATATCGTGATCCGGTGAGCGGATCCCGGAAAACCGGGGCTTCCGGTGTTCTCCAAGAATCTGTTTACAGGGGAGGTAAAACCATGCCCGGGGATTCCGACGAAAGGCCGAGTGTTGAAGAGAAGCACACCGAGGATAGCATCCGCATCTCGCCCGAGGTGATCGCTGTTGTTGCCGGCATCGCCGTGGAGGAAGCCGAAGGTGTGGCCGGGATGAGCGGCGGCATCGTCGATGGGATTGCCCAGAGACTGGGGCGCAAGGATTTCGGTAAGGGGATCAGGGTGAGCCTGGAGGAAGAAAAGGTGCTGCTCGATCTCAACGTGGTTATCGAGTACGGCGCCCCGTTGCTGGAGACGGCCGAAAAATTGAAACAAAATGTTCGTTCAACCGTCGAAGAGGTTACCGGTTTGACGGTAGCGGCGGTCAATATCAATGTTACCGGGATCAATATGCCCAAAAAGAAGGCCGGGGAGCCGGCGGAAGGGGAGCAGGGCGGGGAGTGATTCGTGAGTAATGGGAACCGTCCCCGATACTCACGATACTCATAAGTAATGGGAACCGTCCCTGACACTCACTCCCTCCCTCTTGTGAGTAATGGGAACCGTCCCTAGCACTCACTCCCTCCCCCTTGTGAGTAATGGGAACCGTCCCTAGCACTCCCTCCCCCTTGAAGGGGGAGGGCCGGGGTGGGGGTGAACCAGGGTGCTGCCCCGAACGGGAACGGAAGAAAAATTAGAGCGGCTCCATGCAGGAAAATTATAACGGCGCGGGGAATATATGGTGAGCGAATCTAAGGAGTTGAGCTCCCATGTGGGGAGAACTCGGCATACGCGAGAAGGTTCTCCTGCTGCTGTTTGTCTTGCTGCTCCTCGGCGGCGTTCTCTGGAAAGCGGCGCCGGCCGTTCTGTCCGTACCGCCGGGGGGGATCATCGAGGAGAGCGCCCTTTCCCCGGCAGAGCAGACCGACGGGGTCGATGACGAACCCGAAATGATCACCGTACATCTCGTGGGGGCGGTACAGAAAGCGGGTGTCTACGACCTGCCAGCCGGCTCGCGGGTCTATGAACTCCTGGAAGCTGCCGGCGGTGCCGTCGCCGATGCCGATCTCGAATCCGTCAACCTGGCCCGGCCTCTTTATGATGGCGAACAGGTGATCATCTACACAGAGGGCGAGGCTACAGACGGCGCAGCACCACCGGGGGAACCGTCGGCGCAAAAAGTGAATATCAATAAGGCCACCGTGGAGGAGCTGCAGACACTTCCGGCCATCGGAGAGGTGCGCGCCCGGGGGATTATCGATCACCGCAACGAGTACGGCCCCTTTACCGATATCGAGGAGATCATGGATGTAAGCGGCATCGGCCCGGGCATCTTCAACCAGATCAAAGATCAGATCACCATCTACTGAAAAGAAGCGGGACAGCGGGGACGGAGGTCCTGTTTGTCCCACCGGTTTATTCCCCGAGGGTATTCGCCCCGCGAGAGCGCAGTGCAGTTTTATGCTGAACCGAGGTAATCGCGCTGGCTTTCGGTGAGCTCATCGATGGCGATACCCATGGCTGCCAGCTTCAGCCCGGCCACTTTGCGGTCCAGCTCTTCCGGCAGGGGGAGTACTTCCCGCGGCAGCGCCTCGTGCTTCCGCAGGTAATCCATTGCCAGGAACTGCAGGGCGAAGGATAGATCCATGATCTCGGCGGGGTGCCCGTCACCGGCGGCCAGGTTAACCAGCCTCCCTTCGGCGAGCAGGTAAACCCTGCGCCCGTCGGGAAAACGGTACTCCTCAATATTCGCCCGCGGTTCACCGACCCGCTCGGTCAGGCTATTCAGCGCTCCCTTGTCTATCTCCACATCAAAATGCCCGGCGTTGGAAAGGATAGCGCCATCTTTGAGACAGCGCAGCTCATCTTTGCTGATCACCGCACTGCATCCGGTAGTAGTGATAAAGATATCCCCCAGCGGTGCCGCCCGGCGCATCGGCATAACCTGATAACCTTCTACCGCTGCTTCCAGGGCGCGCACTGGGTCTACCTCGGTGACGATCACCCGGGCACCCAAACCCCTGGCCCGTAGGGCCACCCCGCGTCCGCACCAGCCGAAACCGGCGACAACGACGGTCTTCCCTGCCACGAGTAGGTTGGTTGTCCGCATGATCCCATCCCAGACCGATTGGCCTGTGCCGTGGCGGTTATCAAAAAGGTATTTGCAGAAAGCATCGTTGACGGCGATTACCGGGAAAGCGAGCTTTTTCGCTCCGGCCATCGCCCGCAGACGGTTCAACCCCGTGGTCGTCTCTTCGGCTCCACCGCGCACTCGCGGCAGCAGATCGGGCCTTTCGCGGTGCATCATTGTGATCAGATCGGCGCCGTCATCGATGAGCAGATCCGGCCCGCTTTCAACAGTGTGACGGATATGGCTGTTGTATTCTTCGGCGGTGGCATTGTGCCATGCAAAGACGGTGATCCCTTTCTTCACGAGCGCTGCGGCGACGTCGTCCTGGGTAGATAGCGGATTGCTGCCGGTAATGGTTACGGCGGCGCCGCAGCGTTGAAAAACTGATGCCATGTAAGCGGTCTTCGCTTCGAGATGAATACATATGGCTATCTTTAACCCGGCAAAAGGCCGGGCGGGGGCATATCTATCTGCAAGGCCGCTCAGTACGGGCATATGCCTGCCTGCCCAATCTATTTTTTTCAATCCTTCTGGGGCTTTTTCCGGGCTGCGGATCATACTCATATCGCGACACCTCTCTTTTAATCTTCCTCTTAAATTATAGTTTCCGATTAAAGCGAGAAAACCTGCATTAATTATATAAAAAAAGAGGATTTGGGTAATGATTAGTGAATATAGTAACCAGATAACACGAATATGGG
>DUVX01000044.1 GCA_012840855.1 Bacillota bacterium | reverse complement strand
GCCTTGATCAGCTGCTTCTCTGAGCCCTGGGGGTACTTCACCGCCAGGGAGACCACGGAAAAACCTTTTTCTTTGGCGATACGGGCCTGCAGGGCCTTGATGGCATCAGGTTTGTTTACTTCCACGCCGAAAACGACGTTGGGCGCGTCAACCACTTTGGCAATCAGGCGGGCACCTTCGACGAGAGCATCGGTCTGCTCCAGCATCATCCGGTGGTCGCAGGTTAAAAAAGGTTCACATTCACAGGCGTTAATCACGATGGTGTCGATGGGGCTGGGCGGGCTTAACTTGACATGAGTAGGGAAAGCGGCTCCGCCCATGCCGACAATTCCGGCATCTTTGATCGCCGCCTTGATCTCGTCCTTAGTGAGGGCGTGGTGATCCCTCTCTTTCCACTGCGGCTCCTTCTGATCCTTATCGACGGCGATAACAACGCTTTCTACATTGCCTCCGGTAAAACCGGGCCGCGGCTCAATTGCGGTCACCGTTCCATCCACACTGGCATGGACCGGAGCGCTGACAAAAGCGTTACTTTCTCCGATCTTTTGGCCGGCTTTAACCTTGTCTCCCACCGAGACCAAAGCCTGGCCGGGCGCACCGATATGCTGCTGCAGAGGGATGATCACCTCCTGCGGCAGTGCGATAGTCGCGATCGATTCACCCTCGGAAAACTCCTTATAGTGGGGTACGTGAACCCCCAGTTGAAAAGTTTTTACAGACACTCTTGACCACCCCCAACAAATTTTTGTGGGCCGCAGATGATCTCCGTTATTCTGGCTGCCAGAGATAATCCCCGGGCAACACCCCCTCCACCGCTCTCCAACGGTTTAGTATTAGAGGCCCGAAGGCCATTCTGTTAGAAAATACTTAGCCCCTCAACCTGATACTAGTGACCTTTTTCACTAATATTATCTAATTCGCACCGTATTCTTAAAATCCTCTTTTTAAAATATTTAAAATATAGAAAACGGGGGTGTACAGGCACATTTGTACCCTGCGGCTCATAAAATTTAGGTACTGCATTTCTTTTGGAGGGATATGTTAAGATGGCCTTTCTCTTTTCTCTGGTAGAAATTATGCGTCAGCTCTGGATCATGGTTGGGCAGATCCAGAGCCGTTCTTTCCCCCGTCCCCTCTCCCGGGAGCAGGAAAAAGAGTATCTGGAAAAGATGGCCGCCGGCGACCCCGAGGCGCGGCATCGCCTCATCGAGCATAACCTGCGGCTGGTGGCACACGTGATCAAAAAATTCGAACAAACCGGCGAAGAGAAAGAAGATCTCATCTCCATAGGTTCCATCGGTTTGATCAAGGCGGTCAATACCTTCAAGATGAACCGAGGGACCCGCCTGGCCACCTACGCCGTGCGCTGTATCGAAAACGAAATACTGATGTTTCTGCGTGCTGCCAGCAGAAGGAAAAAAGAGCTCTCCCTGCAGGAGCCCATCGGGACAGATAAGGAAGGCAACGAGATCACCCTGATGGAGGTCCTTTGCAGTGAGGACACGATCTTCGAAGAGGTGGAAATGAGGCTACTTAAGGAAAAATTGATGAAGATGCTCGATAATCTGCAGAGCAGGGAGAAAAAGATATTGACGATGCGCTTCGGCCTTGTCGAAGGGCGGCGCCATACCCAGAAGCAGGTGGCGGCGACCCTGGGGATCTCCCGCTCCTATGTTTCCCGCATTGAAAAAAGGGTCTTGCAGAAGTTAGAGCAGGAATTCAACCTCTCAGGCTAGCCGGAACGGTTCCCCCATATTTAAGAGCTTCGCGACACAGTTCACCCGAAGCGGAAGGGCCCCGCACCTTCCGCTTCTCGCTGCCTGAAGGCCTTTTGGTGATATTTGGCTGCCGCCTGTCAAGATCTTTCGTGAAGCCCAATTATATGGTAAAGTTATAAACGTCGGCCCTTTGGCCCAAATCTTTAATGAACAAGAAGGCTGTAAACATCAGCAGCCGGCTTCCGGGGAGGGTTTACCACAGTGACAGCGGCGATCTTGAAACTGCTAACGCCGCAGCAGCATTTGGGCTCGATCTATGAGCTGGATGCTGCAGGGCTGCATGCCCTCGGTATCCGGGGCATTATCTTCGATATGGATAATACCCTGGTGCCTTGGAACGATCGGGCGGTCTATCCCCGGCTGGCCTCCTATTTAGCGCGTCTGGCTGAAAGAGGCTTTCGCCTCTGCATCGTCAGCAACAACAGCCGCGAACGGGGCGGGCAGCTGGCCCTCGATCTGGGCGTTCCGGCGGTCTGGTACGCTGTCAAGCCGCGCCGCCGCGCTTTTCGCAAAGCGCTGCAGATCCTCGATCTGACGGCTTCGGAGACAGCGGTCGTGGGCGATCAGATCTTTACCGATGTGCTGGGCGGCAACCGCCTCGG
>DUVX01000043.1 GCA_012840855.1 Bacillota bacterium | reverse complement strand
ACCGGCATATCTTACTCTTCTTCCTTCAACACCGCTTTAATACCGGAGTAATAGGAAAAGCTGGCGCCGATCAAGAGGACCACCAGGCCGCCCAGCAGGATCGGCGGGGGCGGTTCGGTGACGATGAAAAGGATAGCGGAGAGGATAATTGTTGAAATAAGGAAGACCACCAGCGGTACAAAAAACTTGAATTGCATCCGGAGTTTCTCCTTTCGTCATATTTAAGCCGCCGTCGCATTTTCCGGCAGGGGCTTAGCGATAGTGTTCATTGGCCCTTATGGAAAGGCTAAAAATTGTCGCCCCAGGAAGGGCCTGGTGTATAGTAGTTCGCCGCCAGGTGGAAAGTTACCTCTTTTCAGACACATTGCATCCTTTTCGCTTTATGGGCCCCAGGCCAACATTGATTTAATTATGCCATCGTCCGCTGTGACCGCAGGAATGCTGGGAAGCGGGCGGCGGGATGGTTGACATCGCCTGGCGGATAAAGTAATATCTGCTCCATGGAGCAGAAAGATTCTGACTCTATAGGGAGGGGTGGCGATTAACTATCTACTGCTGTTTTTAGAAGGGATCGTAACTTTCATCTCGCCCTGCCTTTTACCCATGCTGCCCATATATCTCTCTTACTTTGCCGCCGGTGAAACCGATAGAAAAAGGGCCCTCATGAATGCCATCGGCTTTGTCCTCGGCTTCACCATCATTTTTGTCACCTTGGGCGCCTTTGCCGGGAGCGCGGGCCAGCTGCTCCGCAAGCATATGCCGCTCTTGAATGTAATAATGGGCCTGATCGTGGTCATCTTCGGGTTGAATTACCTCGGGGTCCTTAATATCGCTTTTTTGAACCGCGTGAGCCACAAAAAGGCGGCCGTAAAGCAGCCCGGTTTTTTCTCCTCTGTTCTTTTCGGGATAGTCTTTTCCATCGGTTGGACTCCCTGCGTGGGCGCGTTTTTGGGATCGGCGCTACTGATCGCCTCCGTTGAGGGATCGCTGCTGAAGGGCGTGAGCCTGCTCCTGGCGTTCTCCCTGGGGCTGGGCCTTCCTTTCATCGCCAGCGCTTTACTAATTGACCGGCTCAAAAGCACCTTTGATCTTATCAAAAGAAATTATCGCACCGTCAACCTTGTCTCCGGCGGGCTGCTTCTGGCCATCGGCATACTGATGGCTACGGGATACCTGGGTGCACTGCTCTCAATATTTACCTTCTAGGAGGGATCGGCTGTGAGTAATACGATCAAAATAGTCGTAGCGGTGGCGGCTTTTGTCCTGTTTATCACCGCGGCCGTTTTTGCGTATAACCACCTGAACCAAAGGGGGGTTGTTCCGGATGATAACGGCAGCAGTCAGGGGGAGGAGAGGCTTAAGGCGCTTGATTTTACGGTCTTCGATGCCGACGGAAGGTCGGTAAAGTTTTCGGAGCATCTGGGCGAGCCCGTGGTTCTTAATTTTTGGGCCAGCTGGTGCTATCCCTGCCGGTCCGAAATGCCCCTGCTCGATGAGATTCACCGGGAATACGGCGCGGCGATCAACTTTATGATGGTGGATCTGGTTGATGGGAGGCGTGAAACAGTAGAGAAGGGCGCTGCCTATATCCGCAAAGAGGGCTTTACCTTTCCCGTATACTTCGATATTGACCAGGAGGCGGCCGTAAATTACGCTGTCGGCTCCATTCCCATGACTCTTTTCATCGATCGGGAGGGTTTTATTGTAGCCCGGGTTATAGGGGCGATCGATGCAACGACTTTGCAGCAGGGGATCGATGCCATCAGGTGAGGTCGTTCTTCAGCCCCCGCCCCTCATGGCGAAGGGGCTGACCCTACGGGCAGCCCCTTGGAATTTGGGCACTTTCCCTTTCGACTGTAGCCCGGCCCTCCCGGCTAATAGTAGAGGCCCAGGAAGCCAAAACCGACTATATTCATGATAATAGGAACCAGGTAGACGCAGGTTACAAAAGCGGTCTTCTGCCGGTTATTCTTTAGGCCGATGACGATGGCGGCGCCGGCGAAAAAGTGGAAATAGCCGATCAGCAGGATCAGCCAGATCCCTCCGAAGGAGAGTTTCCACCAGGGATATTCCCAGATCAGCAGGTCGCCCACGTTGAGAATACACTCGATAAAAACAGCGAGCACGGTAGAGAGGATGGCAAAAAACCATTTTTCATTGAGGCCCAGTATCTTTTTGTCCTGTTTTTTGCTCATGAAATAGTAGTAAGCAAAACCGAGCAGGGAGAACATCATGATGATCTCTATATTCCAGCCGACAAAGATACGCAGCGCCGTCGGTCCGGGGGTAGTCCAGACGGCGGAATGCTGCGTATAAGCCATCACCCACCCGTTCCAGGTTTCATTGAAGAAATCGAGACCCAGCACCGTCAGCGCGGCAAAGATCGGGTTCCAGTTGCCGCTGTCCCTGGCCTTGTTGATCTCCTGAGTGTAGATATAGATCACCACCAGTAGCAGCGGGATAATATACCACTTTATGGTGGTGAAATCCCGCAGCCCCTCCAGGGCTTGATAGGTTGCTTCGGTCATCTTTCCGGTCACCTCCAAAGGATTTTTAAAGTAAGGATAAGATACTGTTGCTCGAAACAGGATTCCTTCATGGTTCATCTGGAGAAGATGGCGCCGCTAAACCGCCCTGCCTGGTCGCAGGAATAAAGAAAGTGCCTTTGTGATTAAAATTCGCCCATTAGCATTAAATACCTTCTTTTAGCGCTTAATGGAGGCGCGCCCTGGCCCGATGGCATTAGATAATAAAACCAGCTATGTACGCTGCCAGAAGTGCTATAATGTCAAAGGTAAACAGACTCCCCGCTGAAAGGGGTCATCCGGTGGTTACCTATCTTTACGTGCTGCTTCTCAGCTGGCTGTGGGGCTCGCTGAAGCTCCCCATTGAGGAGGGCTGGCGGGGGGCGGTGCTGGCTGTGGGCAAGGGCGCCGCCGCTATCTTTGCCGCCAAAATGGTTAACGATACCGGTCTGACCATGACGATCGCCCTCATCGGCGTTGTCGCCGGCCAGGCCTGGTCCCCGCTGCTGCGGTTCAAGGAGCGCCCGGCGCTCTGGGTTGCCTGGGGGGCCCTGATGGTTTTTGCTCCCCTCGCCGGTGCGCTCGCTGCGCTCTCGGCCTTGCTGATCTACTACCTGGCAGGCTCAGCCGCCGTAGCCCAGCTCGGGGTGGCCCTGTTTATTCCCTTTTTGCTCTGGCAGCTCAAGGAGTTGGATATCTATATCATCTTTGGTCTGATCAATACCATCTTTTTGACCTACCAGGCGATCCCGCTGCTCAACACCGATCGGGCGGCCCTGCGCAAGCGGCTGCGGATGCGCCAACTCCTCGCTGTTGTCCTGATCATCTTTATCGCTTCCACCCTTTTTTTCAATCGCTATGTCTACCAGGGTTTTGGCAAACAGGTCGATATATTTCGTCGGGGCACCGGTGAATTCAAGGTTGTCGCCCTAACTTTTGATGACGGCCCCGACCCTGCGTATACCCCTGCTATCCTCGACATATTGAAAGAATACGATATCCCCGCCACCTTTTTCATGGTAGGGCGACATGTGGAGCGCTATCCCGGGCTGGCCCGGCGCATTGCTGATGAAGGCCATTCGCTGGGCAATCATACCTGGTCACATCGCAGCCTTGTTCCCCTCTCAGCAGACTACACCCGCATGGAGATTATGCGCACCCACGAGATGATCGAGCAGATCACCGGGGTTACCCCTAAATTCTTCCGCCCGCCCCGCGGTGTATATTCCGCCTTTGCCCTCGATTTGCTGCGAAAAGAGGGCTACACCACTGTTCTGTGGAACCTGACCTCTCAGGATTGGGCGGAGCTGCCCGCCGGCCGCATCGCTGCGCAGGTATTGAACCGGACCGGCCCGGGCTCCATCCTTCTTTTCCACGACAGCGGCAACCTCATCTCCGCCGAGGGCGGGGATCGCATGAATACGCTTCGGGCGCTGCCTTTGGTCATCGAGGGGCTGCAGGAAGAAGGCTATCGCTTTCTGACTATCGAGGAACTCCTGATCCTGACGGGGCTCACCGCCGAGGAGTCAGAAGATCTTTAGAGCGGAGCGGGAAGTGGGACAAGGGGGACGGTCCTTCTTGTCCCACGCCCCGCCAGTAACATTTTACAGGTAATCTTTTTTATACAACCACCGGGCGGCACCGATGGCGATAGCTGCGCCCACCGGCACCAGAATGCTCACCTTGTCGGAAAGAGAAGGCATGGCAATAAAGAGGATGAGCATGAACAGGATCGGCGCCACCGCGATCTTCCAGTTTTTCGAGATAAAGACCACGCCCAGCGCACCGAAGAGAGCGGGGAGAATATTGGCGAAGGCGGGGGCGAGCAGCGCTGATTCCAGGATCGGCTGCAGCTGGGCCAGCAGCAGCACCCCCAGAAAGATGATCGCTGTGGTGACAAAAGAAGAGACGGCGATAGCGACGGTGGAGATGAGCTCACCCTTTTCAGTGCCCGCTTTGACCCTGGCGATCTCCATGGCATTGAGGGCGCAGGGGACCTTGAGGTTGCTCAGGTTGCCCGTAACAAAGCCCAGGTAGGAGCCGCCGGAGCCGAGCATGGGCGCGAAGGTAAACGCTTCGATGATTCCCACCGTCCAGTAGATCGGCACAACCCCGGCAAGTCCCTGGAGCAGCAGGAGACCTTTGGGCCAGGCGCCGTAATAAGCGCTTACCGCAGCCGGATAAATTGCAAACATGACCAGGGCCAGGGAGCACCAGATCCGGCCCCAGGTATGGACATTTTTACTGTAAGGGCTGTTCATTTTTTATCCTCCTATCCCAGCAGACCCGTGATCGGAATGGCCAGGGCCATGGCGCCCAGCATGCTGATGGGCAGGGCGTAATCCTCCATCCACTTCACTTTGAGTACCCGGACGAAAAAGCCGCAGATAAGCATGAGCAGGGCGGAGACGATCATCACAAAAACGGGGATCCAGCCCTGAAGCCCGCTTCTAATGTCGGCAAAGACCAGCCCCATGAAGGCCGAGATCATGCCCAGGAAAAGGGCGTCTATGAAGATCTGCCCCCACCGGGCATCGCGTTTCTTCAGGCTGTCGATGCCGCCCTGGATCCTCTTCAAGAACACAGTGATGACGATGAGCCCCGACATGATCCCCAGGGTCATCACCCAGGCGATGGTCGTGTAGGCACTGGCGTCGGTGACCCCTTCGGAGACGGGTACACCGAGGACATTGGCGGCGATCGTTGCCGCTGGCAGCTCGTAAGTTACCGCCCCGAGGACGCTCAGCCTGAGCCAGGGCAGCGGCAGACCGAGGAACTTCGTCAAAGCAAATACCCCCATAAGGATGGCGATAGCCGGCGCAATGGTGAAGACGGCGCTGGCCCCGGCCACCCTTTTCAGCACGGACGCAGAGATTCCCAGTTCCCTCGCCTGACGCCAGGCCTTGATGAGGAAAAAAACCGACTGGGCCATAACAAAGAGGACTATGATACCGGCGATGATGAATAGAAAGGGGCTGTTCAGGTTGAACTCTCTGATTACTCCTTGCAATATAATCCCACCTTTCCTAAATTACCACACAGGCAAAGGCATGTTCTACTGAAATACTCGCACATCCATTTTGCCGTCGCAGCCTTCCTGCCCCCCCCTACCGTCTCTTGATCAGCTCCATGTAGAAGCGGGTGCCCCACTCCAGGTTTTCCAGAGAAAGCCGTTCATTTGTTCCGTGCATCCGGTCCAGATCCTCCGTACTGACCAGCATGGGCGTAAAGCGGTAGATCTGCTCGCAGACAGGTTCATAGCGGATGGCATCGGTGCCGCCCATAACGATGTAGGGGACGGCGATGGAGCGGGGGAAGGTAGCGTAAACAGCTCGCTCAATGGCCTTGAAGCCGGTGCCATCTACCGGTGAGATACGGGAGGGTTCGGTAGCCGTAGGTGCCTCCACCTTGATCTTGTCTCCCACTACCCCGCGGACATGAGCGATCAGGTCATCAACAGTTTCCCCCGGTGTAATGCGAAAATTAATTATTGCGCTGGCCTTGCTGGGCAAAACGTTGGGTACCTTGCCCCCCTCTAGAACAGTTACCGCAGTGGTTGTGCGTAGCAGGGCATTGCCCGGTCGTGTTCTCTGGAAGACCAGCTTGAACAGCGGGCCGAAAAGCCACAGGTTTGCCAGAACCAGCCGCAGGCCGAAACCCATCTCCGGTCCCACGTAAGCGAGCATTTCTTTCAGGTAGGGGCTGATCCGGGCCGGCCGCTGCTTTCTCTCCAGCTTCGCCACCGCCTGCCCGATCATCCCGGCGGCGGTGTGCTGCGGCGGCATCGACGAATGGCCCGCCTCGCCCTCAGCGGTGATCTTGATATCAGCGTAGCCCTTTTCAGCGATGCCGACCATGGCCAGGGGGCAATCGACGCCGGGCATCGCTCCCTCGGTGACGGCGCCGCCCTCATCGAGGATATACTCCAGTTCGATGCCGCGCGATTGTAAAAGCTTCGCTATTTGGAGCGCCCCCTCGTCACCGCGCACCTCTTCATCATGGCCGAAAGCAAGGTAGATATCGCCGGCAGGGGTGAAGCCCTCTTCCAGGAGGTATTCCACCGCCTCCAGGATGAGGACGATCTGGTTCTTAATATCCATCGTGCCCCGGCCCCAGACAAACCCTTCGGCAATCTCTCCACTGAAGGGCGGGTAGCTCCAGAGCTGCTCCGTGCCCTCCTCCACCGGGACAACGTCGATATGGGCCATCAGCAGTACGGGCTTGAGGCTTTCGTCGCTCCCTTTCCAACGATAGAGGAGACTGTAGCGGTTGACGATCTCCCGCTCCAGAGCTTTATGGGCAACAGGGAAAGCCTGCTCTAGGTAATCGGTAAATTGCTTGAAGGGAGCACGATCCGCTTTCTTGGGGTCGGAAGCGGTGATTGTGGGGATCTTAATCGCTCCGGACAGCCGCTTTGCCGCCTTCTCGACATCGATCTCGATACCGGGCTCCGGCTCCACGGTATAGCGCCGCGAACGAAAAGCGGCGGTCCGCCCCAGAAGGACTGCTGCCAGGATGACAACTGCTGCCAGGATCGCATATAAATATGGCATAATGCACCTCCGGTGTAAATTTTGCTGCTGTAGATATCTTCATTATATCTCTAAAAGATCCTTCCGTAAGCACACACATTATTTGTAATTATTCAACCGGATTGTTGGGAGGGCCCATCCCCGGCCATATTGACACTGCTGACCGCTTGAAGTATGATCAGAATCAGTAAAGGGAAAATTTGCTTAATTAGGAGGGGGCCTATGGGGGTTAAACTTTGGGAGGCGCAAAATTTGAGTCCCCGGGTGCAGAGGCTGCGCGATGAATACTGGTCCTTTTACGAGCGGGACTACTATCGCAATGAGGTCCATGCGTACAGCACTGGTGACGGGTGGGACGAGCTCTATGCCCCCTACAACTGGGGTGTAGTGCCGGAGATCTATCAGTTTTTCCAGATAAGCAGGGAGACAGCGAAGGCCATGGCCGAAAAAGTGCATCTTCCCGCCGACTTTTACGATCTTTCTCTGGCGGAAAGGCGAGCCCTTTTTTTTAACGAGGTCCTCGAGAAACATCTCCCGGTGCAGCTTCTTGAGGGGGAGCTGATCGTGGGCTCTCATTTCAACACGGCGCTCTCGAAGACGCTTAACCGCAAGGAGATGAAGGGATATCTCCGCGAGACCTACGGCTGGGTCGATCGCCTCGTTGAGACCCATGAAAGGGGTATCGGCAACGCTGGGGCCGTTCCTGGTCACCTGATCCCGAACTACCGCCGGATTCTGCAGAAGGGCTTTGTTGGCATCGTCGCCGATATCGAGGAGAGACTGGCCGAAGAGAGCGATCCGGAGAAGCGGGCTTACCTCAGGGCGCTACGACTCTCCGCCGAAGCGCCGCGTATCCTGGCAGAGCGTTATCGCAAGGTTGTGGAGGCGGCCCTGGAAGAGACGGAGGATGGGGAACGCAAGAAAGAGCTGGCCCGGATGAGCGAGATCGTGGCTCGGGTGCCCTACGAAAAACCGCGCACCTTTTGGGAGGCGTTGCAGGCGCTCTGGTTTACCCATATGCTGGTCATGGCCGCCGAATCTTACCCGGGAGCGGGGCTTTCTCACGGGCGCATCGACTATTATCTTTACCCCTTCTATATTAATGATCTGGAAAAAGGGGTTTTAACCCGCGAATTTGCACGGGAACTGCTACAGTGCTTCTGGATAAAACATAACTATGCCTACGATTATCAGGGGCGGACGGCGCGCAACCAGGGGGTCAATTCGGGCTTCGGGCAGCTCATCACCCTGGGCGGTTGCGGGCCCGACGGTGAAGATCTGACCAATGAGCTGACCCTGCTCATGCTTGAAGTGATCGACGAGATGAACCTGCTGGAGCCGAAGCCGAATATCCGCATTCACCAGCATTCTTCCGGCGAGCTGCTCCAGCGGATCGCCGAGATGGTCAAAAAGTCACAGGGTGCCCCCTTCATCCTCAACTTTGACGAGCTTTCCATGGAGGCGCTGGTCTATCAGGGCGTCCCCGCCGATGAAGTCTGGGATTACGCCCCGGTGGGCTGTCTGGAGAATACAATGCAGGGCAACGACCGCTCCGGCACCGTCGATGTCAACCTGAACTTGGCTAAGGCGGTGGAGCTGGCCCTGAACGACGGCCGGGATATGCAGAGCGGCCGGCAGATCGGCCCGCGCACCGGCGATCCGCTCACCTTCAAGAGCGCGAAGGAATTTGATGCCGCTTTCTATCGCCAGCTCGATTTTATCCTCGGCCAAGTCGTCGATCTGGCCCGGGAAGCGGACCGGATCCGGGCGCAGTACGACCCCATCCCCTACCTTTCCCTGATGGTGGACGGCTGTATCGAGCAGGCGGTGGATGTTAACCGCGGCGGCTCGCGCTATCGCTATATTACCATTGAGGGTGTCGCGCTGGCCACGGCGGCCGATTCGGTGAGCGCAGTGCGCAAACTTGTCTTTGAAGAGGGCACCGTGACAATGGAGCGGCTGCTCGCGGCGCTGCGCAACGATTTTGCCGGGGATGAAGAGCTCCGGCAGATCCTGATCAACCGCGCACCCAAGTACGGCAACGATGATCCTTTCGCTGACGGCACCGCGCGCGAGATCTCGCGTTGGTGGACGGAGAAGGCGATGACCCTGACCTCACCGGCCACGGGACGCCGCTTTCGCGGCGGTTATCTCTCCTGGAACTACTGGATCTCCTATGCTCCCCTGACCGCCTCTACACCGGATGGACGGCGGCGGGGGGAGGCGCTTTCCAACGGGGTCTGCCCCGTCAACGGCGCCGACCGGGCGGGTCCCACCGCTGTGGTGCGCTCCGTGCGCAGCCTGGGCCTGGAAACAGTGCCCAACGGCGCCTCGCACACGATGAGCTTTCACCCTTCGCTGCTGCGCGATGAGGAGCACCTGGCCAAGTTTACCGCTTTCCTGCGGGCTTACCAGGAGATGGGGGGGACGGCGCTGCAGATCAATCTCGTCGACCCGGAGATGCTCCACCGCGCCCGGGAAAACCCCGCCGAATATGCCAACCTTATGGTCAGGGTAACCGGTTACAACGCCTATTTTGTTCACCTCGGTGACGAGATCCAGGAGGAGATCATTCGCCGCGAAGCCCATGCTATCTGATTTTTCGGCGGCTTCGCGAGCAATGTGTTGGGGGAGGGGACGAGTTGCTCAGTGAAGGACAGAGCGGGTTGATCAACAACCTGTACAATCCTAAGTTTCTGGCCACAGTGGATGGGGAAGGCCGGCCCAATGTGGTTGTCGTCAGCAGCCTGGAATATTTCGAGGGTAGACTCATCTTCGGCAATCTCATGCTCTGGAAGACGGCTCGCAACCTCAAAGAGAACCGGGAGGTAGCGGCGCTGGTGATCAGCCCGCAGCTGGATTACTTTTACCTGGAAGGGAATTTCCTCGGCTTTGAGGAGACGGGCCCGATCATGGATCACCTCCGGAAGAGCGAGATGGTCCGCTATAACGCCTATACCAGCTTCCGCAACGCCGGGGTTATCGAGATCACCGCGGTTACTCCCCTGCGCAAATTCTCCCCCATCCGGATCTTGCAGGAATACCTGCTCAGCCGGGTCAGATTCAAGGGGGGGCCGGTTCATTTCCCCCGAGCGGTGGCTGCAAAATTTGATGCAATGAAGAGTATAAAGGTGGCCGTCTATAGCGACAAGAAGCTGCAGCTGGCGCTCATGCCGGCAGCGCGCTGCCGCGGCAATCGGATACAGAGCTTTACGGAGCTGCCGCCGGGCGCCCATTATGCCGCCAACGTGATCACCCCCGAGGTGGTCTCCTTTCAGGTGAAGGGGATGGTGGAAAAGGAAGGGCTGCGGGTAGATGAGGTTTACGCCTGCGGACCGCCCGTGCCGGGGAAGCAGATCTACGCCGCCCCCGCCCCCGCAGCGTTATGAAACAGCGGGGACGTACCTTGTTGTTGCATCCGGGGGTAGCTCATCTTCAAGAATCCTTCTTTTTAAAGGGGATTTGAATTCCCCCCTTTTT
>DUVX01000042.1 GCA_012840855.1 Bacillota bacterium | reverse complement strand
CGCTCACTTTCGCGGAATTGCCTTCCAACAATAACTGTGCTATACTACCGACGGATAATTTAATACGCACGCTCCCGGAGCCGGAACCGGGTCGGCCGTACAGGGCCGTGGGGAAAGGCGTAGAAGGCGAGCGGTGGCTTAACCAAAGGGAGGAATATTATTGGCCATTGTTACAATGAAACAGCTGCTCGAGTCTGGGGTTCATTTCGGGCATCAGACCCGTCGCTGGAACCCAAAAATGAAAAGCTACATCTTCACCGAGCGCAACGGTATCTACATTATTGATCTCCAGCAAACAGTTAAACTTATGGATGTGGCGTACGCTTTTGTGCGCGATATCGCTGCCAGAGGCGGCAATATCATCTTTGTGGGAACGAAGAAGCAGGCGCAGGAGTCGATCAGGCTGGAGACGGAGCGGTGTGGCATGCATTATGTTAACCAGCGTTGGCTGGGCGGCATGCTCACCAATTTTTCCACTATCAGCAAGCGGATCAAGCGGCTTCATGATCTGGAGAAGATGGAGGAAGACGGTACCTTTGATGTGCTCCCGAAAAAAGAGGTTCTCGGTTTAAGGCATGAACATGCCAAGCTAGTTAAATTTCTCGGCGGTATCAGGAATCTCAAAACGCTGCCCGATGCCATCTATGTCGTGGACCCGCGCAAAGAGAGGATCGCCGTAGCTGAGGCGCGCAAATTGGGTATCCCCATTATCGCCATCGTCGACACCAATTGCGATCCTGATGAAATCGACTATATCATTCCGGGTAACGACGATGCCATTAGAGCGATTAAACTGATCACCTCTTGCCTGGCCGATGCTGTTGTTGAAGGGCAGCATCTGCGGCAAGCGCAAAAGGCGGAGTCGGAGGCGGCTGAAGCCGACGCTGCTGAAGATGTTGCAGCTGGGGATAAAAGCGAGCCCGGGGAGGGTTCTCCGGGGGGAGAAGCCGCAGCGGAGCCGCCGGCACAAACTGCAGCAGACGCAGCGAGCGACAGTTAGCAGGAGGCGAACAATATGCAAATTGATGCGAAGGCTGTAAAAGCTTTACGCGAAAAAACAGGCGCCGGGATGATGGACTGCAAAAGGGCACTCCAGGAAGCCGGCGGAGATGAAGAGAAAGCGGTTATTATTTTACGGGAAAAGGGGCTTGCCGCTGCCTCCCGCCGCGCCGGGCGCGAAGCTACAGAGGGGATCATCGATTCCTACATCCATCTGGGCGGCAAGATCGGCGTTCTGGTGGAGGTAAATTGCGAGACCGATTTTGTAGCCCGCAATGATGAGTTTCGCGAGTTTGTCCGCAACATCTGCCTGCAGGTGGCAGCTTCAAACCCGCGCTATGTCAGCAAAGACGATGTGCCACCATCAGAAGTGGACAAAGAACGGGAGATCCTGCGCGGCCAGGCGCTTCGTGAGGGAAAACCGGAGAAGGTGATCGATCGCATCGTCGAGGGCCGTATCGGCAAGTATTATCAGGAAAACTGCCTGCTGGAGCAGCCCTACGTAAGAGAACCCGAGCAAACTGTCAGCGATCTTCTTTCAGACCTGATTGCCCGGATCGGCGAAAATATCGTCATACGGCGCTTTGCCCGTTTTGCTGTGGGCGAGGAGATCGCCACCGGCAAAACCGATGTTGCAGAATAGATACCCGAAAAAGAACACCCTGGCGTGTTCTTTTTTTATACAAAAAAAAGGATTGCTCTTTAAAGCTGTCGAATAGATTTGGAGGGTTCTAGATTGGGAAAGCCTGCCTACAAGCGGGTAGTTTTAAAATTGAGCGGCGAGGCGCTAGCCGGTGAAAAGGGTTTCGGCATCGACGGAGGCGTCATGGTTAATATCGCCAAAGAGCTCAAGGGGCTGCTGGTCTCGGGAGTGCAGATCGCCATAGTCGTGGGCGGGGGCAATATCTGGCGCGGTGCGGCGGCCGAGAAGTCGGGGATGGATCGGGCAACAGCCGATTACATGGGAATGCTCGCCACATCGATCAATGCCCTGGCGCTACAGGATGCCCTGGAGCGCAACGGTGTCGATACGCGGGTTCAATCGGCGCTGGAGATGCGGCAGGTTGCGGAGCTCTATATCCGCCGCCGTGCTTTACGTCACCTGGAAAAGGGGCGCGTGGTTATCTTCGCCGGAGGGACCGGCAACCCTTATTTTTCTACCGACACCACCGCCGCGCTCCGGGCGGCGGAAATCGAAGCCGAAGTGATCCTTCTGGCGAAGGGGAAGGTGGATGCTGTTTACGATGCCGATCCGCTGCGTTTTCCCAATGCCACCCGTTTTACCGAGCTGAGCTACCTGGAAGTGATCAAGCGCGGCCTGGGAGTAATGGATGCTACGGCGGCTTCACTGTGCATGGACAACCAGATCCGCCTTATCGTCTTCGGCCTGCATCCCGGGAATATTAGGAAAGCGATCATGGGGGAAAAAATAGGAACATTAATTAAAGGTGGTTAATTTATGGTTGAGGAGATCTACATAGATACCGGTGACCGTATGGAGAAGGTAGTCGCCGCCTTCCAGCGTGAACTGGCGACGCTGCGTGCAGGACGGGCCACGCCGGCGCTGCTCGATCGGATCGAGGTTATCTACTATGATACACCGACACCGTTGATTCAGCTGGCCGGGGTGACCGCTCCGGAGCCGCGGCTCCTCGTGATCCAGCCCTGGGACAAGGGTTCAATCAAGGATATCGAAAAAGCTCTTTTAAAATCAGAACTGGGGTTGACGCCGATCAATGACGGCAACGTCATCAGGCTGGTCATCCCCCAACTTACTGAGGAGAGGCGTCTTGAACTGGTCAAGCAGATCAGAAAGAAAGCCGAGGAGAGTCGGGTCAGTATCCGCAATATCCGCCGCGACGCCAACGACAGCCTGAAAGGGCTGGAGAAAGAGGGCGATATCTCCGAGGATGAGTGGCATCGCTCCCAGGATGAAATCCAGAATCTCACCGATGAAAAAGTGGCGGAGATAGACAAACTACTTGAGGCTAAAGAGAAAGAGATTTTAGAAGTATAGGTCTTGCGGGCTGTGACCACTATTACCCTGAGGACCGGTTATTCTTCAAACGGCTCTTCCAATTCGGGGAGCCGTTACTATTAAGGGCAGGGGTGTCGATACAGAAACGATGGAGCTGGAAACGCGGGAAAAAGAGCTTTTAGGAAAGATTGATCACCGCCGGATCCCCGGCCATGTGGCGATGATCATGGATGGAAACGGGCGCTGGGCCCAGGAGAGGGGGTTGCCCCGCTCAGCGGGCCATCGCCAGGGCGTGGAAACAGTGCGCGAGACGGTTCGTTTCTGTAACTACCTGGGGATAAAAGCGCTGACCCTTTTCGCTTTTTCTACAGAAAACTGGCGCAGGCCCGCCCGCGAAGTGAATTATTTGATGAGCCTGCCGGGGCAGTATCTGCAGACAGAACTCCCTGAACTGGTTAAAAACAATGTGCGCGTGCAACTGCTAGGTGAGCGTAACAGGCTGCCGGCGCAGGTGCTCCGGGCTATCGATGAAGGGCTGTCCGCCACCGCCGGGAACAGCGGAATGACGCTCTCCTTTGCTTTGAATTACGGGGCACGCCGAGAGATTACCCGGGCTGTAGAGGCGCTCATCGGAGATCTGCAGCTAAAAGGAGGCAAGGTATCTGTCAGCGAAGATCTGCTCGCCTCCTATCTGTACACAGCCGGCCTGCCCGATCCTGACCTGCTGATCCGGACCGGGGGCGAATATCGGATCAGTAATTTTTTGCTCTGGCAGCTGGCCTACAGCGAACTTTGGTTCACACCGGTCTACTGGCCCGATTTCAGCAGGCTGCACCTGCTCGGGGCCATCGCAGATTTTCAACAGCGTGAACGCCGTTACGGGCGCATTTCCCAGAAATGAGGTGCATCTGGAGTGCTTCATCTGCGGATCCTTTCAGCGGTTATCGGTATCCCCCTGATCTTGGGGCTGGTCTATCTGGGGGACATCTTCTATGCTATTTTTGTCCTGCTGCTGGCCAACCTGGGGATGCATGAGTATATGCTCATGCTCAAAAGCAGGGAATATCATCTACCTGTTTTCCCCGGTTATCTGGGGGTTTCGGTGATCGTGGCCGCGATCTACCTGACCCCGCTTTTGGGTCTCAATCTGGTCTACCCGGCCATCATCGCCATCGTCATGACGCTGTCGCTGACGGTCCTCATCTATTTCGAAAAGACAGACTTCGCGGAATCAGCGCTGATTTTCTGGGGTATAATCTATCTTGGCG
>DUVX01000041.1 GCA_012840855.1 Bacillota bacterium | reverse complement strand
GGGGGAACCCGGCCCTCGCTTACCCCCAGGACCGTCGCTAGTTCATTACTCCACCTGCTGTCAGGCTTCTGTCGAGCTTCTTCGCGGGAAAGGGGAGCGGCTCAGCTGCAGCTCTGCGCCGGACTGCCCTCAACATCCGCCTTTCAGGCTTAGTTTCGGCGTCCCGCCTGCGGCAGGACGGTCCGTCTCCGCTCTTTGCTTCGCCGGTCCTTTCAGCCGCTCAACGCAATCTCCAGGTCGCCTGAAGCAGGTAGACAGGCGTTCCATCTCCCGGGAGCCTTTCCTAGTCAGGTTCCCTCTCCCTTCGTAGGAGAGGCTTTCACCTAAGTTCCCTCTCCCCTCGTGGAAGAAGTTTTCACCCACGAACCCTCTTCCCTCGCGGGAGAGGTTTTCTCCTATATTCCCTCTCCCCTCGCGGGAGAGGGAGAGGGAGAGGGAGAGGGGGAACCCGGCCCTCGCTTACCCCCAGGACCGTCGCCAGTTCATCACTCCACCTGCTGTCAGGCTTCTGTCGAGCTTCTTCGCGGGAAAGGGGAACAGCTGCAGGATCAACCCATGTCGAATTTATTTTTGTACAGGCAGGGAATATCTGATAGACGCAGAACTATTTTCCAGTAGGAAAAATTATCATACTGGGAGGTTGTTATGGAGATCGAGTTTGTTCTGCGCCACTCCATCCTTGTTGTACGCTTGAAAGGGGAGCTGGATCACCACTGGGCCGGGCAGATGCGAGAAGCGGTCGACAGCGAGCTCGCCCGTCTCCGGATCTGCTCTCTCATCTTTAACCTGGGAGGGCTAACCTTTATGGACAGCTCCGGGATCGGTGCGTTGCTGGGGCGTTACCGCCGGGTCTGCGCCGCAGGGGGCCGTATGGTTCTTTGCAAGGTCCCGCCGCCTGTTTCAAAGATTACTGAGATCGCCGGGCTGGCCCGGCTGATCCCTTTTTTTGAAGATGAAGCCGCCGCCCTGCAGCATCTGCTCCTCGGGGCGTCGCCAACAAGGAGGTCATAGTCTCTTGTCATCATCCACATTCATGAAACTGGAGATCGAGAGCCGCTCGGAAAATGAGGCCTTTGCCCGCGTCGTTGCGGCCGCTTTTGTCTCCCGCCTGGATCCTACCCTGGAAGAGATTAGCGATATCAAAACGGCGGTGTCGGAGGCGGTGACCAATGCGATCATCCATGCTTACGAGGATCGCATCGGCGTCATTGTGATCAGCGCCAGGCTTGAAGGAAACCGCTTTACTGTGGAGGTGGCCGACGAGGGGGTCGGCATCATCGATCTGGAGAAGGCCCGCGAGCCGCTCTATACGAGTAAGCCCGAGCTCGATCGCTCGGGGATGGGTTTTACCATTATGGAGAACTTCATGGACGAGCTCACCGTGCGCTCCGCGCCGGGGGAGGGCACCGTGGTGACCATGAGTAAGGAGATCCGCCCGAAAATAAGCTGAGGAGCGCCTTAATGAGCGAAATAGAGCTGGAAGTGCTATTGCAGGAACGGGCCTCCGGCGACGAACGGGCTGGCGAGATCATTTTCTTGCGCCTGAAGCCCCTGGTGAGCGCCTATGCCAGGCGGATGGCTTATCGGGCGGATGAAGTAGAGGATTACTTTCAGGCGGGGATGATGGGGTTGTTGAAAGCGATAGATCGCTTCGATTCCCATCGCGGAGTAAAATTTACTACTTTCGCCCTTCCCTGGATCGAGGGGGAGATGCGCCTTTACCGCAGGCGGACACAGAGCGTGCTCAAGGTGAGCCGCTCGCTCATGGAGCAGTCCCGGGATCTGGCTTCGCGTCGTGAAAAGCTGTCCCAGGCGCTGCAGCGTGAGCCCACCGTGGGCGAGATCGCCGGGGAGATGGGTGTCGCCCCGGAAGAGGTAGCTCTCATCATGGAGTCGTCTCTGCCGCCCTCCACTCTCGACGAAGAGATAGCGGTGAGCACCGGGGGGATCGACGAGCATGAGAGGGTACTTGAGCGGATCGCCTTGCAGGAGTCGATGGGTAAGCTGACACCGCTGGAACGCCGCCTCATCACCCTGCGTTATTTCAAAGAACTGACCCAGGCGGAGATCGCCGGCCGCCTGGCGCTCTCGCAGCGCCAGGTCTCCCGCCTGGAGAAGAGAACACTGAAGCGGCTGCGCGCTCATATGGAGGTGCGGTAGAATAGAATAATATTGTTTTCAGCATACTAAAACCGCGTTTAAGTCCAATCACCGGGAGGTCAAAGATGAAGCCCAGGGGAGGTGACGGGAAAGCAACCGCGGTTTTTTTATGGCTGTCGCTTTTTTTTCTGCTCTCAGGTCTGCTGCTCTACCTGATCTTTTCCGCTCCACCAGAGCCGCCCCGCCGCTCTTATCCGGTTTCATCACAGGCGGGAGCTGAAGTTCATCGGGCGGGGTACTCTTGCCCAAATAAAAGCAAAGGGATGACTGGATTGACTACAGTAGCAAAGGTAATCGAGCTTGTTGGTGAATCGCAGATCGGCTGGGAGGATGCCGTCCATAATGCCGTCGAGGAAGCTTCGAAGACGATCGAGGGGATCACCGGCGTAGAGGTGGTCAACCTTACCGCCAGCCTGGACAATGGTGAGATCGAAGAGTACAAAGTTAACCTGAAGCTGGCCTTTGGCGTTCGCGAAGACCGGGCCTAGGGGGTCTTATCATGGCCGCTGTTCCAGATGAGCTGAAGGTCACTGCTGAAGAGTACCGCCGGATGGTGGGAAGGGAGAAACCGCCCCCTCCGCTGCTGCAAAACGCGCTGAAAGCTTTTTTCAGCGGTGGAACGATCTGCCTTCTGGGGCAGGTTATTCAAAATATCTATATCGCTTTCGGTTTCAGCCCCGAAGATGCCTCCAACCCTACGGTGGTTACGGTGATCTTTTTTGCGGCGCTCTTTACAGGGCTCGGTCTTTTTGATAGGCTGGCCCTCTTCGCCGGCGCCGGCACCGCCGTGCCGGTAACGGGTTTCTCCAATTCTCTTACTGCGGCGGCGCTGGAGTTCAAAAAAGAGGGAGCGGTGCTCGGCATCGGCGCCAGGATATTTTCACTGGCCGGGAGTGTGCTCCTCTTCGGCGTGGTGACGGCTTTTGTGGTAGGGCTGATCTCTGCTCTGTTTTAATGACATGACAAGGATGGTAAGGGGGGGGTGAGCGGCAGTGAGCGTAAAGGTAGCGCAGCAGAGCATCTTCCTCGATCCGGCCCCTTCACTGGCTTCCACGGCCACCGTGGCCGGACCGATGGAAGGAGCAGGGCCCCTGGGAAGCGATTTTGACTTTCTTTACAAGGATCAGCGGGCCGGCGAGAAAAGCTTTGAGGCTGCAGAACGAAAAATGCTTTTGGAGGCCTGCTCGAGGGCGCTGGAGAAGGGCAGCTTCGGGCTCGATACGATCGAGTACTTCCTCTCCGGCGATCTTTTAAACCAGATCACCGTCTCCGGATACAGCGCGGCTGTCCTGGGACGGCCCTTTTTTGGGCTTTATGGGGCCTGCTCTACCCTGGCCCTGGCGCTTTCCCTGGGAAGCATGCTGGTGGCGGGCGGTTTCGCTGCAAATGTCCTGGCGGCCACTTCGAGCCATCACAGCAGCGCCGAACGCCAGTTCCGCTACCCCACGGAATACGGTTTTCAGCGGCCCCCGCAGGCGCAATGGACCGTAACAGGCGCGGCGGCGGCGGTGATCAGCGCCACCGGGGAAGGACCATGGATCACTGCGGTAACCACGGGCAAGGTGGTCGATCTTGGGGAACAGGATAGTTTCAACATGGGGGCGGCGATGGCCCCTGCGGCGGCTTCAACCTTGCTCCGCCACTTTGAGGAGCTGCAGCGCAGCCCCGATTATTACGATCTTATCGTCACCGGCGACTTAGGCGCGGTGGGATCGAAGCTTCTGCGGCAGCTCCTTGGCCGCAGCGGTTACTACCCGGAGGATAATCTCAACGACTGCGGGCTCATGATCTACAATCCCCATCTCCAGAAGATCGGCGCGGGGGGGAGCGGTTGCGCCTGCTCGGGGATCGTGGTGCTGGGCCATCTCTGGAGGAGGATGAAGCAGGGTGAGCTGAACAAGGTGCTCGTTGTCTCCACGGGGGCGCTACACAGCACCACCACCCTGGCCCAGGGCGAAACCATTCCGGCGGTAGCCCATGCCGTCGCCCTGGAGATGTAGGGCTGTTTAAAGGAACAGAAAGGACGGGATGAATTTATGGGCAGCTATCTGACAGCCTTTCTGGTGGGGGGGCTTTTCTGTCTCATCGGGCAGCTTCTTTTTGATCTCACCCCTTTTACGCCGGGCCATATCCTTTCGGGATTTGTCGTCGCCGGCGGTATTCTGGGGGGGCTCGGCCTCTATGACCGGCTGATCCGTTTTGCCGGCGCCGGTGCCAACCTGCCCATCTCCAGTTTCGGCAATGCTCTGGTCAAGGGCGCTATGAACGAAGCGGCGCATAAGGGGATCATCGGTGTCCTCACAGGGATGTTTGAGCTCACCAGTACCGGGGTCACCGCAGCAATTGTTTTTGCTTTTTTCGCCGCACTTATCTTCGAGCCCCGGGGGTAACTTTTATACTGGGGTTTTCAGGGGTGATTACAGATGTCCACGCCGATTCAAAAAAAACTGGAAGATAACAAGGAATATCTTCAGAAACGGCTCGATCTTGGAGCGGAAAACTTCGATATCATATTAAAAGAGATGGTAATCGGGGATAAGAAGGCGGTGCTGCTCTTTGTGGACGGCCTGAACAACAATGAGATCACTGTCTTGGTCCTCCGTTCACTGTTAGAGACAAGCCGGGAGCAGATCGCCGTTGCGCCAGTGGAGAAGCTGATGAACAGGGTGATCCCCTTTGCCGAGATAGATCTTGTCGACGATTTTGAGGAGGCCCTGCGGGAGGTGCTGGCAGGGCCCATGCTGCTCCTCATCGACGGCGAAACAGAGGGGCTGCTCATCGATACCCGGGAATATCCGGTACGCGATCCCCAGGAGCCTGATATCGAAAAGATCACCCGGGGGTCGCGGGATGGGTTCGTGGAGACGCTGGTATTCAATGTAGCTCTGATCAGGCGGCGCATCCGTGATCCCCAGCTCCGCTGCGAGATGCATAACGCAGGGCGCCGCTCCGTCAGCGATATCGCACTCCTCTATATCAAGGATATCGCCAACCCGCAGATCCTGGAGAACGTTCGCTCCCGGATCAAAAAGATTGACATCGACGCCCTGCCCATGGCGGAGAAGACGGTAGAAGAATTCATCACGCGCTCTTTCTGGAATCCCTTTCCTCAGGTCCGCTACACCGAGCGCCCCGATGTTGCCGCCACCCATCTTTTCGAGGGTCACATCATCATTATTGTCGACACCTCGCCCTCGGTAATGATCGTCCCGATCACCTTCTTTCATCTTTTTCAGCACGCTGAAGAGTTCAGGCATAATCCCATTGTCGGTACCTATATCCGCTGGATCCGCTCTGCAGGAGTGCTCCTCTCTTTTTTGCTCATCCCGTTCTGGCTGCTGCTGGCGATGGAGACGCAGCACCTGCCGGAATCGCTAAAATTCATCGGTCCCAAGGAGAAGACCAGCATTCCGCTCTACCTGCAGTTTATCTTTGCCCATTTTGGACTCGACCTGGTGCGCCTGGCCAGCATCCATACCCCCTCGCCATTCGCCACCGCCTTAGGTCTGGTAGGGGCGCTTCTCATCGGCCAGATCGCTGTTGAGGTCGGCTTCTTTACTCCCGAGATCCTCCTCTACACCGGGCTCGTTGCTCTGGGCGTCTTTTCATCGCCCAGTTGGGAGCTGAGCATGGCCAACCGGGTCTTTCTTCTGCTCCTGATCCTGCTGACAGGCCTTTTGCGCCTGCCTGGCCTGATTCTCGGTTTTGCCCTCGTCGTGTTACGGCTGCTTTTTACCCGGCCCTTCGGTTTCCCCTATCTCTGGCCGCTTATCCCTTTTAATCGGAAAGCGATCTCGGTCCTCTTTTACCGGCGGCCCATCCCGATGCAGCTCTACCGCCCCGATTTCCTGCAGACAGGCGATCGCGATCGCACCGATAAAAAGCGCTAGGGCGGGGAAAAAGGGTGTGCTCCTTTCGATGGCCTTTTCCCGACGATGGCGATGCCAACAAATGACTGCGTCTTTATGGTATAATTTATAAGGCCGATTCACAATTCAGGGAAAACATTTGACGGTGGTTAACCTTTGACGATTATTGTAACCCATGATTATGCTGATTTCGACGCCCTGGCAGCCCTGGTGGCGGCGGCAAAAATCTATCCCGAAAGCAAGGCCCTTCTGCCCGAAGGGATGGAGCCCGAGGCGGCTCTTTTTGTTGAGGAATATGGGGAGGGGCTCCCGCTTTACAGACAGGAACAGATCGACGGAGCTGCCGCTTTCCAGATCGCCGTGGTTGTGGATACCAGGCGGAAAAGGCAGCTCGCTCCCTTTTTACCCCTTCTCGAGCGCGCGGCGGAGGTCCATATCTTCGATCACCACCCGCCGGCGGAAGATGATATCGAGGGAAATGAGATCCGCGTGGAGCAGGTGGGCGCGGTGACCACGCTGCTGGTGGAAGAGATTCGTCACCGCCGGCTGCCGCTGAGCGAGGCAGAGGTGCTGCTCTTTATGCTCGGGATCTACCGGGATACCGCCTCACTGAGCAGCACTGCCACCACGCCCCGGGACGCCTCCGCCGTCGCTTTTCTCTGGGAGCAGGGGGTTGTTCCCGCACACCTTCAAAAATATCTTAGCACTGCTCCTTCACAGGAGCCTCTTCTGGAGATGCTGCTGCGAAGGAGCAAACTCTACGAGATCAGCGGACGACGTGTCCTCCTTACTGTTCTTCCAGCGGGAGAGCAGAGCGGTGGCGGTGCGGCGCTGCTACGGCGGATCCAGGAGGTGGAAGAATATGACTTGGTTTTACGCCTTGCCGGGCTTTCGCGCGGCGGCGTCTCTTTTTTCGCCCGGACTACGGAAGATGACCTGGATCTGAAGTCTCTTTTTGCCCCCTTTGGGGGAACTGGCGGACGCCGCGAGGTCATGGCGTACCGGGAGAACGAGGATCTACCCACAATGAAGGAAAGGATCCTTGAGTCTCTGGAGCAGTTTCTACCCCCGCCGGTCACAGCTCTGCAGCTGGCCTCGACCCCTGTTGCCGCTGTCGATATCGACGCCACTGTGGCGGAAGCCGATGAATATCTTGAAGATAAAGGGTATGGCGGCGGCCCCGTTCTGCGCGATGGCAGGGTGGCGGGGGTGATTACCCGGCGGGAGCTGCAGAGGGTGATGCGCAGTGGCCTGGGCGATGTCCCCGTAAAGGATTTTATAGGATCGCACCTGCCCGTCACCGCCGCCCCGGAGATCACCGCCACAGCTCTGAGACGGCTTTTTGCGGAAAGTGGGGCCGAAAAAGTTGTCCTCGTTGACGGGGATGGCAGACCTCTAGGGTTGGTTTCGCCCATTGATATCCTGCAATTTCTTTACCGCCTCGACAGGCGGCCCTCTCTTAAATTGGGGCAGGGCTCTATTTTGGGGATCAGGGAGGACTTTGTCCCAACAGAGGTAGATAATCTGGCCGGGCTCATCGCCTGCCTGCTGCCCTTCAGCTGGCAAAGTTTTCTTCTGCTCATGGGGCAAAAGGCTTCAGAGATGGGGGTGAGCATCTATCTTGTAGGCGGGGTGATCCGCGATATGCTCCTGGGAAGCGAACCCTCCCGCGATCTCGACTTTGTGGTGATTCCCGATGCCGTAGATTTTGCCGCCACTATGGCGCGCTACCTCGATGGGGAGCTGAAAACTTTTGAACGCTTCGGTACCGCTTCGCTGTTTTTAAAGGAGGGGCTGCGCCTCGACTTTGCTACCGCCCGCCAGGAGATCTACGATGCCCCAGGCGCTTTGCCCCGGGCGAAGGGTGTGGGAAGCCTGAAGCGCGATCTTTACCGCCGCGATTTCACGATAAACACCCTGGCTTGTTCGCTCATGCCGGAGTCGTACGGGGAGTTATATGATTATTTCGAAGGGCGGGAGGATCTGCATAAAGGGGTCATCCGGACACTCTACCAACTCAGCTTCGTCGATGACCCGCTGCGGCTGCTGCGGGCTGTTCGCTTCGAGCAGCGCTTCGGTTTCCACATAGAAGATGATACCCGGGCGCTCATCGAGAAGGCGGTGCGGGAGCGAGTCCTGGAAAGAGTGAGCCGCAGCCGTCTGGCCCAGGAGATCAGCCTTATCTATGCCGAAAGCGATCCGGTGGCGGTATTGAAGCGGCTCGATGAACTGGGTATTCTCGGCCTGATCTATCCCCGGCTCTCTCCCGACAGAGCGCTCTGGCAGCGTCTTAGAAGAATTAGCGAGACCACCGCCGGGGCCCGGCAGCGGGAGTGGAGCCGCCATCCCGAGGAGGAGCTGCTCTACCTGAGCGCCATGCTGCTGGAGATGGCCCCACAGGATCGGCTCGCCATAATCCGGCGCCTGGGCCTTTCCCGGCGGCGGGCGGGGGCGGTGCTGCAGGGTTGCGAGACCGTGCCGCCCCTACTGAAAGAACTCGAAGATGCAGGGCATAAAATTAGCCCCGGCGCCCTCGTCGACCGGCTCGATACGCTCTGCCCCGAGGCGCTCTGCTTGCTCTATGCCTTGACGACGAGCAGTGCGGTGAAAGATAATCTGCGGCTATACTTGGAGAGCCTGCAGTTCGTACGCCCCAGGCTCCGAGGAAACTCCTTACAAGAGCTGGGCCTGCAGCCAGGCCCCCTTTACGGCGAGATCATGGGGGAGTTGCGCCGGGCCGTGCTCGACGGGGAGCTGCGCGGCGAGGATGAGGAGCTTCGCTTCGTGCGCTCTTACCTGCAGCGACGAAAGGAGGGATGAGCGATCTTACCGGAAAATATACTTGACCTCTTCTGGCGAATACCTGCACTGCTCCTGGCGATCACCTTTCACGAATACGCTCACGGCCGGGTAGCCTATCATTTTGGCGATGCCACAGCAAAATATTACGGGCGTCTCTCGCTGAACCCGTTGCGCCACCTTGATCCTCTCGGCACAATAACCCTGCTGCTCTTCGGCTTCGGTTGGGCCAAACCGGTGCCGATTAATCCCTACAACTTTCGCGATTATCGTTCCGGGATGCTCTGGGTCTCCTTTGCCGGGCCGCTGGCCAACTTTGCCCTCGCCCTGGCCTCACTTTTTCTCCTCTACCTGCCGATGAAGGCAGGCTTTATCTGGCCGCCCTACTATAGATTTATGCATATTCTGGTTACGTTCAATATTCTTCTCGGTGTTTTCAACCTGATCCCGCTTCCCCCGCTCGACGGCTCCAAGATCCTGGCGGCGCTGGCGCCGGACAATATCGCTGCGCTGATACGGCAGCTCGAGCCATACGCCCCGATCTTGCTGATGGTATTGATCTTCAGCGGGGCCATCGGCCGGATTATTGTGCCTTTATTCCAGTACGTATATAATGCCATGGAGGCAGTTGTGTTTCTGATCCTGGGGATAGCATAAGATTTGGAGTGAAGAAATGGTCCACGAAAAAAGTAAACAGAAGGTTATCGTCAGCGGGGCCCGGCCCAGCGGCCGACTGCACCTGGGCAACTATGTCGGTGCACTGCAGAACTGGCGGCGACTGCAGGAAAGCTATCGCTGCTACTATTTTATCGCCGACTGGCATGCCCTGACAACGGGCTACGCCGAATCTCACGAGATCGAGGCGAACAGCCGGGAGATGCTCATCGATTGGCTCAGCGCCGGGCTCGACCCCGGGCGGGCGGTTCTCTTTCGCCAGTCCAGAGTCAAGGAACATGCCGAGCTTTTTTTGCTCCTCGGTATGATCACGCCGCTCTCCTGGCTGGAGCGCTGCCCCACTTTCAAAGAGCAGCTGCGCGAGCTTGAGGGCAGGGAGATCCATAACTACGGATTTCTCGGTTACCCCCTGCTGCAGGCGGCGGATATCCTCGCCTACCGCGCCGACGCTGTTCCCGTAGGCGAAGACCAGCTGCCTCATCTGGAGATTACCCGCGATACGGCGCGGCGGTTCAACTATCTGTATGGGAAGGTCCTGCCCGAGCCCGAGGCGCTGCTGAGCAAGTTTCCGCTGTTGCCGGGGATCGACGGCCGCAAGATGAGCAAGAGCTATGATAATTATATTGCACTCTCCGATCCGCCGGAGGTAATCAGGGAGAAAGTTCGCCGCATGATCACCGATCCGCAGCGGGCCCGCAGGAAAGACCCCGGCCGGCCCGAAGTCTGCACCCTCTTCCGTTTCCAGCAGATCTTCAATCCCGAAGCGGTTCCGGGGATCGAGGCCGGATGCCGCACAGCCGAGATCGGCTGCGTTCAGTGCAAGGATATCCTGGCTCGCAAATTGATCGAGGTGATGGCGCCGCTGCATGAAAAGAGGCGCTCCCTGGAAGAGAGGCCCGCCTATCTCGAAGAGGTCCTTGTAGAGGGCGAACGCAGTGCTGGGGAAAAAGCACGCGCCACCTTGGAGGCGGTCCGCGGAGCCATGGGGCTATGACATCGCGTCCGGATCCCTGTACGATCAGGCTCCCGGTTTTCGAAGGGCCCTTTGATCTGCTTTTTCACCTCATTAAGAAAGATGAGCTCGATATCTGGGATGTCTCTATTGCCGCCGTAGCCGAGCAGTACCTCGCCTACCTGCGCTCCATGCGGGAGCTGAACCTCGACATTGCCAGTGAATTCCTGGTGATGGCGGCGACGCTGTTGCGCCTGAAATCGAAGCTTCTGCTGCCGCGGCCCTTTGAGGCGGGGGAAGAGGATGAAGAAGATCTCTTTCAATTCAAGAGCCCCGAGGAGCTTTTTGAGAGGCTCGAGGAGTACCGCCGCTTCAAGGAGGCCGCCGTATTTTTTCGGGAGAGAGCGGAAGCACAGAGCAAAGTCTATCTGCGCTCCACCGGCGGGAGGGAGAAGTTCATCCTCCTTTCAGGGCGGCAGCAGCAGAAGACCTATTATACCTACTGGGAGGGAGCGCATCTTCTCGGCGAGATCATGAACCGCTTCGAGGCGCTGGCGGCAGCCCGTTCGATGGCGCCGGCGATCGATCTTGTCGAGGATATCCCGATCAGCGATCGCAGCGGCTATATCTGCGCCATGCTGGATAAATCCGGCGGCGCCCTCTCTTTCAGCTCGCTGCTGCAGCAAAAAAATATCCGTGAGATCCTGGTTACTTTTATTGCCCTGCTGGACCTGGCCCGACGCCGCAGGGTCAGGCTGCTGCAGGATCGGCTTTTCGGGCCCATTCTGGTCCTCCCGGCGGAAAAGGAGTGTGGCTGATCCATGGAAAATGCAAAAGCGGTCATCGAGGCGCTTCTCTTTTTAGCGGAGGAACCGCTGGGGCTGTCCAGGATCGCCGCAGGGCTGGGCCTTACAAAGGAGAAGGCGCAGGAGTTCATTGAGGAACTGCAGCATGATTTTATTGAACAGCAGCGCGGCCTCCGCATATTAGAGGTCGCCGGAGGTTACCAGATGGGCAGCGATCCCGCGCTGGCGCCGTACTTAGAAAAGGCCGTCGGTGGAGAAGAGTCGGGACAGCTTTCCAACGCAGCGCTGGAGACGCTGGCGATCATCGCCTATCGGCAGCCGCTGACTCGCCTGGAGATAGAGGAGATCCGGGGTGTCCGTTGCGAACATATCTTGGATAATCTGATCAAGCGCAAGCTTATCCGGATTAGCGGGCGCAAAGAAGGGCCGGGCCGCCCCCTCATTTACAAAACCACCCCGGATTTTCTGGTATATTTTGGTCTCAAAGATCTTAAAGAATTGCCTCCTCTGGAGCAATAGCCGCTCCGCCTCCCACAAAGCAAGGGTATTTTATGTGAGAATGTGTTGGATCTGCCAGTAAAGGGCAAAATATCTACGATCAATCGTCCCGGTGCAATAGATCAAGATCGGAGAGAGTGTCATGAACTGGTGGCTCTGGCTGCTTCTCGCAGCCCTTCTCCTGGTGCTGCCCGTCGCTGCCGCCCTGCTTTTACCGCTGCGTATATTTGTGCAATATCTTAGGGAAGATAAAATAGATCGGCTCAGCTTGCGCATAAGGCAGGGCGGGTTGCAGCTGCGTCTGGAGACGGAGCCGGGGGATACTGGAGACAGCGGTATCCGCTGGCGCCTCAGCGCCGGCCCGCTGGGGATAGCGGCGTCATCAGGGCGCCGGGGGGAGGGGCGGCGGAGCAGAAACGCCGCTGCCCTGAGGCTTCCGGAACGGTGGAAGCGAGAGCTCCTAGATCTTGCGGCTACGGTGGGAAGGATGGCGCTGGTCCGGCAGGAGAGGACGCAGCTAAAAAGGATCACGCTCTCCCATTTTAATCTGGAACTTACCTGGGGGGGCGAAGATCCGGCCCTCACCGCGATAGCGGCGGGCGGTTGCCACGCTCTGGGCGCCCTCCTGACGGCGCTGTTAACAAGATATTTTACCCTCAAGTCGAGGCCCCGTTTTCAGGTTGAGCCCCAGTTTGGGCCTGCGGGGTTAAGGCTACGCTGGGAGGGGGAAGCGGTGCTCTCCCTTTACCGTTTGTTGAGCCTGCGCCGCATGCTTAAAATAATAGGAGGTGTGGCCGGTGGAGCATCATCCCATTGAAAGTCTCATGAAAACCGCCATGGAAAATCTTAAAGAGATGGTCGATGTAAACAAGATTGTCGGCGACGCAGTGGAGACGCCGGACGGGAGCGTGATTATCCCTATCTCCAGGGTTTCTTTCGGTTTCGCCGCCGGGGGAACCGAGTTTGAGCATCAGGCGGAAGGAAACGGCCGCAACAGCCCCGCCCCTACCGGGCTCCCTTTCGGCGGCGGTAGCGGTGGCGGCGTCATGGTACAGCCTGTTGCTTTCCTCGTAGCAGGGCAGGGGCAGGTCCGGCTTCTCCCCGTCGATCACCACGCCATGCTCGATCGGCTCATCGATCTCGCCCCCCAGCTCGTGGAGAAGATCCAGGAGCTCTTCAACCGACGCGGCGAACACCGCGACAGCGGGTCCGAAGAACATGGGGGGAGGCGCTACCGCTAGAAGTTTGAGCCGTAAGGCGCCTGTCTAACATAAACCAAGGCCCGCCAGAATAATTATGAACAATGCCGGCAAAACCTTTCTCTGCGGGAGCGAGAATTATGCAAAAAACACGGCGGACCGTTCTGATCGGGCTTTTTCTTCTGATCGCACTCCTGCATCTACCCCTGGAGGCGGCGGAAGAACCCTCCGTCAGCGCCCGCTCCGCTGTCCTGATGGATCGCGACAGCGGCCGTGTACTCTGGAAAAAAAACGAGCATCGCCGCAGGCCTATCGCCTCGACCACAAAGATCATGACAGCGCTGCTGGCGCTGGAGCGCGGCGCTGAGGGGGAAAGGGTTAAAGTGAGCGGGGCGGCGGCAGCGACGGAAGGTTCCTCGATCTGGCTGGAAAAGGGCGAAAAGAAAAAGTTAGGTGAGCTAATCTACGGCCTCATGCTCTGCTCGGGAAACGATGCCGCTGCGGCCATCGCCGAACATATCGGGGGATCAGAGAAAAAATTTGTTGCCCTGATGAGCGAGCGCGCCCGTGCGCTGGGTGCTGAGAACACCAATTTTGCCAATCCTCACGGCCTGCCGGCGAAAAACCACTACAGCACTGCCTACGATCTGGCGCTCATCACCTGCGAAGCACTTAAGAACGAGCGCTTCCGCGAGATAATCAGCACGCCTGCAAGGACGATCTCCTGGCCCGGCCAACCCTGGGATCGGCTCCTAGTCAACCAGAACAGGCTCCTTGAGCTCTATCCCGGAGCCGATGGGGTGAAGACAGGCTGGACGGAGAAAGCAGGCCGCTGTTTCGTCGGATCGGCGACGAAACAGCGCTGGCAGCTCGTCGCCGTGGTTTTAAAGTCTTCCGAGATCTGGGAGGACAGCGTAGCGCTGCTCGATTATGGGTTTCAGCGTTACCGCCACCAAAAGCTTTTTTCAAAGAACCAGGTCCTCTGCACCGCCGAAGTGATGGAAGGACGCGAAAGGGCGGAAATAGCTGTGTGTAAAGCGTACCATTATCCGCTGCTGCCGTCTGAACAGAAAAGATTGAACTATCGGATCCGACTCCATGATTCGATCAGGGCTCCTTTGACGCAGGGAGAGAAGCTCGGGGAGGTGGAGGTCTACCTGCAAAAAGAGCTGATCTGCTGCGTAGATCTATGTGCCCTGCGGCCCGTATCAAGGAAGGAATATTCAGACTATCTCCACGATCTTTTCATTCTAATGCTGCAGGAGGGTTGGTAGAGTGATCGGTTATCTCTGGGCGGCGCTGATCCTGCTGTCCTTTTTAATCGCTGCGCTACGCGGTGATATGGCCGCGCTCACCCCGGCGATTTTCACCGCCGCCGGGCGCGGTGTCACCGTGGCTCTCGGCCTTATCGGCACGATGACGTTCTGGCTGGGGATCATGAAACTGTTGGAATCTTCAGGGGCGATCAAGCTTCTCAACCGTGCGCTGCGGCTGCCGGCGCGTCTGCTCTTTCCTGGGATACCGGCAGAAGGCCCGGCGATGAACGCTATCCTGATGAACCTGAGCGCCAATATCCTGGGATTGGGCAATGCGGCGACCCCTTTCGGGATCAAGGCCATGGAGGAGATGCAAAAACTCAATCCCCACGGCAGCACCGCCTCGAATGAGATGTGCACTTTCCTCGCCCTGAACACATCGAGCATTACCCTGATCCCCACCACGGTGATGGCCTTGCGGGCTTCGGCCGGTTCGGCCAATCCCGCCGATATCCTGGGAAGCACCGTTGTGGCCACTCTCTGCTCCACCGTCGTGGCTCTGATTGCGGATCGCCTCCTGCGCGGGAAGGTTGTCGATTGATGTTATTCCGGCTGGCCTCTTTTGTCGCTGTCTGGGTGGTACCGTTTTTGATCGCCGTGGCCATTATCGGTTCGCTTCTGCAGCGGGTCAATCTGTTCGATCGTTTCATCGAGGGGGCCCGGGAGGGTTTTACTCTCTCGGTGCGGCTGATCCCCTACCTGGTGGCGATGCTGGTGGCGGTAACGCTCTTCCAGGAGTCAGGGGCGATGGAGCTCCTCTCCCGGGGCCTCGCTCCCCTTCTGGAGCGCCTGCAGATGCCGGTAGAAGTGCTGCCGCTCGCGGTAATGCGCCCCCTTTCCGGCGGCGCCTCTCTGGCTATCGGCGCTGAGATCATGGAGCGGCTGGGGGCTGATTCGCTGATCGGCCGGATCGCTTCAACGATGATCGGCAGCACGGAGACAACGCTCTATGTCCTCACCGTCTACTTCGGAGCCGCCGGGGTCTACCGCACCCGCCATGCCCTGCCCACGGGGTTACTGGCGGATCTGGGCGGGTTCGTCGCGGCGGTGCTCGTCTGCCGGCTTATGTTCCTTTAAATTACCCTGGAGGCGGTGAGGAAAGATGGAAGGGGTTGTGGTAGTGGGCGGCGGTTGGGCAGGCTGCGCCGCGGCGCTGGCGGCGTCCAAAACAGGTTTGGCCGTGACCCTGCTCGAGAGGACGGACCGCCTGCTCGCCTCGGGGCTGGTGGGAGGGATCATGCGCAACAACGGCCGCTTTACCGCTGCCGAAGAGCTAAAATTGATGGGGGCGGGTGAGCTCATCAAAGTGGCCGATGCTGCGGCATGCCATCGCAATCTCGATTTTCCCGGGCACCGCCATGCCTCCCTCTACGATGTGGAAAGAGTGGAGCTGCCGGTGGAACGCCTGCTGCAGCGCCACGGGGTAAGGCTGCTGCGTCAGCACCGCGCCGTCGACGTCATCACTGGCGACAGCGGGATCGAGGCGGTAAAAGTAGCGCGCGGAGAGGGGGGGGAGACGCTGATCCCGGGAGACTGCTTTATCGACGCCAGCGGGACGGCGGGCCCCCAGGCCAACTGCAGACGCTTCGGCAATGGCTGTGCCATGTGTATCTACCGCTGCCCCACCTTCGGCCCCCGGGTAAGCATCTCTGTCAGGGCCGGTGCGCATGAGAAAGCGATATTGCGTCAGAGCGGTGCGCCCGGTTATTTCAGCGGCTCCTGCGAACTGGAGCCGACCTCGCTTTCCCCGCCGCTGCGCCGGCGGATCCGGGAGGATGGGTTGATCGTCATACCGCTACCACCTGAGGCCTTCAGTGAGCAGAAAGAGCTGATGGTGCAGATAAAAGCCTGCCGCCAATACAGCTCCGAGACCTATTCGCACAACCTGATCCTGCTCGATACCGGTGCCGTAAAGATGATGGTTCCTTACCTGCCCCTGCCGATCCTGCGCCGTCTGAAAGGCTTCGAAAGAGCGATCTTCCGCGACCCTCTAGGCGGGAGCCGGGGCAATTCGATCCGTTTCAGCGGCCTTATCGAACGCGACGGCAAAATGATGGTCCCCCCGCTAAAAAATCTATTTGTCGCCGGTGAGAGGGCGGGGCTGAGCCTGGGCCATACTGAGGCGATCGTTACCGGCACTCTGGCCGGATACAATGCCCAGCGCCTGCTAAGGGGTCGCGAACTGCTGGAGCTGCCCCGCAGTACCGCCTGCGGTGAGATGATCGCCTTCACCGCACCGGGGAACCTTCCCGGCGGCGCTGCGGGTGTCGTCTACAGCCTCTCGGGCGGGCCGCTCTGGGAGCGCCTGCAGCGGCATAAACTCTACAGCACCGATCGTCGGGTCATCGCCCGCCGCCTCCGAGCTCTGGGACTGCTGCAGATATTCGGCAAGCCCTAGTGAGTAATGGGGACGGACACTTTGACTCGCTGATCTTTTTTGCCCCACTTGCTACTAAAATGGCTTCACAGCAAAACCGGGGAATTGGATCAGAGTTTTTTAAGGGAGTACCGGGCAGTCCTGTTTCGTAGGATTCCGACGATCTTTTGGAGAAGATCGAAACAGTGTACACTAATTAATCATGAGCAGATCAGGGATGGTGGTACGATGCGTCTATCTAAATACCTCAGCACGGCCGGGGTAGCCTCCCGTCGCAGAGCCGAGGAGATTATTGCTTCCGGGCGTGTCGCGATTGATGGAAAGGTGATCACCCTGCCGCAGCACCGGGTCAAGGAAGGAGAGGAGGTTACCGTTGACGGCCGGGCGGTGCAGCCGGCGAAGGTTAAACAGTATCTTCTCCTGGACAAGCCGGCGGGTTTTCTTTGCACTGTTACCGACCCCCACGGCCGCCCCACGGTCCTCGATCTGATCAATGCGGGCTCCGCGCGGCTCTACCCTGTGGGACGCCTCGATCTGGATACCACCGGGCTCCTCCTTCTCACCGACGATGGGGAGCTGGCCTACCGCCTGACCCATCCCCGTTTCGGCGTAGAGAAAAAATACAGCGTCCAGGTGAAGGGGGTCCCGGGGCCGGCGGCGCTGCGTCGTTTGGCCCGGGGGGTACGCCTGGAGGAGGGACCCACCGCCCCCGCCCGGGTGCGGCTACTCCGCCGCAAGCGGGACAGCGCTCACCTGGAGATCACCCTTATCGAAGGGCGTAAGCGGCAGATCAAACGGATCTGCGCCGCCGTAGGTCATCCGGTGCTCCGCCTGCGCCGGACGGAGTTTGCCTTCCTTACCGCTGCGGGCCTGGAAAGCGGTGCCTGCCGCCGTCTCAGCGGCGAAGAAGTCCACCGTCTCTATCGTCTTGTGGGCCTCCATTTTGAATGATCGGTCTACTTCCCCCCTCTCTTTAATCCTTCCCCTGGGGGAGGGGATCTACGGTGGAGCTCTCTGTTCCTTCTACCCCCGGAATGATAGGACTGGGGTGTGGATAATATTTATTACCCGGGTAAGCGCAAAATCCGGCAAGATAATACAACTTCTTTTTATCCACTGGCGTTGACAGTTAAGCGGCCCATAAAGTATAATGACGATAGGGTGGCAATATTCTGAGTACTCCCAAAGGTCACCATCATGAGGAACAGTCATCTTGAGCGGGAGGGTAAATAAGATGCTTAATGGAAAGGATCATCCTGCAACGGGCGATGTACACGGCAAAAATCCCGGGGGGGGGATCGTTTTAACGGATCCGGCGGTGCGGGAAAAGAGCGATGCCAGAAAAAGTTCCGATGCACTCCTGATCTTAAGCCAGATCACCTCCACGGTGAGCGCTTTAAGCGAACTGGACGCTATCCTGGGGGTGGGGGTAGAGAAGACCCTTGAATTTATTGGCGGCAGCTACGGCGGTATCATGCTGCTCGATAAGGGGAATCAGAGTCTGACCTATCGTGTCTACAAGGGGCTATCCGATGAGTTTGCCCGGAGGATGTCGGTCAAACTGGGGGAAGGGGTGAACGGAAGGGTCGCTTCCACCGGTAAAGCGATCCTGCTGGACGATATTTCGGAGGAACCGGAGGTTTTGCACAGCGATCTGATCAGAACCGAGGGTCTGCGCGCTTTTATCAGCGTCCCCCTTCGCTTCAGGGGCGCAGTTTTGGGCGTGCTCAACTGTGCCAGCCCGCAGGTGCGGCATTTTACCGAGAATGATATGCATCTGCTGCACTCCATCGGCGATCAACTGGGCTTCGCTATCGGGCATTTTCGGCTTCACGAACGCCTGCAAGAGAAAAGAGAGAGGTATCGTGATGTGGCACGCCAAGTAATCACCGCTCAGGAGAAGGAGAAGAAAAGAATTTCCCAGGAACTCCACGATGAAACCAGCCAGATGCTCGCCGCGCTGACGCTTAACTTAAAAACACTTATCGAGATGGCCAGGATCAGCGGTTTCAAGGAGGAGGGGTTCATGACCCTGCTGACAAAGGTTCATACTGCTGCGGTGCAGATCAACAACGAGGTCAACCGGATCATCTCCGATCTTCGCCCCACCCTGCTGGATTCACTGGGCTTTATCCCGGCTATTCGCCATTATGCCGAGTCTTCTCTCTCACCGCTGGATATCAAGATATCCTTCGATCTTGCCGGAGTGACGGCTCCGCTTTCACCGGAAGACGAGGTGAACCTGTTTCGCTGGGTTCAGGGGATCGTCGGCAATATTGCCCAGCACTCACAGGCCCGCCATGTGGTGATCGCATTACAGAGAAAAAGTAACCGGCTGGAGCTCCGCATCGATGATGACGGCGTCGGCTTTGACGTCTCCAAAATAGGCCAGATGAATAATCAGAAGAGAAGGCACGGCCTGGGCCTGATCATTGCCAAAGAGAGGATGAAGCTGATCGGGGGAGACTGCTCGGTACGCTCGCAGCCGGGCAAAGGCACCACGGTCATCGCCATGATCCCCCTGAGTTAAGAAGGGCTGCCAGGCGCCTTCTTGAAACATACAGACCGGTGAAGGGGGTTTCTAAAAGCGTGGCAACGATAAAGGTGCTTTTAGCCGACGATCATACCATCGTCCGGGAGGGCGTCTCCGCCCTGCTGGAGATCTCGCCGGGCATCGAGATAGTGGGCGAGGCCGGTAACGGAAACGAAGCGATGGAGATCGCCAGAAGGGAGCCCGTCGATCTGATCCTGATGGATCTGGATATGCCGGTAATGGGCGGGCTCGAGGCCACCCGCAATATCTGCCGGGAATTTCCGGAGATAAAGGTGCTCATCCTGACTCAGTATGATCACAAGGAGCATGTTCTCTCCATCCTTGAGGCCGGGGCCCACGGCTTCCTGAACAAGTCGGCAGCTTCTACCGAGCTGATCTCGGCAATCCGCGCTGTTTACCGCGGCGATTCTTACCTTTCGCCCTCGGCGACAAAGCATCTCGTGGAAAGCTACCAGCGGGGCACCGAGCAAAAGAAAGGAAGCGATCCTTATGAACAGCTCACGGAGCGGGAAAAAGAGGTGCTTCGCCTGCTGGCGGAGGGCCATACGGCGCGAAAGGTCGCTGAAATACTGGTAATCAGCCCCAAAACAGTAGATAGCCATCGTAGCAGGCTCATGACCAAACTGGCGCTCAAAAACCGCGCAGAGCTGATCAAATATGCCCTGCGCAAAAAAATTATCTCCATGTAAAGAGCTCGCGCTGCAAACGTTTAAGATAGAGGTGCTCTCTTGAAAAAACCTGGTGAAAGGGGGTAGCGAGTATGAAAAGGAGTATCCTCATAGTGGATCAGGATGATCGGTTTACCGTGGGGCTTCGCGAGGAGCTAAAAAAAAGGCGCTGCCGCATCTTTATCGCCTGCGACCGGTGCAAGGCGCAGCAGATCATCGAAAGCAGGACCCTGCAGCTAATCGTCCTGGGAGCGTTCACCCCCCGCGGCGATGCTTTCAAACTACACCAGTGGATTAGAAGCAGGCCGGTGACGGGCAGCCTGCCGATGATCGTAGTCGATCTCCCCTGCGACGAAAAGAAGGGATATGGCTGGCGCAGGGATGAAGGAATCAGGCTGGATGCGGAGGAGTATTTTTGCCGGCCCTTAGATCTTTCCCAGCTCGTGGCGGCTATAGAAACGCAGCTGGTGCACAGCTCCCGCAAGATCCGCGTACTCGTAGTCGATGATCATGCTCTTGTCCGGGAAGGGATCCGCGCCCTGCTCGATCTGCAAAGAGATATGCTCATCGTCGGGGAAGCGGCAGACGGGTGGGAAGCCCTTGAAAAAACTGATCAGCTACTGCCACACGTTGTGATCATGGATATCATGATGCCCCAGCTCGACGGAATCGAAGCACTGAAGCTGATCAAGGACCGGTACAAAGATGTCCGGGTTTTGATCTTGAGCCAGCACGATGATGAAGACCATATCGGCAGCAGCTGGGAGGCGGGCGCTTTCGGATTTATCCCCAAAAAGAGCGTCAGCACCGAGCTTCTGAAGGCGATCAGGACAGCGCGGCGGTCAAGGCAGCGGCTCCGCCATTACTCACCAGGCTGCTGAGAAACCGGTGGGGAGACCACCCCCACCGGTTTGGGGATTGCCAACCCTCCTACGATTTTATTTCATCCCACTCAAACAAAATTAACTGTTGACAGGAAAGCGTTCGTATTGTATTATTGTATTAGGTGATTAATACAATAATACAAAAAGGGGGGGAGAGACAGTTGCCCTGGGAGTTGACCCCGGATCGCCCCATCTATATTCAGCTAACCGAGCAGATCGAACTGAAGATCTGTGCAGGAATCTATCCACGGGGTTCAAAGATGCCGCCAGTCCGTGAGATGGCTCGGGAGGCTTCGGTCAACCCGAACACTATGCAGCGGGCGCTGGCGGGTTTGGAAGAAAGCGGTCTGCTGTTTACCATCCGCACGAGCGGCAGGTTCGTTACGAAGGATGAAAAACTGGTGAAGCAGGTTAAACAAAGGCTTGCCAGGGAACACGCTCGGAAATTCCTCGATCGGATGCATCGGTTGGGATTTGACTATGAAGAGATCCTGGCGGCCTTATCAAAATTAGCGAAGGAGAATAAAAAATGAGCAGCGCCATCCTGGAATGCAGCAACCTCACCAAAACATTTGGCGCCGTCACTGCGGTAGACGGGGTCACTCTGGATATTCCCTGCGGCAGTATCGTTGGGCTGTTGGGTCCCAACGCCAGCGGCAAAAGCACTTTTCTCAAACTCTGCAACAAACTTCTCAGCCCTACCAGCGGGGAGGTACGTATCGCAGGCTATAAACCCGGGATGGAGAGTAAAAGGTTAGTCTCCTATCTTCCGGAAAGATCCTATCTAAATGATTGGATGAAGGTCTGCGATATTATCGATTTGTTTGCAGATTTTTACCCGGACTTCAACAAGGATAAAGCCGGCAATATGCTCCAGAAACTCAATATCAAGAGGAGTGATCGCCTCAAAACCATGTCCCGGGGGACCAAAGAAAAGGTTCAGCTTATCCTCGTCATGAGTCGCGAAGCGCAGCTTTACCTGCTTGACGAGCCCATCGGCGGCGTTGATCCCGCCGCCCGGGATTTCATTCTTGATGTCATCCTGGCCAACTATGATCCGGCAGCGACGATCGTTCTTTCCACCCATCTTATTGCCGACATCGAAAGAATCCTGGAGCAGGTTATCTTTATCAAGGAGGGTCGGATTATCCTGAATAAAACCGTAGACAAAATTCGTGAAGAAAGCGGGAAATCGGTAGATGCTCTTTTCAGGGAGGTATTCAGATGTTGACCAGGCTTTTAAAACATGAATTCAGGGCTACCGCCCGTATATTTCTGCCCTTCTACCTGGTATTGATCCTTTTTGCTTTAATCAACAGGTTTCTCAGTTTCGAGATGCTGTCCAGGCTTGAGTCGATGGCCCCTCCCTTCGGGATCGCCGGGGCGGTGGGCTCCCTCGTTCTGCTGTTGCGGTTGATCTATTTTATCCTGGTTGCCGGTGTGCTCGTCGCTACCCTGCTGGTTATGATTCAGAGATTTAACAAAAATCTGTTCGGTGATGAGGGCTATCTCATGCTCACCCTTCCGGTGCCCCTATGGCAGCATATTGTAAGCAAACTGATCACGGCCACGGTCTGGGTAATTGCAAGCGGTCTTGTCACTACAGGCTCGATCTTGCTTCTTTCCGCAAAGGCTGCCCCGTGGCCGCGGGTTTGGGAAACTCTTTTCGCTTTCAGGGATATTTTTGGCTCAGCGGGGCTGTTTCTGTTTCCCGGCGCAGCCCTGTTAACCCTGGTCTCGAGCATTTTGATGATCTACGCCGCCATCGCACTTGGCCATCTTTCCCCAAGATACAGGCTTCTTGCTTCTTTAGCTTGGTACGCCGTTCTCAGTTTCGCCCTAAAGGCTCTACTGCTTGGCATAAGCATGGCCTTGTTTTTAAGCCAGACGTGGTCGATTGATTTTGCTGATATAGCAGCAGATCCAACCAGGATCAATCTCATAATCGCCTGGTTTTGGCTGCTGCCCACCGCCATCCTTTCTGGTTGCTTCTTTTTCATCACCAATCATATCCTGAATCGAAGGCTTAATTTGGAGTGATTGTGCCGGTAGAAAGAAAGGATGGGACCTAAAGGACCGTCCGTCCCCGTTGTCCCACGCCGCTCCGCAAGGAGCGGTTTTTTTTATCCCCCTCTCCTAGGGCAAAACCCTGCCGTTTTTAAATCGGCTTTTTTTTCAGTACAAAAAAAATCAGGGGATCCCCGGGCACAATTTCCGGTAAAGGGGAGGGCAGGTTCAGTCTTTACCCTCTTTTAAAAATAGCGGTGGGAGCATACGATGGGTGTGAAGGTTTTGAAATATCTGCGAAAGGGGGCTTCATGAGATGACGAGGAGGATTCTTATTGTCGATGATGAGCGGGAGTTTACCGCCGATCTGAGAGCGATGCTGCAGGAAAAAGGGAGTGATGTATCTGTCACCGCTACGAAAACGGAGGCCCGGGAGGCGGTGCGAAGGGATAAACCGCAGCTGATCGTATTGGGTTCCATCAGGCCCCGCGGCGATGCCTTTAAATTGCACCAGTGGTTAAAGAGGACAGCGGTCACGAGTACAGTGCCCATCGTCGTCGTCGATGTTCCCCACGAAAAACAGCTTCTCCACGGCTGGCGAAGGGATGAAGGGATGAGGTTGGACGCAGCCGATTATTTTGCCCGCCCGCTCAAGCTCACCGTGCTCGTCTCCTTTATCGAGAAGATGCTCGATGAGGCAACGCGGAAAATCAGGGTGCTTGTCGCCGATGATCATGCCGTGGTGCGAGAGGGGATCTGCGCCCTGGTGAATCTACAAAAAGATATGCTCATTGTCGGTGAAGCGGTGAACGGAGAGGATGCTATCGAAAAGACCGATGCGCTGCTTCCCAATGTGGTGCTTATGGATATCGCCATGCCGGTACTGAACGGGATCGAGGCGATGAGGCGAATCACGGAGCGCTGCAAGGATGTGAAAGTGCTGGTGCTGAGCCAGTACGATGATGAGGGTAATATTGCTGCCAGCAGGGAGGCGGGAGCCTTCGATTTTATTCCCAAGAAAAGTGTCAGCTCCCAGCTGCTCGAAGCGATCAGGATGGCCTGCTGAGGGTTATGTCAAAGCGATCTGGCCGGCCCGGCCGGATGAGCAGTGCTGCCGGCCGGGAGATCCTGATTATCAAAAGAGAAAGGCGGGCTCTGAAGTGCAAGCGGTAACGTTAACCATCAATCAGCAAGAGGTAAGCGGACCCCCAGGGCAGACCATACTGGAGCTGGCCCGGGAATCGGGCATCGCTATCCCCACGCTTTGCCACCATGCTTTGCTCAGCCCTCTGGGCGGCTGCCGTATCTGCATTGTCGAAAATGAAGCCAACGGCGCCCTGCTGGCCTCCTGCGTCACGGCCATCGCACCGGGGATGATTATCAATACAAGATCGCCGCGGGTTCAAGAGCACCGCCGGATGATCCTGAAGATGATGCTGGCCAGCCATCCTGACTCCTGTCTCGTCTGTGACAAGGGCAACCGCTGCGAGCTGCGCCAGCTGGCGGCGGAGTTGGGGATCGGGTTGATCGAGCTGGACCGGATCCCGCAGGCGGCCGTTACCGAAGAGCTTAACCCCTTCCTGGTGAGGGACGGGAGCAAGTGCATCCTCTGCGCCCGCTGTATTCGGGCCTGCCAGGAGCTGGTGGTAGTGGGGGCCCTTGATTACTTCGGACGGGGCTTCAAGACCAAAGCGGCGACCCTTTTTCAGGCCCCCCTGGAAAATTCGGCATGCACTTTCTGTGGAACCTGCGTCGCTTTATGCCCCACGGGCGCTCTGATGGAGAAAGAGCCGCTCTACCGGGGCAGCGTGGGCAGCGCCGTGGAATCGATCTGCCCCTATTGCAGTTGCGGCTGCAGCATCTCTCTGGAGGTGAAAGATAACCGGGTGGTCCGCGTCATGCCAGGAAAGGATCCGGGCGCGCCGGAAAGCCTCTGCGTTAAGGGAAGTTACGGCTGTGATTTCATCCATAGCCCTGAAAGGCTGACTGTACCGCTCATCCGGGAGGGGGAGGGCTTCCGGGAAGCCTCCTGGAAAGAGGCGCTGGCGGTGGCTGCAGCGGCCCTGCAGGGAATCAGGAAGGATCAGGGAGCAGAAAGCCTGGCTTTTTTCGGGTCAGCGAACTGCACCAATGAGGAGAATTACCTTTTCCAAAGATTTACCCGCACCGTCCTAAGAACAAATAATCTCGACAATGGCAGCAGCCTCTATTACGCTGCCGCCCGCCGGGGCTTCCATGAAGTTGTCGGTTTCCCCACCGTGACTTACCCGTTGGGCGATCTGGCCCTGGCCGATCTGATCATCGTTATCGGCGCCGATCCAACGGCCTCAGCGCCGCTCGTCGATTACGGGATCAGGAGGGCTGTTACAGCGGGTGGAGCGAAGCTCATCGTCATCGATCCCCGGGAAACGGGGCTGGCTTTTTTCGCTCACCGCCGGTTACAACCCGCGGTAGGCACCGATCTGGCCCTGCTGAAGGCGATGGCTGCGGTGATTATTGAGGAGAATCTGACGGACCGGGAATTTATCGCCCGCAAAACGGAAAATTACCGGGCGCTGCTCCGCTCTCTGGAGGGTTTTTCCCTGGAGAGCGCTGCAGCGGCAACGGGTATCAGCGCAGCGCAGATTGTTGACGCCGCCAGGCTTTATGCTACCGCCGACAAGGGGGCGATCGTTTTTGGCACGGGGATCATGCAGCAGGCCCGGGGTGTTGAAGCGGTGAAGGCGCTGCTCAACCTTGCCCTGCTGACAGGGCATATCTGGCGAGAAGGGGGCGGGATCTGGGCGCTGCTCCGGGAATGCAATGCCCAAGGCGCCGGCGACATGGGGATGCTGCCCAATTTTTTACCTGGCCGTCAAGATCTACAGGATCCGCCGGCCCGGGAAAGATTCGAAGCGCGCTGGCGGTGCACCCTACCCACCGCTCCGGGAAAAGGCGCTGCGGAGATGATTACTGCGGCCGAAAAGGGGGAAATCAGGGGGATGATCGTGGCCGGTGAGAACCCCGCTGCTGCTTTCCCCAGATCCTCGCGTGTTAAAGAGGCACTGGGTGGGCTCGATTTTCTCCTGGTCCTCGATATCTTCATGACCGATACCGCCGGGCTGGCTGATGTAATCCTGCCGGCAGCCTCCTTTGCAGAAAAAGAAGGCGCTTTCACCGGCCTGGACGGAAGAGTGCGCCAGATACGGCGGGCCGTCGACCCGCCCGGAGAATGCAGGCCTGATTGGCAAATCATTCTGGAGCTGGCTGCGGCGATGGATCATCCGCTGCCCTTCTCCTCTCCGGGGCAGATCCGCAAGGAGATCGAGGATCTGATCCCCTTCTACAGAGATGAGGGGAGCGAAGTGAACCTCGAGGGAGATGCTTTTTGGGAAAGCGGGCCCGACCGGAAACCGCCTCTGAAAAGATTTCCTGCCTTTACGGCGATAGGTGATCTGCTTCCCCCTCCGGCGCCGAACCCGGATTATCCCTTCATACTGCTGGCGGAGAGCACCCTGTTTCATGCAGGTAGCGGCTCCAGGAGTGCCCGCTCGCCGCGTTTGAGCCGCTTCACCCCGCACTACTGTTTTGTGAAGATGAACCGGGCCGATGCCCGCAGGTTGGCGCTGCAGTCGGGCGATGTTGTAGCGATCATTTCGGAGAACGGACGGCTGACGGCGGTGGTGAGCTGCGACGGAGCCCTTCCCGAGGGGGTTCTCTCTTTGCCCCGCTCCCGCATCGATCACCCCCTGGCTGCTCTTTTCAGTTCACCGGTAGAGGAGGACGCACTGTCTTCAGCGCTGAAAAAATGTTATGTCCGCATAGAAAGGAGCGGGAACGATGGATCGGGAGCATCATGAGATGAGCCGGTCACGGCTTGAAGAGATCATCGAAGAGCACTGCCGCCGGGGACGCTGGGCACTAATACCGCTGATCCAGGAGATCCAGGAGGAAAACGGCTATATCGATCCTGCGGTGATCCCCGTGATTGCCGAAAAGCTGAAGATATTCCCCAGCGCGGTGCAGGGGGTCATCTCTTTCTACGCCCAGCTCTATACCGAGCCCCGGGGACGCAATACCATCCGACTCTGCCGGGGGACCGCCTGCCATGTCCGGGGCGGTAAAACCATCCTTAAACTCATCAAGGAACGGCTCGATATCGAAGAAGGCGAGACTACAGCAGATCTGGAGTATACCCTGGAGACAGTGGCCTGCCTAGGCGTCTGTGCCCTGGCGCCGAGCATGATGATCAATCAGCAAGTATTTGGACGGATGAATCCCAAAAAAGTGGGCCAGATCCTCAAAAGAAAGGGGGAGGACCATGAGCCGGCATAAGGTCTTGATCTGCCGCGGTACGGGATGTCAGGCCGGCGGCTCCGCAGAGCTTTTCCGGACGCTTCAGGCCAAGGTGGAAAGACAGGGGCTTTCCGGAGTGACGGTGGATTACACCGGATGCCATGGCTTCTGTGAACAGGGCCCCATCGTCGTGGTGGAGCCGGAAGGAATATTTTACACCGAAGTGCAGGTGGAAGATCTGCCGGAGATAGTCCACTCCCACCTACGGGGGGGCAAACCGGTGGCGAGGCTTTTCTATGTCGATCCCGTCACCGGGCGGTCGCTGCCGCGCTATGAGGAGATCAATTTTTACCGGCAGCAACAGCGGGTGATCCTGCAGCGCTGCGGACATATCAATCCAGAGAGCATTGACGACAGCGTAGAGTGGGGCGGTTACGACGGCCTGAAAGAAGCCCTCAAAATGAACCCCGCAGGAGTGATCGCTACCCTGGAAAGGGCAGGGCTGCGCGGCCGTGGCGGCGCCGGTTTTCCCACGGCGCGCAAGTGGCAGTTCTGCCGCAGCGCCCCCGGGAAGAAAAAATACGTAATCTGCAATGCCGATGAGGGCGACCCGGGCGCGTTCATGGATCGCTCCATTCTGGAGGCCGATCCCTTCGCTGTCATCGAAGGGATCACCATTGCTGGTTACGCTACCGGCGCCGATGAAGGTTTTATCTATGTGCGCGCCGAGTATCCCCTGGCGGTAAAGCGCGTGCGCCGCGCTCTGGAGCAGGCGAGCGCGGCCGGCTTTTTAGGAGAAAACATCTTGGGGAGCGGCTTCAACTTCACAATCCACGTGCAGGAAGGAGCGGGCTCTTTTGTCTGCGGCGAAGAGACGGCGCTGATCGCCTCCATCGAGAGCCGCCGGGGGATGCCCCGCCCGCGCCCGCCCTTCCCCGCCCAATCGGGGCTTGACGGCAGGCCCACGATCATCAACAATGTCAAGACCCTGGCCACCGCCGCCGCCATTTTAGCGCGGGGAGCGGAGTGGTTCGCCGGTCTCGGCACCGACAAGAGCAGGGGCACGGCTGTCTTTGCGCTGACGGGAAAGATCAACAACAGCGGCCTCGTCGAAGTGCCCATGGGCACACCCCTCTCTAAGATCATCTTCGATATTGGGGGCGGCATCCCCCGCGACAAGCAGTTCAAAGCGGTTCAGACGGGCGGCCCCTCAGGGGGGTGCATCCCCGCCCGCTTCATCGATACTCCCGTCGAATACGAATCGCTGGCCCGGCTGGGCTCGATCATGGGCTCCGGCGGGATGGTGGTGATGGACGATGCCACCTGCATGGTGGAGATCGCCCGCTACTTTATCAGCTTCACGCAGGAAGAGTCCTGCGGTAAATGCGCCCCCTGCCGCCTGGGTACGAGGCAGATGCTGGAGATCCTGACGCGGATCACCCGGGGCCAGGGTCGCGATGAGGATCTTGACACCCTTTTGAGCATTGCCCGGACAGTGAAGGAGACTTCGCTCTGCGGCCTGGGCCAGACCTGCCCCAACCCCGTTCTTACCACGCTGGAGTATTTCCGCCATGAGTATGAAGCTCATATTAGGGAAAAAAAGTGTCCCGCCGCCGTCTGCGATGCGCTGATGATCTCGCCCTGCCAGCATACCTGCCCGGTGGGCATCGATATTCCCCGCTATGTGGCCCAGATCAAAGAGGGCCGCTACAGGGAGGCGGTGGAGACAATCCGGGAGCGCAACCCCTTTCCCGCCATCTGCGGCCGGATCTGCCACCATCCCTGCGAGGAGCGCTGCCGTCGCGGCGAGCTCGACGACCCGGTGGCAATAAAAGCGCTGAAGCGTTTTGCCGCTGATTGGTACTTTGACAATATTGCCGAGCTGCCGCCGCAGGAGCCCTTTGCCGTGCTCCACCGCCAGAAGGTCGCCGTTATCGGCGCCGGTCCCTGCGGCCTTTCCTGCGCCTACTTTCTGGCCCGGATGGGTTACCCCGTCACCGTCTTCGAGGCACTCCCTGTGGGCGGTGGGATGCTCTCGGTAGCCATACCCGACTTTCGCCTGCCCCGCGAGGTCATCGAGCAAGAGATCGCCCATATCGCCCGCTGCGGCGTGAAGATCAACTACAACTCGCCGATCAATATCAACTTCACCGTGGAAGAGCTGAAAAATGAGGGCTACAGGGCTATCTTTATCGCCGCCGGCGCCCAAAAAAGCCAGCGTATCGGAATCCCCGGAGAGCTTGAGGATCTCGAAGGATTTCACTACGGCTTGCGCTTTCTCAGGGATATCAAGGTGGGCAAGGATGTCAATATCGGCGACCGCGTCGTCGTCATCGGCGGCGGCAATGTCGCCCTCGATACGGCCCGGAGCGCCCTGCGGCTCGGTGCAGGGGAGGTGATCATCCTCTACCGCCGCTCCCGGGAAGAGATGCCCGTCTCCCGGATGGAATACGAGGAGACCCTCGCTGAAGGCGCGCAAGTCCTCTTTCTGGCGGCGCCGACACGGATTGTCAGCGAAGACTGGAAGGTCACGGGCCTGCAGTGCACCCGTATGGCGCTGGGCGAGCCCGATGCCCGGGGCCGCCGGCGGCCCCGGCCCATCCCCGGCTCCGAATTTTTCCTGCCTGCCGATACCATCTTCGCCGCCGTGGGCCAGGCGCCGGACCTCTCCTTCCTGCCGCCGGACAGCGCCCTGGAAAGAACGCGCTGGGAGACGCTCCTGGTCGATGAAAATACCCTTATTTCCAATGTACCTGGCGTCTTTGCCGGAGGTGACTTCGTCTCCGGGCCGGGCATGGTCATCGAGACCATCGCCGCGGGCAGGAGAGGCGCTCTGGCGATCGATAAATACTTAAGGGATGATCCATCCCGGGTGGAGATGTACGACCAAAAGCCAGAGACCGTTGACGATGAGGAGACCCGCCCCGAAGAAGAGGAGACCTGGGAAGAAAAATTCCGCCCGGAGATTCCTCGGCTACCTTTTGAAGAGCGGGTCAACAATTTCAGGGAGACAGAACTGGGCCTTGCAGAGGCGCAAGCCCGGCAGGAAAGCGGTCGTTGCCTGCGGTGCGACCTGGAAAGATAAAGGAGGACGATTATGAAATCGCTGACCAGGCAGAAACGTTTTGAAGAAGTGAAACGTATGAGCGACGGGCTCGATCGTGTTTTTATCATCGGCTGCGGCACCTGCGCCACTATGGCCAAAACCGGGGGTGTCGAGGAGGTGGGGGCCATGAAAGCGAGGCTGCAGGAGGCAGGCAAACTGGTGACGGGTGCGGTAGTTATCCCTACAGCCTGTGACGAGATGACCGCAGTGCTTCTGGAAGAGAACAAGAAAGCGGTGGAGGATGCCCGGTGCATTATCGTCATGGCCTGCGCCCTGGGGGTCCAGCAGGTTAACCTTTACCTCTCAAAGCCGGTGCTCCCCGCTCTCGACACCCTTTTTATCGGCATGGAAAAGAGCCCCGGTTACTTTTTTGAAGCCTGCGACCAGTGCGGGCAGTGCATTCTTGGCGAGACTGCCGGGATCTGTCCGCTCACCGCCTGCCACAAGGGCCTACTCAACGGCCCCTGTGGCGGGACTGATAAGGGCAAATGTGAAGTTGATCCGGAGAAGGATTGCGCTTTCACCCTCATTTACGAGAGGCTCAGGGAGCAGGGCCGGCTCGATCTGATGCGCCGCTATCACCCTCCCCGGAATCACCAGGTTTTGCCCCGGCCCAGAGAAGTGCGAATCTCGTGAAAAAGGAGGGATCATGATGGTTTCAGATCTGAAAAAAGCGCTGGGAAACAACAAGTTTGTGATTACCAGCGAGATCGGTCCGCCCAAAGGGACCGCCTTAGAGAAGATGTACCAGCATATCGAGATGCTCAAGGGAAAGGTTGACGCACTCAATGTGACCGATCACCAGAGCTCGGTGATGCGCTATCCCTCCATCGGCGGGTGCCTGGCTGTCCGGGAGAGGGGTGGGGAGGCGGTCCTGCAGATGACCTGCCGCGATCGAAACCGTATCGCTCTGCAGGCGGAGCTGCTCCTAGCCTATAGCAGGGGGATCAAGAATGTGCTCTGCCTCACCGGCGACGCCGTGCCTGTGGGCGATCACGGTGAAGCAAGGGGGATCTTCGACCTTGACTCAGTTCAGCTGTTGCACGGCATCAGGCAGATGGAAGAGGGCTACGACTTTGGCGGAAACGAACTACAGGGTGCAGTGGAGTTCTGCGCCGGCGCCACCGTTACCCCGGAGGCGGAGCCGCTGGAGCCGCAGTTGATCAAGTTCGAGAAGAAGATAGATGCGGGGGCCGAGTTCTTCCAGACCCAGGCGATCTATGATCTGGAGCGCTTTGCCGGATTCATGGAGCACGCCCGCCAGTTTCCAGTAAAGATTCTCGCCGGGATCGTGCTGCTCTCATCGGCGCGGATGGCTCGGTTCATGAACGAAAACGTGCCGGGCATATTTGTTCCCCGCGAGCTCATCGACGAGATGGCGGCGGCTCCAAAAGGTAAAGCGCTTGAAAAAGGGATCGAGATCGCCGGACGGACCATCAAAGCATTAAAAGAGGAGGCGCTTTGCGACGGCGTCCATATCATGGCCATAAACAGGGAAGAGGTGGTCCCCGAGATCCTCGCCGCTGCCGGGCTCTGATAATTGAACCGGCTGGGGACGGTTCTAGCGGCTGGTAAAGGCCCGTCGCGGTAGCGGAGGTTTTGCTTGTCCCTCGACAGAAGAAGGAACGGCATCAACCGCCGGGGTGTTTGAACCCCGGCACTCTTTTGGCACAAAGATAGGACAGCGGAAGGCTGGTTCTGCAACAGGAAGGTACGTCCCTGTTGTTGCATAAATATTATCGAAACTCTTTCACAAAGTATTGACAGGTACGGAGAAAGGCAGTATAATTGGGTATGCTGTATATACAGCATACCTTAATGAGCGGGAGGGTAACAGATGGAAAAAAAGTTTATCGATGCAATTGTGGCCATGGAGGATGAAAAAGCAGTCGAGATAGCGCGGCAGTTGCTTGGCGAGGGTATTGATGCAAACAGAATCCTGGGCAATTGTCAGACGGCCATGGAGAAGGTAGGAAAACTGTTCGAGAAGGGCGAATACTTTTTACCGGAATTGATCATGAGCGGAGAGATTCTCAAAGGTATAACCGAAGTGATCAAGCCCGGGTTGGAGTTGGGTGAAGCTAGCGATAAGGGAGAAAAGGCAGGGAAAGTGGTATTCGGGACGGTTTTCGGAGATATCCACGATATCGGCAAGGATATTGTAATTTTCATGCTGGAGACTAACAATTTTGAAGTTGTCGACCTGGGGGTGGATGTTCCCATCGCCAGGTTTGTGGAGGCGATCCGCGAAGAGAAACCCGATATCGTCGGGATGAGCGGTTTCTTAACCAAAACCTTTGATGCCATGAAAGTAACAATTGCCGGTATCGAAGAAGCAGGTTTGCGTAAAAGCGTAAAAATCATGATTGGCGGAGGTACAGTTACAGATGATGTCGTTGCCTACGCCGGTGCTGATGCATATGGTGAAAGCGCCTTAGATGCGGTGAACCTGGCAAAATCATGGACGGGAGGCAAATAGGATGAATAAAAAGCTTCAGGAAAAAAGAAAGCGAATTGCTGATGCCGTTGCACTGCAGAAGCCGGACAGGGTACCCATTTTCCTTATGCAAAATTACATGCCAGCTAGGACAGAAGGACTAACTTACAAGGATGCTCACTATAATATCGATGGTTGGATTGAAGCAAACCGTAATTTCGTAAGAAGATATGACCCCGACATGTACTTTATGATCGACCAACCGAATCAGGGGGATGCAACCGTTCATGAAATACTAGGAACTGTCTCTGTGAAGTGGCCCGGAGGCTCACTGTCCGATAATCTTCCTCATCAGTTTGTAGAGGGAGAATATATGCTCCAAGAGGAATACGATCATTTTCTTGATGATCCTTCGGATTATCTCCTCAGAGTATTTGTGCCACGTATTTTTAGTAACTTGAAGGGCCTCGCTAAATTGCCTCCGCTAAAAGCTTTATCGCTTGGACATCTCAGCCCAAACCTTTTTGGGATGGCAATATTTGACCCTGAAGTTGCTGGTGCAATGCAAAAATTACTAGAGATGTCCAAACCGGCAGCGGATTTTGTCATGAAGATAGGCGCAGCCCACGCTGGAATGCTCGATGAGGGGCAACTTTACGCTGGCGGTGCACTCACTGTTGTACCCTTTGATGTGATCTCTGATTTTCTACGCGGTATGCGTGGAGCAATGATCGATATGTTCCAGGTGCCGGATAAGCTGATAGCTGCAATGGAAAAATTTTACCCCTTGCTCCTGGGTGCTGCAGTACAGGGGGCAACAATTTCGGGTAACAAGCATGTATTTATCGCACTGCACCGCGGCTCAGATGGTTTCATGTCAATGAAGCAATTTGAAAAGTTCTACTGGCCTTATCTCAAGCAAATGATTTGTGATCTTATCGATGCCGGCTTAACCCCAATGCCTGTTTTCGAAGGGATCTATGAGCAACGCCTCGATTATCTTAGAGAACTGCCTGCCGGCAAGATCATTGGCCACTTCGACCGCTCTAATTTGCAGATGCTCCAGAATAAATTAGGGGACGTTATGTGTGTGGCTGCAGGCATGCCTGTTTCTTTATTACAAACGGGTACTGTGGAGACGGTGCGTCAGCAGACCAAAAAGGCCATTGAGATATTTGAAGGGAAGGGTTTGATCATGGCTTCTTCCACTGTGCTAGATGAGGCCAAACCGGAGCTGCTTCAAGCCTGGGTCGATGCCACTCGCGAATTTGGTGCTTAGTTTATCTAAAATCTGCTGAAATCATTCTTGCCGGCGCTCTCAATCACGGGAGCGCCGGCATGTTCCCGGATATTGTTTTCATACTTTGAATGCTTTTCAAGGCTCACATTGACAGAGAGGGAACCTACAATTAAGATAAAAATAGCGACAGAACCATAAGCTGCTATTAAACATATGAAACAGGTTAGGGCATAAGCCCTGTGGAGGCGTTATGAAGCAACCGAAGTTGGACAAAGGCTCCTTTATCCCCATCTATCATCAGTTATTCAAGCATTTTGAGGGCTTGATTCTCTCTGGTGAGCTTGTTCCCGGTGATATGCTGCCTACAGAGATGGAATTTTCCGAGCAGCTCGGAATTAGCCGGATGACGGTGCGCCGGGTGATCAGCGAACTGGCGGCGGCCGGTATGGTTTACACCGTCAAGGGGAAGGGGACCTTTGTGGCCGAGCCTAAGCTGGATGAGGTTGCCTTTAGCCTGAATCAGCGCATTGAAGATCTGGGTTACGATAGACCCATGTCTACACATCTCCTTGAGTGCAGAATTATCAAAGCTGAAGAACCCATCAGCACCCGCCTCCGGATAGATAAAGGGACTCATTGCCTATTTTGCCGTATAGTTACCAGGACAGGACGAATCCCCCTGATCTACAAAACCTATTATACAATCTACACTAAGAAAGCCCCCCTTATCGAAAACCAGCTCAGGGATATGACTCTCACCCGCATCGCTTCGCAGCACAGCGAGAATTTACCCTCGCGAACAAAGCGGATCTTGATGGCCTCCAGCGCCCGCAAAGATGAAGCGGCTGTCCTTGACATCGAGCATAATTACCCCGTCTTTTTCATGACCGAGACGATCTACGATCAGGATAACAAGGTGATCGCCTGGGGAAAATCTGTTTTTAACGGTAAGCACTACCGTTTTGTCAGTTATGGCGGCTGGAACCTAGATGAACTAAAGAAGTCGGAGGAGGGCCTGAGCGATGTTTGAACCGCTAATTAGGGCGATTAGTTCTTTAGAGATCGATAGCGCTACTTCCCTGACCAAACAATACTTGTCTGATGGGGTCCCGGTGGTGGATATTATTGAAAGCTGTCGCATCGGTGTCGAGATGGTGGGTAAACGTTACCAGGATGGAGAGTACTTTCTTTCTGATCTGGTCATGAGCGAGTTCATTCTCAAAGAAATAACGGAATTAGTCGAACCCTTTTTGCCCGTTGAGGAATGCGGTGTTAACAGCATTAGCAATAAACCGCAAATAGTTATCGGTACTATTGAGGGTGACATCCATGATTTGGGCAAGAATATAGTCATCTTTCTTCTGCGCTCTTCGGGCTACAGCGTGATCGATCTTGGAGTGGACGTATCTAAAGAAAAGTTTGTGGAAGCAGCAAGGAAAAGCGGGGCAAGAATTATCGGTATCTGCTTTTTGCTTACAAATTGCACCGCTGTTGTCAAAGAACTCATCGATACTCTGGATGATGAGGGGCTTCGGGAAAAAGTCACTGTTATCATCGGGGGTTATGCCGCCGATGAACAGACCTGTGAATATGTTGGAGCTGATTATTCAGCCACCGATACGACAAATATTATTCCCCTTTTCGATTCCATCCTAGGCGTTAATAGAAACCGGTGCTAAAGATGAGTTATATTTAACACCGCCAAGCGAGCTTACACTGGATGCCTTCCCCTGTCTTAAAAATAAAGGGAAGCGAAGCGGCAGTACTCGATTTTAGAGAAGTCAGCAAATTTGAAAGTTTAGAAAGGGCTTGCCCTTTGCGACGTAATCGGTTACACTTGAGTTGAAAGATTAATTTTACAGGTGCCCAGTTAAGGGTTATAAGGGAAGCAGGTGCAAGTCCTGCGCGGTCCCGCCACTGTAACCGGGACTCTGGAGCGACAGAGAGCCACTTCGCCGTCAGGCGTGGGAAGGCCGCTCCCGGGGATGAACGGAAGCCAGGAAACCTGCCTGTAAAAGACGTACTAAGCCTTCGTGGAGAGAGGGAGGTGCGTGTTTATAGGCGCATACCAGACCCGGCCACCATAGGCCGGGTTTTTTCGTGGCCGGAGGGTTAAACTGGAAGGTACGGGATAGATCCGCCCGTGATCAAGAAGACGAAATAGGAGGTTTCAAGATGATGAAAAGATACTGGCTTCCGGTACTGGTGCTGATGATATCGATGATGTTGCTGCTACCTGCAGGGTGCGGGGTGGCAGAAAAGGGCAGCGGTGAGGATGGGGAGCAGCTACGGATCGCTTCAGTGATGCCCAGCAACACCGAGATTCTCTTCGCCCTGGGGTTGGGCGATGCCGTGGTGGGGGTAACCGATTTCTGCAACTACCCGCCGGAGCTCGCCGGGGCGGTGGAGGACGGGTCAATCAAGAGTATCGGGGATTCTTTCAACTTGAATGAGGAGCTGTTGGTAAGCCTGGAGCCGGATCTGGTTCTCTTCGGCTTTGCTTCCGATGCTATTGAGAATCTCGATAACCTGGGCATAAAAACGGAGGTTATCGCCCCGACCAGCCTCGAAGAGACCTACGCCAGCATCAGGCGGATCGGAGAGCTCACCGCCAGCGAAGCTGCAGCAGAGAAGCTGGCTTCGGATATGGAAGCGGCCATAGAAGCGATCAGGGAGAAGGCAGCCGCGCTGCCGGAGGAGAATAAGCCGCGTGTGCTCATGCTTCTGGACCTCGATTCTCTTTATGTGGCCGGTGCCGGAACACTGGAGGACGAGCTTATCGCCGCTGCCGGCGGGATCAATATGGTCGATGAGGAACAGTATGCTCAGCTCAGCGAAGAAGCGCTGATCGAGGGCAATCCCGATATCATTGTCTGCACTTTCCCCCTGAAAGAGAGGATTCTTTCGGAAAAAGAGGGATGGAAAAACCTTAACGCTGTTATGAACGAGGCAATCTACGATCTCGACGGGGATCTGCTCAACCGCCCGGGGCCGCGCCTGGCCCAGGGGTTGGAGCTGCTTTACGGGATATTTTATCCGGGGCAATAAAGGGGAGGGGAGCGATCTGGCGTGCGGGGAAAGCGCCTGCTTGTGCTGTCAATATTGCCCCTTCTCGCCGCTGTAGCGCTCGTTGTGGCGGTGGGGATCGGCGCCGTGGCGGTGCCGCCCCTAGAGGTGGCAAAAATCATCGGGGGCTTTTTGCGCGGCACCCTGTCCCAGCCCTCAATTCCGGCGGAGACGATCATCTTGCAGGTTCGCCTTCCCCGCATCCTTCTGGGATTTCTCATCGGTGCTTCGCTTTCATTGGCGGGGACGGCCTTTCAGGGGCTTCTACAAAACCCCCTGGCCGACCCCTATACTATCGGTGTATCCAGTGGCGCCGCCGTGGGGGCCACGGCGGCGTTGCTCCTCATTCCTGAAGCATCCTCGGGCTTTATCATCCCTTTGTGCGGATTTGCCGGAGCCCTGTTGGCTCTCTTTATCGTCTATAAATTGGGCAGCGTAGGGGGCCGCCTGCCCGTGGTGACAGTGCTCCTGGCGGGGGTGGTGGTGAGCTCCTTTCTCTCGGCTGTTATCTCTTTGGGGATGCTTCTTGCCGGGGAGCAGATGCGCAATATCTTCTTTTGGCTCGCCGGCGGACTGGGACAGAGGGGATGGGGCTATCTGGCATTGATTACCCCCTATTTTATTGTGGGGCTGCTCGTGCTGCTTTACCTCGCCCGCGATCTAAACCTCATTCTTCTTGGCGAAGAAGATGCTCTGAGCCTGGGTGTGGAGGTGGAGCGGACAAAAAGGTGGATTCTTGTAGCAGCTTCGCTGATTACCGCCGGAGCGGTCTCTGTGAGCGGCCTTATCGGCTTTGTCGGCCTCATCGTGCCGCATGCCATGCGCATTATTATCGGCCCTGATCACCGCTATCTCTTTCCCGCAGCGCTCTTTGGCGGGGGTATCTTCCTGGTGGCTACCGATACCTTTGCCCGCACTGTCATCGCGCCGGCGGAGATCCCGGTGGGCATCGTCACCGCCTTTCTCGGTGCACCCTTTTTTGTCTACCTTCTGCGGCGTCATCGTGAAAAATATCGTTTTTAGGTGAACAGAATGAGCTTACATGTAGAAGTTAAAAATCTTGTTTTCAGTTACGGTTCAGAAACAGTGCTCGACGGGGTCAGCCTCTCTCTGGCGCAGGGCGATTTTATCGGTATTATCGGCCCCAACGGCAGCGGAAAATCCACCCTGTTGAAAAATATGGCGGCGGTGCTCACGCCTGATTCCGGCGAGATCATTATCGACGGAAAGGCGCTGGCGCATTGGAAGCGTCGCAATCTGGCCCGCAGAATGGGCGTGGTGGGGCAGGGGGGCGGCGCCGGGTTCAATTTCACCGTGGAAGAGATGGTAGCGATGGGGCGTTATCCTTACCTGGACCGTTTCGGTTCCTTCAAGCCCGCAGACCGGCAAGCGGTGGAAAGGGCGATGCACCTCACCGGGTGCTATCATCTGCGACAACGGGAAATCTTTTCGCTCAGCGGCGGCGAGCGGCAGCGAGCGATCCTTGCCCGCGCCCTGGCTCAAGAGACCCCCTGCCTGCTGCTGGACGAGCCCACTTCGTTTTTGGACCTCGGCTACCAGGTGGAGCTGTTGGAGCTCCTGCAGAGCTTGAATCAGCGCGAAAAGCTGACCATCATCGTGGTAATGCACGACCTGAACCTGGCTTCACGCTACTGCCGCAAGCTATTTCTGTTGTATCGGGGCCAGATCTACGCCGGCGGCAGCCCCGAAGAGGTGCTCACCCGCGAGCATATCCTCGAGGTTTACCGGACCGAGGTTTTGATCGAGCCCCATCCCCTCGATGAGAAGCCACAGGTTATCCCCGTAGCCGCCGCTCCGGCGGCAGGTTCGGAAAACAGCTTTAAAAAGCGGGTTCACCTGATCGGCGGGGGCGGCAGCGCCACCCCATTAATGAAAGAGCTTTTTGTAAAAGGGCTCTCACTTTCAGCGGGCGTTCTCAGCGTTGGCGACAGCGACTGGGTCACCGCCCGACGTCTGGGGCTGCGCATGGTCGAAGAATCTCCCTTCTCGCCCATCAGCCCGCTGCGCCACCGTCAGAATCTGGAGCTGATCGGAGATGCTGGGGCGGTGATGCTGGCTCCTCTCTATATCGGCCCCGGCAACCTGCCCAATGTAGAAGCGGCCCTCTTTGCCCTGGAGCAGGGGATGCCCCTTTTTGTCATCGATAACCCGCCGGCAGCTTCACGGGATTTCGCCGGCGGCGGCGGGGTAACCCTTTATCGCCGCCTGCACAGCCGGGGGGCTCTTTTCCAGAATGAACTAGATGTAGATGCGATCATCCGCCTTCTTCTTCCAGCGTCTTCACCCTTCCCCCAAAGCTAGTTATTCGTCTTTTGTTAAAAGCCGCCGTTTAACGGCAACGCCTTTATCCTGCCGGCATATTTTAGCCCCGGAGCGGCAGGAATTAGCGTATTTTAAGAGAAGCTATTGACAAAAGGTCGTTTACGTAGAATACTGCCGGCCATAGAGAAGGAGGTTCATCATGTTGCGCTCATATCCCGATACAGAGATTCCCCAGCAAAACGTTACCGAGCTCCTGGCAGCGCCGCCTCCGGTGGAGACGCCCCCGGCAGTAAAATTTAAGGTCCGGGTTCGTTTTGATTACCGCGGTCTGCCCCGACCCGCCCGTTTCTTTTTCGGCGGTAAAGGAGCGAAAGAGGTGGCCGAGGAGATCCGGCAGCAACAGGCCAATATGTGGCGCCATGTTCCCATACAGGGAGTGAAGATTGAGGATCTCGAATTTATCGAACTTTATTCCGTTTACGATGAAGTTGAAGAGACTCTGGCTGTTTATGCCCCCGTTGAGCTGAGAGCAACCCTCGATTCATTGGAGGATATCCTCCGCTTCGTTTGCCGCAGCGAATTCCGGCGGGTGGAATTTATCGAGCCGTCCCGGATCAGCCTGACCAACCAGGATCTGGAAAAATTATTTTTTAGATTTGGAGAAATGCTTAAGCAGAGTTTGAGAGAGCAGGAGGGCCTTTAAGGGCGGGAGGTATAAAAATCCCCGCCATGCTTAAATTATGGTCGGGGGGATCTGGGTGGACTTACCGCAGCGGTTTTATCGGAAAACCAGAAGATGGGAACGATTCCTCTACCGCTCTGCCGCAATTGTACTGGCGCTGTTGATCTTCTGCCAGATTTTGATGGTTAACAGCCGCGCGCGTTCTCTGCTTAACAGGATTGAATCGCTTGAGGGCAGACCTTACCCGGCACATGGCGGGACGAGCAAAGACGGTGGGGGTTAAATTTCTGGAGAAAAAAAGGTATTTGCCCAAAGATCTCGAAAAAGATAGGGAGATGTCGACTAATTCGCTGTTGAAAATTGCCATTGACGGACCGGCGGGATCGGGGAAAAGCACGGTAGCGCATGAAGTCGCCAACCGGCTGAAGATTACCTACCTGGATACCGGTGCAATGTACCGGGCAATAACGCTAAAGTTGTTGCGGGCGCGCTGTGATCTTGACGATTCCAGCGGAGTGGAGGCGCTGTTGGCGGGAACGACGCTGCAGGTGCTGCCCGGCGGCCAGGTTATCCTTGATGGCGAGAACGTTACCGAAGCCATCAGGACGCCGGCTGTCAATGCAGCGGTCTCTCCAGTGGCCGAGTTGCTGGCAGTCCGCCAAAAGATGGTGCGACAGCAGCAGGAGATCGCCGGTGCTTCCGAAGGTATTGTCATGGAAGGACGAGATATCGCTTCGACGGTGATGCCCGATGCACCGTTTAAGTTTTATCTGGATGCGGCTTTACCGGTGAGGGCGCGCCGCAGGCTAGAAGAGCAGCTTGACAAAGGATTGCCCCTTTCTTACGAAAATATCTTAGATGAAATAAAAGAACGTGACCGCATCGATTCTGAAAGGGCTCTTTCGCCCCTGGCGGTTACCCCCGGCACCGTGGTCATCGACACTACTTCTCTGAGCATCGACGAAGTGGTGGATAGAATATTGCAGGAAATCAACCGGGGAAGGGATTGAAGGAGGGGGCTTTATTGCTCTACCGAGTGGGCCATTTTATTTTTCGAATAATCTACCGCGTTTTTTTCCGTCGCCAGGTCCATGGATACGAATATTTACCGCAGCAGGGGCCATTGATTATATGCTCCAATCATATCAACTGGCAAGATCCTCTCTCTATCGGCAGTGCTCTGCCGGTCCGCTATAATATCAAATTCATGGCTAAAGAAGAGTTATTTCGCAACCGGGCGGCAGCCTTTATCTTGAAACAGGTGGGCGCCTTTCCCGTCGATCGCCAGAAAGCTGATTATCGCGCCATCCGCCTTTCCTTTAAGATACTGGAGGCAGGCGGGGTGATCGGCCTTTTTCCCGAGGGCACCCGCAGCAAATCGGGAAATTTACAAAGACTACAGGAGGGGGCTGCCCTGATCGCAGCGCGCAGTGGTGCTCCCGTTTTGCCTGTCCTGATAACGGGGCCGTACCGTCTGGGAGGGCCCCTGAAAGTTCATATCGGATCTGTTTTTCATATCCCCGGGTTCGATTATGACCGCAGAGATCAGAGGAAAACGCAGCTGCGAGAGGGTAGCAGGATCATACAGGATAAATTGGAAGCGCTTTATCCTGAGAAAAGTAATACCCTAAAACAAACAGGCTCTCTGTAGCCACGTGTTCTTTGGAGTGAAAAAGTTTGTCTATCCGCCTCGCTGAATTTGCCGGTTTTTGCACCGGGGTAAAAAAAGCCGTTGAGACAGCCCTGAGGCTCACTTCCCAGGGTAGCAAGGTGTCGACTCTGGGGCCCCTGGTTCATAATGAGTCTGTAATCGCCCGCCTGGAACGCCACGGTATTGCATCGGTAGATAAACCGGGGGATGCAGCGAAGGGTGTTTTGCTGATCCGAACCCACGGGGTTGCCCCGTCGGTAATGGAAGAAGCGGAGCGGCAAAAACACTTGACGGTGATCGATCTAACCTGCCCGAAAGTACGGCGGGTTCAAAAATTGGCCCAAAAACTGGGGAAGGTTGGAACACAGATCATCTGCTATGGCGATCCCCGTCATCCGGAGGTAAAGGGGATTATCGGTTGGGCCGGCGAGGATGCCAAAATTGATGTCATTAGCTCAGTGGAAGAGCTAAGGCAATTGACGATCAAGGCTCCGGCTGTTTTGATTGCCCAGACTACCGGGCAGCGAGCTGCTTACCACGAGATAGAGAAGGAATTCCTGAGGCTATGCCCCGGTGGAAAGGTTTACAATACACTATGCCCTGAAACAGGGAGAAGGCAGGCGGAGGCCCTCCGGTTGGCCGAAGAGGTGGAGGCCATGGTAGTAGTCGGCAGCGCCGACAGCGCCAATACCAGGGCACTTGCTCTGGCCTGCCAGCGCCTGAGACCAACTTTAATGGTGGCGGGCGCGGGGGAGCTGGATCCTGATTTCTTGCAGAGATACCAAGTTATCGGGATTACTGCAGGAGCGTCAGCACCCCAATGGATGATAAAGGAGGTAGTGGAAAGAATGGAGAATGAAAAGATGGAGACAGAGCTGAGCAGTGAAAAGGTTGAGCGGGAAGAGGTAACTGAAGAGGGTGGTGTCCCGGAGGGAAACGGACCGGAGGGGGCCGCGGTGACGGAAGAGATTATACCGGAAAAGACAGTTTCCGAGGAGCCTATCCCAGGGGAAACAGCTGCCGAAGTGACTGCGCCCGAGGAGACCGCCGGCCCGGAGGCTGATGCGGAAGAAGTTGTACCCGAAGAAAAATTAGCAGAAGAGGTTGTTCCCGAAGAGACGGTACCAGAAGACGCTGCAGGGGCGGCCGATCCCGAAGAAGCGCTGGAAAAGGCGGAAGAAGAAGCCTTCGATTTTACTGAAGCGCTCAATCTCGTTCAGGTAGGCGAGCAGATTACCGGTAAGGTAGTCCGGGCCGCCGAGGATGAGGTTTACCTGGATATTAATTACAAAACTGAGGCCCTGCTGCCGGCAAAAGAGGTCTATCTGCAGGAAGGAGAAACCCTGGCTGACCGCTTTGAACCGGGGCAGGAGATCGAGGTTACAATTATCGATATAGAGGATCGGGACAGCAAAGTAGTTGTCTCTCACAGGCGACTCTCCCGTGACGCCAGATGGCGGGAACTGCAACAGGCGCTGGAGGAGCAAAGTACCGCCGAGGGTAGAGTGAAACAGGTGGTCAGCGCCGGGATGGTGCTCGATCTAGGCGAAGGGATCGATGGTTTCATGCCCGGTTCACTGGTAGATCTGCGTTACATCCCCGACTTCAAACCCTTTTCCGGCGAAACAATTAAATTCAAGGTAATCGAGCTAAACCGTGAAAAGGATAAAGTGATCCTGTCGCGCAAGAAGGTGCTCGAGGAAGAAAACCTGCGCAAAAAAGAAGAAACGCTACAATCGCTGGAGATCGGCTCGACCATTCCGGGCGTGGTCCGGCGGCTTACCGATTTTGGCGCTTTCGTTGATATCGGCGGTGTTGACGGTCTGGTGCACATATCCGAGGTTTCCTGGGAGCGCGTTGAGCATCCCAAGGAAGTGCTCAAGGTGGGCCAGGAGATCGAGGTAAAGGTGCTCGATGTGATCCCCGAGAGGGAAAGAATCAGCCTGAGCCTGCGGCGGACCCAACCAGATCCCTGGACAAAAGCGATGCAGGAGCTGAACGACGGCGAGATCGTGGAGGGGAAGATCACCCGGCTGGTCAACTTCGGGGCATTTGTGGAGCTGCGCCCGGGGGTGGAGGGGCTGGTTCATATTTCGCAGATAGCGGACTATCATGTAAAGCATCCCTCGGAGGTTTTACAGGAGGGCGAAACGATCGACGTAAAGATCCTGGAACTTAAACCGGCGAAGAAACGAATCAGCCTGAGCATCAAGGAAGCCCGCAGCGAGTCCTATACGCAAAACGCCGGTAACGGGGATACCGACAGCGAAAGCAGCGGTTCGGTAACCATCGGCGATGTTTTTGGCGATCTTTTTGAGAACGCTGGCGCCAGGGATGCCGGCAGTGACTCCGCAGAAGAAAAAAACAATGACCAGGAGAGCGATGAGGAGTAGATGCCGAGGCTCAGCCGCAAGGACGAGCATATAATTAACAGACTTAAACAAAGCACGGGCCTCGCGGACTTTTCCGACATTCATTTTATCCATAACTGTTTACCGGAGCGCGATCTGGATGAGGTGACCCTGGAGACAACCCTACTTGGGGCAAGTCTCCGGTCGCCTCTTTTTATCAATGCCCTCACCGGGGGGACCCCCCTGGCCAGGCGGGTTAACGCCATCCTTGCCGGCGCCGCCCGGGAATGCGGGCTGCCGATGGCGGTAGGTTCGCAGATGGCCGCCTTGGAGAACCCCGGAGTTGTCGGGACCTTCGAGATAGCCCGCAAAATCTACCCGGATGGATCGCTCTGGGCAAATATAGGCTCCTACGCCACTCCTATGATGGCTCGGCGGGCCGTAGCGATGATCGATGCTCAAGCGCTGCAGATCCACCTCAATATTCCGCAGGAGCTGGCTATGCCCGAAGGCGATCGCCGCTTTCGCGGCGCATTGAAGCGAATTGCCGGGATCGCTGCAGCGGTCCCAACACCGGTTATCGTCAAGGAAGTGGGCTTCGGTATCGCCCGGGAACAGGCTTTGCTGCTCGTCGAAGCCGGCGTGGCGGCCATCGATGTGAGCGGCTGGGGGGGCACCAACTTTCTAGCCCTGGAAGGCCGTCGCTCCCGAAGAAGGCTCTCCCGGGAGATGCTCTCCTGGGGCCTGCCCACAGCGGTAAGCCTTCTCGAGGTGATCAGCGCCGCGGGCGGCCGGGCCGGGATAATTGCAAGCGGGGGGATGTTCTCCAGCCTCAATATCGCCAAAGCGCTGGCGCTGGGCGCTGATGCTATCGGCCTTGCCGGTCTCCCGCTTCGGTTGGCCCTGCGCGGCGGCCGCCGGGTCCTGGTCAGGGCGATCAGGAGACTGGAGGAGGAGCTGCGTATGATCATGCTGATGACGGGCTCATCTACGCTGGGAGAGCTGCGCCGCGCCCCGCTGGTGATCACCGGATTCACCGGGGAGTGGATGGATCGGCGCGGCATCAGACTTTCGCGAGAAGAGCGGGTGTCCCCACCCGTTTAACAGTCCATCATAAATACAGATCCATATCCACAGGCGATTATGGTATACATCTCTGAAGGCAGGCCTTGAGCCTGCCTTTTACCATTAACCAGTCTCACCATGCCTGCATAAATATGTTTTTGTGTGAGAACATATTTGGGTAAGAAGCAAAAAGGTCGCCGAGATGTTCACTACAGAGGAGGGGCCTCCGATGCCTGCAGGTATGATTATTCTACTCATCGTCTCCATTCTCATATTTCTTGGCCTGGCCCAGCGGGTTCTCGACCGTCTGGGTCTGACCGATCGGGTTGCACTGCTATTTATTGCAGCGATGCTCGTGGGAGGATTTCTACCAGATATACCGCTCTCCGGTAGCCTTTCCATCAATATTGGGGGCGGGTTGATCCCCATCTTTCTCGTTGTCTATCTCTTCGTTAAGGCCGGTACCGTAAAGGAAAGGACCCGTGCGGCCGTGGCACTGCTGGCTACGGCAGTGATAACCTATGTCGTTCTCAAGATCTTCCCCCTGGAGCCCACCTACGCTTTTCTAGTCGATCCTCTTTACCTGGTGGCACTTATCGCCGGGGTGGCCGGTTACCTGGCCGGGCGATCGCGTCGGACTGCTTTTATCGCCGGAGTAAGCGCCATCGTGCTCAACGATATCTTTACCCGCATCGAGCTCTTTGCCCGAGGTGCCAAAAGCAATCTGACCATCGGCGGGGCGGGAATCTTCGATGCCACCATTGTTGCAGGGCTTATCGCCCTCGGCCTGGCCGAGCTGGTGGGGG
>DUVX01000040.1 GCA_012840855.1 Bacillota bacterium | reverse complement strand
CCCGCCTCACCGAGGAGATCGAAGAGATGGCCTATGCCGGCGGCCATGCCTCTCATTGTTATATCCAGGGAACCAATATCTACTTCACCTTTGCTTTTGTAGAGAACAAGGGCGCCGAAGCCGCCGAAGAAGACTATATGCGAGTGGTGAGCATCATTCTGGAGGAGACCTTGAAGCGGGGCGGCAGCGTAGCACACCATCATGGCAGCGGCAAATACCGCACCCCCTGGATGCCCGAAGAACACGGCAGCAGCTATCCCCTTCTCTACAGAATGAAAGATGCGCTCGACCCTCACCATATCCTCAATAAGGGCGTCCTTCTGGTAGATCGCCATGAAGATAGCGGTCTGCTTTAAGGTAGTACCCCGTTGGGAAAGGGTGCTCCCCAATGATTGGAATCAGTTTACCCCGGATCAGGATATCGCCTACGCCGGCCGGGAATTCAACTGTTTTGATCAGTCGGCTCTGGAGCTGGCCCTGCGCCTGAAGGAAGCCAGGGGAAATAAGGAGCCCCCGATCCGCTGTGCCGCCGTGACCGTGGGTCGGCGGCCGTCCGCCCCCTTCATTCAGACGCTTTTTGCCGTCGGCTTTGACGAGGTAACGGTGCTGGAAGAAGAGAAGGCGGAGTTTGCTCCCCGCTCCGTGGCTCACCTGCTGGCCAGTTATATCAAAGAAGGTCGCTTTGATCTTGTCCTGGCGGGCTCCGTGGCCGGCATGGCCGACAGCGGAACGGTCCCCTTCTGGCTGGCACAGTTCCTGGACTGGCCTGTTTTTACTGAGGTGCAAGAGCTGGAATGCGGTGAGCAAGGTATCGCTGCGATCCGGCAAGACCGGTCCGGCCGGTGGCGCTACCTGCTGCGCCCCCCCCTGCTGCTCACAGTAGGCAACAGCTTCGCCGTTCTGCGGGCGCCCACTCTGAAAGCGAGGCTGGCGGCGGGGAAGAAGAGCCCCCGCTTTCCTGTTTTGCCCAAAAAAGAGCCGCAGGACAGCGCAGCGACCCTCGGGTTTGAGAGAGCCTGGGCCGAACGAAGCTGCCGGATGCTCCCCGGGAGCGACGCCGAAGAGCTGGCCCTGCTTCTCTTCCGGGAGAAACTTCTGCAGATCCGAAGGGAGCAGTCCGGGCGGACCTCTCCCGAAAGATACCTTTCCTCCGCGGAAAAGATCATCTCCTACGAGCCGCAGCCCGCCGAAGGGCCGATCGCCCACAGCGCATTTTGGCAGCTGGAGAAAGACTGGCGGGAGCGCAGACCCGATCTGGCCCTTCTTCCGCACACGCCCGAAGGTCGCCTGCTGGCCACAGCGCTGGCTGCCCGGACCGGCGCGGCGCTCTTCACAGAAGCAAAACTGCTGGGCCGAGATAAAGGGAAGCTGATCGTGCAAAAGCGGGCCTGCGCGGGCAATATATACTGGAGAGCGGCCCTGCCCCTGCCGGTGATACTGACGCTGCACCCGCTGCCCGAGGGGGTCCCCCGGGTGCCCCTTATGTCGCCCACCGTGGAGCAGCCGCGATGGCTCGTCGAGGCCACCCGGCTGGAGAAGCCCGCGGAGACAGATCTGCAAAACAGGCCCCTCACGGTAATATGCGGCCTGGGCATCAGCAGCGCTGGCGCCTGCCTGCAGGCCCGCCGGTTAGCCCAAAAATTGGGGGCGGGTTTCGGGTTGACCCGCCCGGCAGCTCTGGAGAGCTGGGGAAAAGTGGATGAGATCATCGGGGGCTCAGGCATGGCGCTATCCTCCAAAACCTGCCTGGTGCTCGGTGCATCGGGCGCCGGAGCCTTCATGGCCGGCCTCGAAGGGGTCAAGAATATCATCGCCGTAAATACTGATGAGGAAGCGCTTATATTTAAACAAGCCGATGTAGGGCTGCTCACCGATGCTCCCAAACTGGTCGAAGCGATGCTGGGGCATCTTCAAAAAAACAACAATTTAAGGAACGATAGATGATGAAGATAGAACCGCTCTACCCGAAGTATGAAAGCTATCTTAAAGATGAATCAGGCCTCACCGGCGAGGCCGATGGGATTGTCTTTCCACAGAATACGGAGGCACTTGCCACAATCATGAGAACCGCTGCAGAGGATAGACGGCGCCTGACCCTGCAGGGCAGCCGCACCGGCCTTGTCGGCGGAGCGGTACCCGGCGGCGGCCTCGTGGTCAATCTCTCCCGGATGAACAGGGTTCTCGGCCTGGAAAAAAAGGGAGATAAAGACCTTCTACATGTGGAAGCCGGCGCTACCCTGGAAGCGATCGCCCTCGCCGCGGCGCCCAAGGGGCTCTCTTTCGTACCCAACCCCACCGAACAGAGCGCCACCGCCGGGGGGATGTTCGCCGCCGGCTCCTGCGGTCTAAATGGGCTGCGGTACGGGGCAGGGCATCGCCATGTGGAGGCGCTCCACTGGATCACTCCGGGGGGTGAGATCTGGCAGATCCGCCGGGGAGAATATATCTTTGACGAAAGCAGCTGCTCCCTGCCGGGAGGCCGCCGGATCCGCTGCGAAGAAAAGTGGGCCTCCCTCCCCCGGGCAGCCCGGCTGCCCCAAAAGGGACAGGACCTTATCGATTTCCTGGCCGGCAGCGGCGGCCGGTATGGCGCGGTCGCCGGGCTGTGGTTAAACCTGCTCCCCCGGCCAAGGGAGCTCTGGGGAGTGCTCTACTTCTTTTCCGAAACCGGCAGCCTCATCCGGTTTTCCGAAGCGCTGCTCGAGTGGAGCAAAACCCCCGCCGGACAGCAGCTCACCGCCGCCGAATATTATGACCGGGCCACCCTCGAGCTTCTCGCCGGGGCCCGGAAGCGCAGCTCCCTTTTGCAGAAATTGCCGCCGCTGCCCGCCCAGCGCGCGGCGGTATACCTGGAACTGTCGGGAGATGATCAGGGTGCACTGGAATCAGCCCTTCTCGACAACTACGAGCTCTTTTGCGATGCCGGCGGCGATGAAGACGACACCTGGGCAGTAAACAGCCCCACCGAGGTACAGCGTCTTCAGCAGCTGCGCCACTCCGTTACCGAGCTGCTCAATGCCGCCTCCACCGCTGCTGCAAAAGAACAAGGGCTGCCGGCAGGCCGGCTGGAGACTGATTTCACCGGCCCGCCAGAAAAACTGGCCCAATATCTGGAGAGCTACCGCTCCGGCCTGGCCCGGGCAGGGGTGCGGGGATATCTTTATGGACACCTGCTGCAAAACAACCTGCACGCCGCCCTGCTGCCACAGGACTCGGCCGCATGGGACCGGTCTCAAGCCCTGATCCGGCAATGGGGCAAAAAGGCCCTCCAGGACAACGGCCTGCTGATCAGCGAACATGGCGAGGGTAGGCTGAAAGAGGGGCTGCTGGAAAGCCTGCTCCCACCGGAGGCGATAGCAGCAAGAGAGACGCTCGTCGCTCGCTTCACCGCCCTGTGATTTCCTGGTGAGAGCATAATAAAAGGACCTTTGGCAATCTGCAGCCGCTAGATTATAATGGTCATGGCCATGGGCCGGTAATAAAGATATAAAGGCGTTGCGGAGTGAGAACAGATGGGGAAAAAGGCGGCCAGAACCATGCTATACCTGGGCCTGATAGCGCTGGCGATAAGCTGTTTTTTACTTTACAGCAATAACGCCATCAAGATCTCCCGTTTCACTGTAAACATAAAAGAGCTTCCCGGTGACTGCGCCGGGCTACGGATCGTCCATATCAGCGACCTGCATGGAAAAACGTTTGGGCGGCAGAACAGGCGCCTGGCCGGAGCAATCAACCGTTTGGAACCCGATCTCATTCTCGTTTCCGGCGATATGATCGATTCGCACAGCGACGACGGAAGCGCCTTCATCGATCTTCTTGGAACGCTGGCGGGGCGCTACCCGGTCTACTGCTCACTGGGCAACCACGAACAGATCGTCCAGGGGATGACCGCTTCAGATCGCTACGGGCATTTCGTGAAAAGGCTCCGCGACAGCGGAGCCATCCTGCTCGATAACGAACGGGCAGAGATCGAAAAAAACGGTGCCACTTTTGGCATCTACGGCCTCACCGCCATGCTCTACCATTACTCCAGCGAGGAGATGGCCGAAATCTGGGAAGGAGCCGGGCTGAAAGCGACTTTTATTGAAGATCAGCTCGGTCCGCCGCAAGATGGTGAGGTCACGATCCTGCTGGCCCACAACCCTAAGTATTTCCAGGAATATGTCCGGTGGGGCCCCGATCTGATCTGTGCCGGCCATATCCACGGCGGTGTGATCCGGCTGCCACTGCTGGGAGGGCTTCTTTCACCGGACCTCACCTTTTTCCCGCCCTACTCGGCCGGCCTCTATTACTCCGGGGAGACAACCATGCATGTAAGCCGCGGCCTGGGCAATTCGGTAATCCCTTTTCGCATCCTCAACCGCCCTGACCTTTCGCTCATCGAGCTGAAACCGCTAGAAATACCGGAGTCCGGACGATGAGGAATCCACCGCCCCCAACCGGCCGGTTACTTAACCACTATTTTTTCAATCCGGCTCACCCAGCGGGGCTTATTTACATCTCCCGGCTCAGTCTGGCCGTTAACCAGGCGAATGGGGCTGCCCTCGTCTAGATCATAGGGCTCATGCTCCTCTTCCCAGGCCAGAATCATCTTATATTTTTTTTGGGGATCCTGCTGGTCGATATAGTCGTCCCGCTGCACCTCTTCGAGGGTGTAGGTGACGGTATAGCCATCCTCAGCCACAAAGCTCACTTCTTTGGCCCCCTCTTTCAAGGAGGCTTTCTGCTCCAAAACGGCCCAGGCCCAGACCCCCTTGAAATGGTAGTACGCCTCGGTGCCGTACGTATTGATGGAGAAGTAATCGTCTTCTACCAGGGCATCTTTCATCGCCTTCAGATCCCCCAGGGTCAGCTGAACAGCGCTTTCCACACCGTCTCCTTCGATGGTGATGGTGGCCGCATCAGCGGGGTCGCCCTTTTCCCCGGCACAGCCGGCTACGATGAGCAGGGCCGCCAGCAATAGCAGTAGCGCCCATCGTTTCTGCCTGATAATCATTATTTTGAAATCCTCCTCTTGTGAATATAGTAGTAAACTCCACCGCCCGCCAATCCCACGGCTACGACTGCACCGGCGGCGATCCAGGGCCAGCGGGCTATAAACTTTTCTCTATCCGTTGTGCCCCCTGTACCCGTGATCATTTTGTCTTCTAAATCCGAAGTAATTTCACCTGTTTCTATCTCGCCCGAATTCCCCTCAATTGAAACAGAAATCCCTTTACTACTCTTCTGCCCATTTTCACCATCATCACTGGCACCAGAGGCTGACACCGCAGCTTCAAGAGATTCGGGATTCCTATCCGTTTTCTGTTGATTCCCCTCAGGAGTCTTTTTCTTTCTGATTCGCCCGCTACTACCATCCTTGTTTGGTTCCTTCTTATCATCCCCAACCACGATGCGTTCCAGATTTTTCAAAAAATCGGGTTGATTCTTATCACTGACGTCACCATACGCCTGCCCCATGATCAGCCTGGGAACACACTTATCTTCCCTGAGCGCCTTATCTTCCCAAACCACATCTGCCGGATCCGGCAGATGCAGATGTTCATAAAGATCAGTCCGATAGAAACCGATCATAGGTGCAACCGGTTCCCCGTTAGCCACATCAAAATTGGGATAGAAGTACT